>CAMARC010000137.1 GCA_945860405.1 Candidatus Kuenenia stuttgartensis | reverse complement strand
CCGACGCGCGGCAGCATGTAGTCGAGGAGATGGCGGAGGGTGCGGAAGTCGTCGAGCGAGACGCTCGCATCGGCCGAGAGCCCGTAACGCTGGCCGATCTCACCAAACAGCTGCGCTTTGCGGATGCTGTCGATGCCCAGATCCCCTTCGAGGTCGGCATCGAGCTCGACAATCTCCTCCGGATACCCCGTCTGCTCGACGACGAAATCGACGAGGAAGCCTTCGAGTTCGACGGCCGTGTCGCTGCCGACGGCCGGAGCCTCGGCGACCGCCGTCGCGCTGACGGGCCTGGCATGGCCGTTGGAAGCGTGGCCCTTCCCCTCGTGGCCATGCGACGCATAGCCGTTGGCGGTATGACCATTCGAACCATGGCCGTTGGAGGCGTAGCCGCCCCGCGACAAGCCTGTGGCGACATGAGCCGGGCCGGTCGGTGACGCTGCGAACTCCGTCTTGCCGCCGACGCGCGGCAGCATGTAGTCGAGGAGATGGCGGAGGGTGCGGAAGTCGTCGAGCGAGACGCTCGCATCAGCCGAAAGCCCGTAGCGCTGCCCGATCTCACCGAACAGCTGTGCCTTGCGGATGCTGTCGATGCCCAGATCCCCCTCGAGATCGGCATCGAGCTCCACGATCTCTTGCGGATACCCCGTCTGATCGACGACGAAATCGACAAGGAAGCTCTCGAGCTCCGCCGCGGCTGTGGATCGGGGAGCTGCGGATTTGGTGGCAGCCGGGGGCGAGAGTCGGTTGACCCCGGTGGCCATCGGTGCGGTCGGCACGGGCACCGGCTTCACGCTCACCGACTGCACCGCGACCGGAGGAGCCGCGACCGTGGCCGGCCGACCATTCGCGACCGTCTGGGCTTTCGGAAGGGCTTGAACGTGGGGAGCAGGCGACGCGGGCTGCTCGGGGGAGCGGGGCGTGGTGGTAGGACGGACGTGAGCCCCGCCGGCCCGATTCCTCGCCCGCCGCCTTGCGGTGGCATCGAACGACAGCACGGTGGCCGGCCGTGAGGCAGACTTGCCCACGACAACCGGAGCAGCAGGAGCCGCGCCGAGCGCCCCGACGGCATGGAGCTGATCGCGGACCTTGGCGAGATGACCGGCCACGTCGCGGCCGCGCTGGTCGAACTGAATGAAGGTCGCGCCGTCGCGGCCCTCGAGGACGCGTCGCGTCAAACCGGTGAGCACACCCGAAGGCCCGACCTCGACGAATGTCCGCACCCCGTCGGCCCACAGCTTCTCGACTACGTCGACCCAGCGCACCGTCTGCGTCATCTGGCGAACAAGGCTGTCACGAACGTCGTCGACCGTGGCCATCGGCGCCGCCGTCGTGCTGCTGTAGACGCGCTGCAACGGGGGCACGATTGACATCCGATCGATCGCTTCGGCGAGCTTCGCGGCGGCAGCGGCGAGGAGCGGCGTGTGGAACGGGCTGGGCACGGCCAGACGCTTCGACCGGATGCGCCGCCCCTCGAGAAGCACCTCGACGGCATCGACGGCGCGGGCCTGGCCGCCAATCACCGACTGCTCGGGCGCGTTCTCGGCACACACCCACACCTGCCCGGCAAACGGAACGATCGCCGCGGCGACCTCCTCGCGACGGGCGATCACAGAAAGCATCGCCCCCTGTTTCGGACCATGCTGCTCGACGGCGGCAGCACGGGCCTGCGTGGCCCGTGCGCCCTGGGCGAAGCTCCAGGCGCCGGCGGCCACCAACGACGGGAATTCTCCGAAGCTGTGGCTGGCGATGACGTCGGGGCTGAACCCCATCCCCTCGAGAACAGTCCAGGCGAGGAGATCGCCAAGGTACATCCCCCACTGGGTGTCCCACACCGCCGTGCCCATGGAATTGTCCGACTGCCAGGCGATCCCGGCGAGGGTCTCGAAGCCCGCCGACCGGGCACACGCGTCGAGGGTCTCGACGGCCTGCTGGGCTGCGGGCGACTCCGCGATGAGCCCGCGGAACATGTCGGTGTACTGCGATCCCTGCCCCGGAAAGAGGGCCGCCACGAGCGGGCGCCCTTCCGGCAGGGCATTCCCCTGGGAGCGAGACGGCGCGGGGGTGACCACACGCGCCGGAGCGATGGTGGCCCGCTCCCTCGCCGCCTCCGGCACCGGGAGCCCGTTGTCCATGACGACGTGACCGACCAGGGTTTCGTTGACGACGGTGATCGCTCCAGCCCGATAGCCAGAGGCATCGATCGACGACACGGCCATCGGCGCCGACGAGGCCGACGGCATGCCCGGCGCCGGTGAACCGGCCGCCACGGTCGGCGGCATCTGGCCCGATGCGAGGACGTCGGCAAGCTTGATCATCCCGGCCGCAGCAGCTGCCGCCCCGAGATGGCCGACGAGGCCCTCGACCGCTCCGGCCACCGCCTCGATCCCGTATTCGGACGCCAACGCACGGAGTTCGGGTTCGTCGATGGCACGCGTCCCCGATCCGGCAACCTCGAGGGCCCGAACGGCCCCCGGCGCGATCCCGGCCTGGAGGCGTGCAGCCCGCATCGCGCGAGCCGCGGCCTCGCCCACCGAGGCTCCCGACCCCACCGACACGCCCCGAATTACGCCCTGGATACGATTCCCCGCAGCGCGGGCGTCGGCAAGGCGCTTGAGCACCAGCACCACCGCACCCTCGCCGGGAACCCGTCCGCCTTGAGCGGCGTCAAAGGCTGAGCTGGGACCATCGGCGAGCACGCCTTGGAGCGAGAAGCCCTCGTAGGCCATGAGGTCGAGGTAGCGTTGGCCGGCAGCGCAGAGCACGGCATCGCACTCGCGCTCACGGAGGAGGTCGACCGCCGCCGACAGCGCCGAGACGCCGGAGCAATCCCCGGAGTCGAGCGCGAGCGCGCCCCCCATCAGATCGAACGACTTCGTCAGCCGGCTGGCGAGCGTGGAGCTTGTGAAGCTCCCCGTCTCGTCGACGAGCGCCGGCATCTTCTCGAGGAGTTTCTTCCCATAGCCCTCGACGATCCGCTCAATGTCACGCGGCGCGATTCCCCTGCGTCCGAGGGCAGCGCGGAGGTGGCGAGATGTCTCCGGGAGGCGGAGCCCCATCTGGAGATCGTTGGAGAACTCGCCGCCAAACATCGTCCCCACCACGACTCCGGTACGGACGCGGTCGAGCGCCGCCACCCCGCCGACTTCGGCGATAGCAGCGTCAGCCGCTTCGAGGAGTATGAATTGGAGCGGATTGGCTGCGGCGATCTGCTTCGGCGGCACCTTGTGCCGGCGCCAGTCGTAGACAAACCCCGCGACGAAGCCCCCCACGCCGGCCACGGTGTGCCAAGTCCGGGGGGCCGTCGGATCGAGGGCCCGGGCGACATCGAACCGCGACGCTGGCACCGGGCCGATCGCCGTCTGCCCTTGGCGGACGAGCGATCGGAAGGCGTCGACGTTCAGGGCGCCGGGGAGCACGCTGCCGATGCCGACGATCGCCACCGCTTCATCGTCGGCCGTTCCCTTCGGCGTCGCCGGCGGAAGCGTGGCCGCGGGGCGCCCAGGAAGATGCTCGGCGAGGGCCAGATGGACGTTGAGCCCCCCAATCCCGAAAGCGTTCACCGCAGCCCGGCGGGCTTCGCCATCGGCCCGCTTCGGCCACGGGATCGACTGGCTGGGAACGACGAACGGGCCCCGCTCCCAGTCGAAGTCCTCGTTGTATTCGCTGCAGGTCGAGCCGGGGGGGATGAGGCCATGCTCCATGGCAAGCACCACTTTGACGAGGCTCGCCATGCCGGCCGTTTCGAGGGTGTGGCCGATGTTTGCCTTCACACTGCCGATCGGGATCTTTCTCCCGGTCGGGACGTTGGCGGAGACGAGCGCCGACAGGGCGTTGAGTTCGGTCGCATCGCCAACCTGGGTGCTCGTGGCATGGGCTTCGATGTAGTCGAGGCGGCCGATCTCGCTCTTGTCGGGGTAGGCCCGCTCGACGGCGAGCTTCTGTCCCTCCTGGCGCGGCGCCCACAGGCTCTTCCCTTTGCCGTCACTCGCCACGCCGATGCCACGGATGACCGCCCGGATCCGATCGCCGTCGGCAATCGCCTTGGAGAGTTTCTTGACGACCAAGGCCACGTAGCCCTCGGCGGTCACCAGACCGTCGGCATCGCGGCCGAAGGGGCAGGAGCCGGAGTTGCTGACCGACTGCGCTGCCGAGAAGAGCACGAGGCTGTCCGACTTGCAGTACGAGGCGCCGCCGACGATCGCCTGGTCAATGCCCCCCTGCTGGAGCGCCCGGGCAGCGATCGCAAGGGCTTGGAGCGAGGAGGCGCAGGCGGCGTCGACGACGAGGTAGGGGCCGTCGAGTTGGAGGGCTTCGCGGACGATCTTGGCGGCGCCGAGAGCACCGAGGTCGAGCTTCTCCCCCGGACGGCGGCCGGGATGGTCACGGCGGACCGCGGCGGTGACCTCGGCCGCGACCGATTCCGCCCCGTCACCGAGGAGCTCGCGGGCGGCCGCGACGTCACCGAGCCAGGCGGTGGTGCCGTCGATCCTGGTGGAATAGACGTAGTCGCCGATCCGGGTGCTCCCGCCGGTGTGGCCGACGTAGACACCGGTGCGGGGTCCGCGGGGCATGGCGAAGGGATCGAGTCCGGCATCCCGGCAGGCCAGCGACGCCACCTCGAGGAAGATGTGATGGGCGACGTCGTAGCGATCGAGCATGTCGGCGCGGATCGGACAGACGGCCGGATCGACCGGACGCTCACTGACGATCGCCCCCAGATCGGAATAGCTCTTGCCGACCTTGCTCTTCTCGGGATCGAAGTAGAGATCGCGTGGGAGGCGGGAGTCGGGCAGACGGCCCCAAGCGGTGCGGCCGTGCACCACGAGGTCCCAGAAGGCTTCCAGGCCATCGGCCCCCGGAAGCCTGCATGCCATGCCGACAATCGCCAGTGAATCGTGCAAAGCTCGGTCCTCGTCCTGGAGGGGCATCATCAACGGACCAGCGCCACCCGCGAAGGGTGGACGCGGCGCGTGGTGCGGTCGGAGTGAAGGTCAGAAGGGGTCGATCAGGTCTGCGCGCGGATCGGGATGTTCGTCGGCCAACAACCCGTCCGTGGGATCAACACCGCCCCCGCCCTGGGATCCCCGATCGCTCGGGCATCCAGTCGACCGGGGAGGCGGAATACCGCCCATCACCGGCCACGGAGGCACATCCTTTCACCAGCATTTGGCACCGCGGAATACCGGCGACCACGGTCTCCCCACGCCGGTCGACAGCCCCCTGTCGGGGGGCGGGCGAGGGCGGGAACGGGCCGAAGTCCCGGAATGAACGCGGGAAAACTAGTATGGATTGAGGGCTTTGACTGTCAAGAAAACCCGTCAAACCACTCCCCTCCCCGGAGCTTTTCGGCCCATTTCCGCAGCTCGTGGGCTGTGGATAGAGTGGTTTCATGTCCACGCTCCGCTCGCTCACGCCGTTCGAGCAACTCCTGCTGCGGGATCAGCGACCGGCGTTTCCGATGTGTTTTTTCCTCCTCTGCGCAGTCGAGGGGCCGCTCGATGTGCATCGCCTCCGGGGGGCCTTGGAGAGGGCGGCCGGACGCCATCCGCTCCTCTGCAGTCGCGTCCGCGACGCCTGGTGGCGCCCGTCCTGGCAGGCCCCCGACGTGCTCCCGGTCTTGGAGGCCTTCCCGCTGGAATCCCCGCCGAGCGGAGTGAGCCATGACCCGTGGCGATCGATCGACATCCGTCGTACGAGCGGCGTGCGGATGGTGGCGATCGAACGGGAGCGTGATGCCTGGGACGTGGTGCTCATGATCCAGCATGTCGCCTGCGACGGTCTTTCCGGACTCGAGTTCTTCGGGGACGTCTGGTCGGAGTATCACGGCAGTGAGCCGGCTCCGTTCCGAACCCCGGCCCGGGAGGTGAGGCGCCGGTCAGGCTCGCCCGCAGCTGGCGCTAGTCCCTCCGCGGTCCACCCCTCCACTCCGCCACCAGAGCAGGCCCCGACCGACACCGGACCGACGGCCAGCGATCTCGGCGGGGAGACGGCCCGGTTCGCCGGATTCCTGCCGGCGATGCTGGCCCGCGGCCCGGCGCTTCCCCCTTCCCTGTCACGATCCTCCGCGCCCCCCGGCGCCGGTCCCTCGCTGCCCTTCGTCGCCGTCAGCTTTACGGCGGAAGAGACCACCTCGATCAAGCAACGCGCAGCGGCCAACGGCGCCTCCCTCAACGACGTTGCCGTCGCAGCCGTGATGCGCGCCGTGGCGGCCTGGAATGAGGATGCCGGACACCCGGCCCGACAGATCCGGATCACGATGCCCGCGAGCCTCAAATCGCCGGGGACGAGGGCTCCGGCCTGCAACGACATGGGCTATGCCTTCCTCGACCGGACGGCGGAACAGTGCCGGGCTCCGGTCGACCTCATCCGTTCCCTGGCAATCGCCAGCCGCTGGATCCAGGAGCACCGCGCCGCGGGCACGTTCCTCGACACCCTGGCAGTCATCGACCGCTTTCCCCCGGCGCTCTGGCTCCTGACGCGGCTCCCTGTCCCACTCTCAACGGCCGTTGTGAGCTTCGTCGGCAATGTGGGACCGAGGCTGCGGGCCAACGTGCCGCGGGATGGTGGCTGCGACCTTCCCGGAGGCCTGCGGATCAGCGCCGTGAAGGGGGTTCCTCCGATCAGGCCGGGTACCAGGCTCGGCGTCGGACTGGTGATCTACGACGGCCGCCTCCACGTGACGGCCTCGGGCGACACCGTCGCGCTCGGGGAAGCGGCCCCTCCGCTGCTCGCCGCAGCGATCCGCGCCGCGATCCTCGACTGCGCCGCCTCTCTGCCGACGGCCCCTCTGCCGACGGCCACCATCACCGCCGGCACCTCCGCCTGACGGGCCGCCGGTGAGAAAGCCAGTCGGATTTTTCCCAGGCTGGCGGCCATCTGTCCTGCGGGGCAGTGGTTTGCGAGGGGGCATTGCGACAGCCTCTGTGAAACTCCTACATTCTTTGGCCTACCCCCGTGCGAGGGCCGCACGGGGGTTCCTCCAGTCGCAACACCGACCAGCCATGATCGACATTCCCGCAGTGGATCGCCACCACCTGCTCGTCACTGGCGCCACAGGGCTCCTCGGCTCGTACCTCGTCCGCGATCTCCTCCTCGACGGGCAACCGCTGGCCGTCGTGGTCCGGCGGAACAGGCGGGAATCGCCAGAGGCCCGCGTCGAGCGGATCGTGAGCGACTGGGAGATCGAACTCGGCAAACGACTCCCCCGTCCCCGGGTGCTCGCCGGCGATCTGACGATGCCCCGGTGCGGGCTCTCCGATGCCGATCTCGGATGGGTCGCCCGGCACTGCTCGGGTCTCCTCCACAATGCCGCGAGCTTGAGCTTCCGGGGGAGCGACCGCGCGGCCGAACCGTGGCTCTCGAACGTCACCGGCACCGCGAACATGCTCGACGTCGTCCGCGCCACCGACATCGAGCACTTCCACCACGTCTCCACGGCTTATGTCTGCGGCCTCCGCGCCGGCACCATCGCGGAGGACGATCTCGACGTCGGCCAGGATTTCGGCAACGACTACGAGCGCAGCAAGGTCGAGGCGGAGACGATGATCCGGGCTGCCGCCGGCCCGGCGAGCGTGACGGTCTACCGCCCCTCGATCATCGTCGGCGATTCAAACACCGGGTTCACCTCGACCTACCATGGGCTGTTTGCGGTCCTGCGACTCGGGCACACGCTCCTCACGAAGGTCGCCCTCGGCTCGACGAGTGGTCCGGCCATCATCCGTCTCCTCGGGGCAGCGCCGTCACACACGAAGAACTTCGTGCCGGTCGACTGGGTGTCGGCGGTCATCGCGCACTGCGTTCAGAAGCCCGAGGCCCGCGGCCGGACGTTCCATGTCACCCATCCAGAGCCGGTCACGAACGTCGCGCTCGGCGCGGTCGTTCAGGAGGCCGTGGAGCGCTATTCGAAGGCCGCCTCGCCGGATGATCCGGAGGTGTGCGACGAGCAGTGGTTTGCCGACAATCTCACGGCCCAACTCGACGTCTACCGCTCCTACTTCCGCAACGACCCCACCTTCGACCGGGCCAACGTCGAGGCCATCGCGGGCCACATCCCCTGCCCGACCCTCGATCATCCCCGGCTGATGCGGATGGCGAAGTTCGCCATCGATCAGGATTTCGGTCGGGTGCCGCGGCCTGCCCTCCGCACGACCGACCCCGTGGCAGGGGCTGTCGGATCGCCGGTCGGCTGAGGCCGGCGGGTCGGTCCGCCTGTAGGCATCGTGCCGGGAACACCCCAGGTGCCGACGGCAACGCCTTCAGAGCGGCGAGTGGATCCGACCGCCCGCATGGTCGATCAACACCGCAGGCAGCCGTGCGCTGCTCCCCGACGGGGAGCGCGGCGGGCCATCAGGAGCGGCCCATCGCCGCGGCAGAAGGAGCGACGACGGCAATGGCGAAGAACACGTGGCGGATCGTGACGAGGGGCACCGACGGTGAGCTGCTGATCCGTGACTTCGATTCCCCGGAGCCGCTCCTCAAGACCCACGTCCAGGTGGGCATCGACGACTGCAGCACCGACCTCGAACTCCGCGGCGCACCGGTCTTCCGTTCACTCGTCGGGCCGATGCCGGAGGGGAGTGACGTGATCCGCTACGAAACGCCCGAGGTCTTCGAGTGCCTCACGAAGGAGTGGGCGCTTCCCAAGGCCCCGCGCCGGCGGATCCGTAAGCCGGCCGCCACGAGCAACGCCTCCAGCCCGGCCGCAGACCCGCCGGCCGCCGAATGAGCCGGGGCGGTTTCGAGCCATGCCTGCCGGAGTGATGCCTTGACCGACACGATCTTCTCGAAAATCATCGCCGGAAGCATTCCGGCCCGGATCGTCCATGACGACGATCGGTGCCTGGTGTTCCACGACGTCAACCCGCAGGCACCCGTCCACCTCCTCATCATCCCCAAGCGGCCAATCGTCAACGTGGCTGCCCTCGCAACGGAGGATGCGTCGCTCGTCGGGCACCTCGTCCTGATGGCTGCCGATGTGGTCAGAAATCTCGGGATCACCGACGGCTACCGGCTGGTGTTCAATTGCGGGCGGGATGGCGGCCAGTCGGTCGACCATCTCCATCTCCATCTCCTCGCCGGCCGGCCACTCACTTGGCCTCCCGGCTGATCTGACCTGACCTGATGACGACGGCCGCGCCGCGGATTCACTTCCACCAGCGGCGCACCTGATCGAGGAAGCCGGTTCGTGTCCGATCGGCTCCGGGCTTGGTGTCGGCGGCAGTCTCGTCTGAAGCGCGAGTTCCAGCCCCTTGCGTATCGACTCCGGCCCCACGACGGGCGCCGATGCCCGCAGCGAGTGCCGCCCGATCGGCCGCGTCGTCGGTGACGAAGGCGTCGAGAAACCGCGGCCAGTGGCTGTCGAGGTCGAGGACGCAGGCGCCGAGATCGCCTGACGCGAGATGGTGATCGGCCAGCGCCAGGAGCTTCGACAGCTGAACGCGCTGCGACTCGTCGAAGGCGAG
>CAMARC010000136.1 GCA_945860405.1 Candidatus Kuenenia stuttgartensis | reverse complement strand
CGATGAGATCGAGCGTGGCGTTGTCGACGTTGAAGGAGGTTGCGGAGATCGTTTCGGTCGTGCGGGAGATCGAGCCGCCGTTGCTGAGGTTGAGATTCCCGGTGAGTGTCAGGTTTTGATCGAGCGTGAGCGTCGATCCACTAGAGATGTCCACTGATCTGGTGATGGCGTCACCCTCGCTGTACAGAAGTGTCGCACCATTGTTCAGGTACAGATAGTCGGCCGAGTAGTTGCCAGCCGTTTGCGTTACCGAGCCCGCCCCGTCGAAGGAGAGCCCCTGGGTGGCTGTGAGGGTTCCGGCATTCAGGTTGACGATGCCGCCGGAATAGGCATTTGCACCCGAGACGCTGACGTTGGCATTGGCGTTGAAAACTCCGGAATCGCTGGCGGACAGATTCCCCGTGAGCGTCAGCGCTGCATCGGCGTTGTAGGTCGAGGGATTGCTGCTGCCGTCGGTGCCGTAGACTTGAAGAGAGTCGTAAGTGGCCGGCGTGCTGTTGGATTGCACGGCACCGCCGCTGACAACGATGTTTTGAGCGAAGACGGGGCTCGTGGGAAAGCCGCTTGTCGAGATAGCGGCTGCGGCCATGGCGCCTGCCAGGAGCCGACTGCGGAGCGTGCCCGTGCGGGGACTGCGAGTGCGATTGACGGGCGACATGCGAAGACACTCCCTTGTTGCGTCGATAGCGCCCACGTCACCCGATCCACATCGGATCGCGCGATGCACCGCTGGGCTGACCGAATCCCTGGTCGATTCCTCTCGACGGCATGCGCTCGCTTTGAGGGCCGTCTAAGGGAGAGGCGAACGCTGACCCGAAAACCGTACGCGCTTCGTCGAAATATTTTTCCGAGGCACCCCATCTTCCCGCTCCGCTCGGCCGGGGGGGCGCGTCACACTCGGGAAGGGGGGGCGTTCGGGTGGTTTTTCAGAGTACGGTGGACGTCGGAGACGGCCGAAAGCTGCTGCCATCCGAGGGGATCGCGCCGGAGCGAGCGCCTCCCGCGGCGGGGTGGCGCTGGTTCGGGGAATAGACGGTTCTTTCCGTCGGCGGATAGACTCCGCCGGGGAACTGCCTGAGGGGCCGGCGCTGTCCTACAGGGTCACAAGCGACCCGTCGCTGTCGGGGAGAGCCCGCCTACCCGCAAGGGGCGTGGACAAGAGTTCGCACCATGAGCTTCAGCCGAGAGGACGGAGAGTATGGCAACGGTCAGGACGGCCTATCCCAGAGGGCTCGCAGACTGCTCCGGGCTCTCGACGATCATCGGTGCCGCCCGGGATGGGGGAGCGGAGGCGCTCAGTCGGCTCCTCAAGGTGGCCCATGTTTACTGCGGGCTGCTCGCCGTGAAGGAAGTGTCGGCGGCTCTGGGACGGAAATTCGACGAATCTGATATTCGTCAGGAATGTCTGCTCGATGTGGCTCTGGGGATCCATTTGTTCCGCGGAGGCAGCAGAGAGTTTTTGTGTTGGCTCCGGCAGATCGTCCGCACCAACGCGATCGATCAGCAGCGTCGGCATAAGCGGGCGGCCAAGATCGAGGTGGTGCACGATCTCGATCTGCACGACTTCCCCGCGCTCTCCGACGCCGATCCGCTGCTCCTCCGGGAACAACGCGACCTTTGTGAGCAGGCGATGAACAAGCTCACCGGGGACCAGCAAGCGGTGCTCCACCTCCGCGTCTGGGAGGGCCTCAAGTGGGAGGAGATCGGGCAGCGGATGAACCGTTCTGCCGATGCGGCACGTCTTCTGTTTTTGCGAGCGATCGACGCGGTGCGGGCAGATCTCACAGAAGAGCCGACCAGTGCGGCCCGTGGCGGATGACACCGCACCATGCAAGAGCCCCCGTCACAGCCCACCGAAGACGGTCCCGGAGCCGGTGAGCGGCCGGATGACGACAAGCCGCCCGCTGCTCTCGCATCGGTTGACGACGCTGCCATCCAGTGGCTCGCGGCGATCGATGACCAACTCGCCGGGCTTGCCACGGCCGGCAAAGACAGCGACGTAGGGGACGCTGAGATTGACCCTGAATCTGCAGCAAGGCTCGACACCCTTCTCCTTCTGCGAATCATGGCAGCCGGGGATGCGAAGCCGCCGGCGGCGCTGTCGATCGGAAAGTTCCGCGTCGTTCACAAGATTGGCGCAGGGGGCTTCGCCGAGGTGTTCGAGGTCATCGACACGAAACTCGTCCGCCGCGAGGCGCTGAAGATCGCGCGACCCGAGATCCTCCTCGACTCGAACAAGACGAATCGATTCCTCCGCGAGGCGAAGCACGCCGCGAAGATCTCTCATCCAAACGTCGTCACGGTCCATGAGGTGGGGGAGCACGATGGGCTCCCCTACATCGCCCAAGAACTGTGCGGTGAGAGCCTCGCTTCCTATCTCGACCGCCATCCCGGCCCCGTCTTCCCCCCGATCGCGGCCCGCGTCGTCCTGGCGCTGGCCGAGGCTGCGCATGCCGCCCATGCCGTGGGTGTCGTCCACCGCGACATCAAGCCGGGGAATATCCTTCTCGTGCCGAGTGACGACGGCCCACTTCCGCCCGACGACCGGCACGGATCCCGCCCTCCCGAGAGTTCACCGGTCGCCAAGGGCCAGCGGGTGAAGCTCGGCGATTTCGGCCTGAGCACCTCGATCGTCAACGTTGACCATGATTCCCCCATTTCCGCCCCCACCGAGGTCGGTGCGATCCTCGGGACGCCCGAGTGGATGGCTCCCGAACAGGTCGATCCGATGGTCGGCCCGATGGATGTTCGGACCGATGTTCATGCGCTCGGCCTCGTTCTCGACCGGCTGTTAACCGGGCGGTGCGTCAACGCGAGCAAGTCGCGGGAAGACGTCTACCGGCGCGTGCTCGAGGTCGAGCCAGAGCCGGCAAATCTCGTGGTGCCTGGGATTCACCCCGATCTCGTCGCCGTCTGCCTTAAGTGCTTGGCCAAGAAACCCGCCGACCGCTATCCATCGGCCGCTGAACTCGCTGTCGACCTGACGCGGTTTCTCGATGGCCGGCCGACGATCGCCCGACCGCTCGCTCCAGTCGATCGTGCCATCCGCTGGGTCCGCCGCAATCCGCCGCTCGCCGCCGGGATCGCGGTGGCGATTGTGGCCGTTGCCCTCGGCGGGCTGGTCGTCGAGGAACGAGCCAAGGGCATTGCCCGCGAGAAAGCGGTGGCGGAGAAAGATGCCGCCAGCCGGGCCGCAAAGGCGGCCGATGATGCGGCCCGATATCTGCGCCGGGCCTTTGAGACCTTCCGGATCGGTAACGCCGCCGGAGCCGTCGAAGATCTCCGGACGAGCGCCGCTGCCGATCCGGCGCTGGCCGACTCGATCGCCGGAGGATGGCTCCTGGCCCGAACGCACGGGGAGATTGCCCTGCTTGTCGATCGCGGAAAGGTGGCTCCGCCGGGAGATCGGGCCGCCTTGCAGATCCACTCGGTAGCGCTCTCCCGCGACGGCCAACGGCTCGCCGCCGGCGCCGCCGACGGGATGTTGTTCCTGATGCCCCTTGGTCCAGATGGCACCGCAGCCGGAGCAGCGATCGAGGTTGATGCCGGCCACGAAATCAATCAGGTGGTCTTCCATCCAGACGGCTCTCTGGTCGCCACCGCCGGTGAGGATGGCCGCGTCCGGCTTTGGCGCGCTCACGATGGGAGCCACCTCCGCGATGTCGCCACCGGCGGCAAGGGAGTGTTCTCCGTCGACTTCTCACCGGACGGTGCACGCGCGGCTTGGGGGGGAGTTGATCGGACGATCCGCATCGTCGCGGTGGCGGGGAACAGCGACGGAGAGGCCCCGGTTGAACTGCGTCCTTTCGATCCACCGGGAGCCGTGCCGGGGCCGCACGATCCCGACATCGAAATGCTCCGCTTCCTCGACGAGACGCGGGTGCTCGTCGCCATCAACGAACGGGTCTGTCTTATCGACCTGGCCAGTGGAGCGATTGACCGCGAGTTCATCGGGAACTGGGGGCACGTCCAATCGCTCTCGCTTTCGCCCGATGGCCGCGAGCTGATCGCCGGGGGGTGGCACGAGAACATGGTCCGCGTGTGGGATCTCGAGACAGGTTCGCTGCGACTCGAACTCGAAAGTCACCCAGCATGGATCCAAGGGTGCGGGTTTTCCCCCGACGGTCGACGCATTGTGACTGGCTGCAAGGACGGCGTCATTCGCGTGTTCGACGCAGCAACCGGGGCGATGGTGCAGGAAATCATCGGTCACGTCGCCCGGATTTGGGCCACGACCTTCCACCCCTCGGGCCGAATCCTCTCCGCCGGGGGCGACGGCACCGTCCGACTCTGGGATCCGGCGGTCAGCGCGACCATGTTGGGTACGATGCCGATCGACGTGCCCAGCCTTCAGGCGGCGCAGTCAACCGTTGATCTCGGCGACGGTCGATGGCTCATCACTCCCCGGTCCGGGGCGCCGCTGATGCTCGAGCCCGGGGGCCCGCAGACCCCCCAAATCGATCCGGAGAGCGGCACGGAGATCATTTCCTCTGCGGTCGACCGATCGAGCCTGCGCGTGGCCTTTGCAACGGCCAATGGGCTTGTTGTTCTCCGTTTCCCCGGGGCAGATAAGCCGAGCGAGCCCCTCCTCGGCCCGAATGGCAAGTTCACTTGCGCCGTGGCTTTTGGTCCCGGAGGTTGGCTTTATCAGGGGGTTTGGTCCGACCCCGCCAACTCGCTCCTGGCTTGGCCGGCCGATCTCAAGTCCCCGCGGTGCATCGAGGATGATCTCGACGTGGCGGTCGCCTCGATCGCCATCACCGAGCCTCCCGTTTCCCGGCTGGCGTTTGCCACAGGCACATCAATCAGGGTGCATGACCTCCGCCCGGACGGCGCTCCTGTGGTCGGAAGCGGCCGTCAACTCGCTGATCTCACCGGCGAAGTCAGCCCCGATCTGAAGCTCGTCTGGTCGCCAGATGGTGAACGACTCGCCGTGGGGAGCGCCGATGGCCGCGCGATAATCCTCGATGCTCTTACTGGCGAGGTGAATGCCGAGCTGGCATCATTCGCCACGATGGTGCAGGGAATTCTCTGGGCTCATAACGGATCGTCGCTGATCGTGGCCGATGAGAGGTGTATCCGGCTCTGTGATGCCGTGAGTGGCACAACGCTCGACGAAATCCGCCCCGACTGGGCGATCAACAACATTGCCTTCGTCGAGGGGAGTGACCGTCTTCAGCATCTGGCGGTGACAGGGAACCGGTCCACGCTCTCCAGGCGTCCCTTCGGGGCGAAGCGACGCGACGACACGCCAGCGGATGGCCGATTGCTCCTCCTCGATCTCAGCCGGCGGCTTCCCGCAGAGGCACGGAAAAAAGAGATCGCCGGGAAGTAGCGGACCTTGGGCGTCGTCGCGGGAGAGTAGCTTTCCGCAGCCGTCGCTCGAGGAGGCCGGCCGCCCCGACGAGGAGCATGACAGCGCCGTGGGCGGTGTTGGGGTCGATCTCCGGCACGGCGCCCGGAGTAGAGGTGACGTAGGTCATGTTCGAGACGGGGTCGAAGATGACCTGGAGGGGCGAAGGGCCATCGGTGATCAGTCCGGCGAAGATCAGATTCTCGAGGAACGACTTGCCGTCGCCGGCCATCCGCAGGCCCCAGTTGGAAATGACGCCCGTGCCGGTGAAAGCGCCGAGGTAAAGAATCCCTCCGTTGGTGAGCGACAGCGACGTCAGCGTCAGCGGGGCAAGCCCGTCGAGACGAGATCCGGCGTCCATGATGGAGAGCGAGTCGATGCTGTCGCCGAGTCCGAAGGAGAGCGTCGCGCCGCCGGCGAGGGAAAGATTCGTGACGTCGTAGTGGCCGCCAGACTGGCCTGCAGACCCGGCGCCGGAGAAGGAGAGCGATGGCGTGGAGTGGGTGCCAGCGATGAGGTTCAAAACGCCGTTGGAAGAGACGGCAGCACTCGTGAGGGTGATGTCGCCGTTGACGTTGAACGTGGCTCGGTCGCCATTGCCGTTGGTCCCGAAGACCTCCACGTGGCCGAGGACTGTCCCTGCCGGTGCGTTGACGATGCCACCGCTGATGGTGCTCGTCTCCGCGGGGGCGAACGTGTCGGCGTCCAGGAGATCGAGCGAAGCATTCTCGACGAAGAAGGATGGAGCTGAGATGGTTTGCGTGGTGCGGGCGATCGCGCCAGCGGAATAGAGGTAGAGCGCGCCGTTGGTGAGGGAGAGATTCTGGTCGAGAAAGAGCACGGCACCATTGCCGATATCGAGATGGCCGGCAGTGATGGCATGGCCGGCGGAGGTGAGCGCTGTGGACATGCCATCGATGGTGATGTATCCCGAGGTCGAGAGATCCCGGGCAAGCGTCAGGGAGGCGCCGGTCGACAGGCTGACGTCGTAGACGATGCTGTCGTCGGGCCCGTAGCTGAGCGTGGCGCCGGAGCCGAGGCCGAGGGCTTCGGTGGCGTAGTGCCCGCCATGAATCGTCACTGCGTTCGGGCCGTCAAAGTCGAGCGAGAGAGCGGAGAGAGTGCCAGCGTCGAGGTTGATCGTGCCGCCCCCGTAGGCGCTCACCCCGCTGCCACAGGTGACGTCGGCCCCCGCGTTGAAGACCCCGGCGTCGTGAACCCTCAGGTCCTCCGCGAGTGTCAGCAGCGCGTCGGCGTTGTAGGTCGATCGGTCGCCGCCGACGTCAGTGCCGTAAACCTCGAGGGCGTCGTAGCTCGCGGGGGTGGTGTTGGAGCCGACCGAACCGTCACTGACGACGACGGTCTCTCCGAATCCAGGCCGACTAGGGAGGCCGGCCGCAGTGACTGCGACGGAGGTGAGCACGACGGCGACGAGACGTTTGGCGACTCCGTCGGCAGGGTGGCTCCGGCAGGGCGTGATGATTGGCATTCGTTGGCAGGCCTGTACGTTCGAAATCTTCCCGGGCTTCTCTCCTCATTGAGGCGGACGATGCCCGACAAACCGAATGCGGTCGGTGAAAAATCGCCCTCGGATACTTTGTGGATCACTCATGCGAGGGGGGGGTATGCGTGGGGCCACGAATGGGGGAGGGGGCATGGACGATGCGTTCCCTGGTCGGCTACACTTCTCGCCGGCCCGCCTTTGTGAGTTGCCCTTTTTCAGTTAGCCAAGCCCCGCGTTGCCGAGCGGGGCAACGCCTTCTCGAATCGTTCACGCTCCCCCTTGGCAAAGGGGCCCAGGCCGACGTTTCGCACCAAGAGCTTCAGCCGAAAGGATGTGGGGAATGGCCGTGGGCAGGAGGGCAGATTTCGGAGGGCCGAGCGATCGCTCCGGGCTGTCGACGATCATTGATGCCGCGCGAAACGGAGGGGCGGAGGCGCTCAACCGACTCCTCAAGGTGGCCCACGTCTACCTCGGGATTTTCGCGGTTCACGAAACGCCCGAGGCGACGACGCCGAGGTTCGACGCATCCGACATCCGCCAGGAGTCGATGATCGACGTAGCAAGGGGGATCCATTTGTTCCAGGGACGCAGTCGGGAGTTTTTCAGTTGGCTGCGACAGATTGTCCGCACCAACGCCATCGATCAGCATCGCCGGCATCGACTCTCAGCCGAGAGAGAGGTCGTGCACGATCTCGACCTGCACAACATTCCCGCGCCGACCGACACCGACATCCTTCTCCGTTCCGAGGAGAAGGAGCGGGTCGAGAGAGCGCTGAGCAAGCTCTCCGAGGATCACCGGGCGGTGCTCCGCCTCCGTGTCTGGGAGCGGCTCAAGTGGGAGGAGATCGGACGGAAGTTGAATCGCTCCGCCGATGCGTCGCGGCAACTGTTCGCCCGGGCGCTCGACGCGGTACGGGGTGACTTGGGAGACGATGGTCCGAACGCGGCGTGTGGCGTCTGAAAAGTTCGCCATGACACTTTCCCCTCCGCCCCCCGACGATCGCCCCCCGGAGCCCGGCCCGCGGCGCGATCCCGAACCCAGTGACGCTCCAGCGCCGCTCGATGCCGCCGCCATTAAGCGACTGGCGGCTATCGACGATCAACTCGCCGGGCTTGCCGCGGCCGGCAATGACGACGAAGCCGGGGATGCCGCGATCACACCCGAACTGGCCGAGAGGCTCGACACGCTCCTCCTCCTCCGGATGGTGGCGGCGGGGGATGCGCAGCCGCCGACAACGCTCTCGATCGGCAAGTTTCGCGTTGTTCACAAACTCGGCGAGGGGGGCTTCGCCGAGGTCTTCGAGGTGATCGACACGAAGCTCGTCCGCCGCGAGGCGCTGAAGATCGCCCGCCCCGGGATCGTCCTCGACGCCAGCAGGTTGAATCGTTTCCGCCGCGAGGCGAAACACGCTGCGAAAGTCTCCCATCCCAACGTCGTCATCGTGCATGAGGTTGGGGATCACGAAGGGCTCCCCTACATCGCCCAGGAACTGTGCGGCGAGAGCCTCGCCTCCTATCTTGATCGCCATCCTGGCCCGGTCGCCCCCATGATCGCGGCCCGCGTCGTCCTCGCCCTCGCTGAGGCGGCGCATGCCGCCCATGCCGTCGGTGTCTTCCACCGCGACATCAAGCCAGGGAATGTCCTTCTTGTGCCGAGCGACGACGGCCCACTTCCCCCCGACGATCGTCTCGGGTCCAGACAGCCCGGCGATGCACCGGTTGCCCGGGGCCAGCGGGTGAAACTCGGCGACTTCGGCCTCAGCACCTCGGTCTACAACGTCGATCACGATGCCCCCAGCGACCCCGCCACCGAGATCGGCACGGTGCTGGGGACGCCCGAGTGGATGGCCCCTGAGCAGGTCGATCCGAAGCGCGGCCCGATGGATGCCCGGACGGACGTCCATGCCCTCGGCCTCGTCCTCGACCGACTCCTGACGGGGCGTTGCGTCTACGGCAGCCGGTCGCGGGAGGCCATCTACCGGCGCGTGCTCGACGTCGAGCCGGAGCCGGCTGACCGCGTCGTGCCGGGGATCCACCCCGATCTTGTCGCCGTCTGCAGCAAGTGCCTGACGAAGCCGCCAGGCAGTCGCTACCAGTCGGCTGCCGAACTCGCCGTCGATCTGTCGCGCTTTCTCGACGGCCGCCCCACGATCGCCCGGCCGCTCACGCCAGCCCAGCATGCCGGCCGCTGGCTCCGTCGCAATCCCACGCTCGCAGGCGCGATCGCCGCCTGCCTGGCGGCGGTTGTCCTCGGAGGCCTCGCGATCGAGGAACGGGCCCGGGGGATCGCCCGGGACAAGGAAATCGAGCAAAAAGAAGAACGCGACCAGAAAGCGGAGACGGATCGCCGAATCGCGACGGCCGAGCGGGAGGCGACGGAACGGGCGGACAAGGCCGCCCGGGACGCTGCCCGCGATCTCCGCCGCGCCTTCGAGACCTACCGGATGGGCAACGCCGCCGCGGCCGTCGCCGACCTGCAGAAGAGCGCAGCTGCCGATCCGGCGCTTGCCGACTCGATCGCCGGGGGATGGCTCCTCGCCCGGACGCACGGCGAGAAAGCCATGCTCATCGACCGGGGGGAGAAGGCTCTGCCGGGGAACTCTGACGCCTTGCAGATCCACTCCCTCGCCCTGTCGCCAAAGGGCGACCTACTCGCCGCCGGCGCAGCCGACGG
>CAMARC010000135.1 GCA_945860405.1 Candidatus Kuenenia stuttgartensis | reverse complement strand
CCGATCCGGCCTCCAGCTCTCCAGAACGGCCGACGAAGGCCCCGGCGCCTGGCCCCTGCTCGATAGCTTTCCGTCACTCGAGCGCCTCTGGATGAGCCCCCCCGACATGCTCTCGGAAGAGGGCTGGAAACGGATTGGCGAGCACACGGGGCTCGAAGTGCTTTCGCTCCCCAACGTCTCGAGCACCAACTCCGTGACGCTCGAGGGATTCCCGGCGGTCGCCGGCGAGGCGCTCGAGCGGCTGCCACGACTTCGACAGCTCGATCTCCGTGGCACCGGCGGGTCGTTCGAGCTTCTTCTTCCCCCCCTTCCAAACATCGAGGTCCTCGCCATCGGCTGGGGGCGGCTCGAAGAAAACCTGCGGACGCTTGCCGACGGCTCGCCCCGGCTCCGCGTCCTCGCCATCCAGACCTGGTTCGACATCGGCTTCACTCCGGGAATGATTGAAAGCTTGCGGCGGATGCCGAACCTGCGGAGGGTGTATGTCGCCGGGGCGTATCAGGCCGCAGACGAGCCGGCGATGACGCGGCAGGTCAACGAACTTCGCCGCGCGCTGCCGGGCGTGGCAGTTCATGCGGGCACCTACCGGTCGTCGCGCGTCTGGACAGCGTTCTGGGCGACGTTGCTCGGGATGTACCTGCCGTTTGCATTCTGGTTTCAGTCGTCGCTCCTCCTTTCGACGTCGCTTGCCTGGATGCTCCCCCGCAGGCTCGCGCCCCACATCTTCTGGCCGATGGCGGTGACCGCGGCCTGCGGTGGCATCATGGTGGCCGTTCTCGCATCGGCCGGGGTCGCCTGGATGCCGGCGCTCACACTCGCCCTGTTTACAACGATGCTCGTGACAGGGGGCACGGTCGGTGACGTCGAAGGGATCGCTGGGAGGATCTCGTCGATGGTCCCGCGTGGCGAACTGATCGTGGGTCTGGCAGCCGCGGCGACGGCCCTGCTCGCTCCCTGGATCGTCGATCGTTGGCTTTCGGAGGCGACGCCCTGGCTCCCTGCGATCATGCTGGCGGCGGTCATCCTCACGGTGGTCTGGAAGCTCGCCCGGCAGGCACGCCAGCCCCGGATCCTCGCGAGCCTCGGGCTCGCAAGTCCCCCCGGGCTCGTGCTCGATGTCACCCAAGGCACGCTGTCGCAGCAGCCAGCCGGGAGCTTTGCCAACTGGCAGCTGAAATTGGCCGAACGGGGCGTCGATCGGCAGATCAGCCGGCCCGTCCCCACCACCTATGCCGAGATGCTCAGGCGCTCGCAGCCGCGGATCCAGATGTTGTTGATGATGGCGATCATGTTGGTTGTGCAGGTCGGCGTGATGTGGGTCATCCCCATCGTCATCGCTCGGGGCACCGGACAGCCGCCGCCGCCGCTCTCCCGATTCCTGCCGGGGGTGATTGCCGCGTTCGCCTGGCAGGCGTGTGTCATGGCGATCGCCCAGACGGCCGCGATATGGAGCCAGCGCCGCGGCAGCCTTGTCATCGATTTCCTCCGGCCGGTGTCGCGCGCCGGCTACTGGCGGGGTCTGCAGCAGGCGATCGCCCGCGATCTCATTCTTCCTGCAGTGCTCGGCGCGGTCTGCTTCGGGCTGGCCCTCGGTATGACAGAGAAGGTCGGCGGGTGGGCTTGGGTCGTGGCGGGGATGCTGTTTGTCGGCATCTGCGCCATGACGCACGCCATGATCCTCCTCCTCGCGGTCACTCGCTGGCCGCTCGTGGTGGGCACGCTCATGGTCGTCCTCCTCGTGGCGGCAGGGATCGGCGCCGCGGTCTCTATTGCCCATGTCCTTTCGGTCTCGAAGCCTGCCGATCTCCGCACGGCTCTGCTTGCTGCCAGCGCCGTCCTCGCCGTCGGGCTGGGCATACAAATCGGCGTCCTCTGGCGGCTCGAGGAGCGTGAGATCGGGTGACCGGGCCCTGTTGCCTCGGAAATCCCCGGCAGAGAACCGATTCCCCGGCCGGAGGGGGGGCTGTAGACTGCTAGGCAGTGGCGGGGGTTCGATTGGGCCACGAGGAACAGACCCATGAACAGCGGCTCTTCGACGATCGCCTTTGTGGTGGCAGTGGTCCTGGCCTGGTTCGGCTTCGCGAGCCGCAAGCCCGAGGCCATCCGGCCGGCGGGCGTGGCGGTGATCGAGGCGCTCGGTGGATCCAACGACGCGCTTAAGCAATATGAGGAGCAGCAGAAGAAGGAGCGGGAGTCGCTCGATGAGTTCCGCACCACCGCCCCCTACCGCGAGGCCCGGTCGATCGCGATCGATCCCGCCTACGGAAAAATCCTCGGCTTCTGCTCGCTCGGGGAAGGGCGGCTCGCCGCCGTCACCGGCCAAGCCGATGCCTACGGCGCCGTCATCGACACCCACGATCCCGCCACCGTCGGCAACCGGCTCGTGTGGCTTGCGGCCGATGGCCGCGAGGAACGCTCCGTGCCGCTCAACTTCTCGCCGCGCGCCGTGAACCCCGGCCCCGATGGCTCGCTGTGGGTGGTGGGGGGCTCGAACGTCGCTCACTTCGCCGCCGATGGCGAAAAGCTCGCTGCCGCCGACGCTCCCCACTTCACGCTCTCGCCGGAAGGGCGCGAAGAGTTTGTCGAAGAGGTCAAGACGCGCCATGCCGCCGAGATCGAGAGCTACGAGCGGAGCATGAAGATGCAGGAAGAGATGGTCGCGGAGCTCGAGGGGAAGAAGGAAGGGGATCCCGGCTATCAGCCCAAGGAGATGGTCGAGATCTACAAGCAGTCGTGCGACAGCATGAAGACCCATGTCGAGTCGCGGCAGAAGATGACCGATGAGCAGGTCGTCGACGAGGCGATCGAGCGGGTGCGGCAGATCCACCGCGTCGCCGTCACGGCTGAGCATGTGTTCCTCGTCACCAACCAGGATGTCGGCCATGGCTTCGCCGTCTGGCGCTGCACGGCGGATCTTGCCGAGCCGGTGCGGATCGTCGAAGGGCTCGCCGGCTGCTGCGGGCAGATGGACGTGCAGGCAGTGGAGGGTGGACTGGCGATCGCCGAGAACTCCCGCCATCACGTTCGCCTCGTCGACTTCGACGGCGAGGACATCCGCACGTTCGGCGAGACGAGCATGGCCGACATCACGAAGGGGTTTGGCGGCTGCTGCAACCCGATGAACACCTGCCTCGACGGCGACGGCTGCCTGCTCACCTCGGAGAGCAACGGCCTCGTGAAGCGGTATTCGCTCGACGGCGAGTTCAAGGAGGTGGTCGGCGTGGCCGATGTCCAGGCTGGCTGCAAGAACTCCTCGATCGGCATGTCGGCCGACGGCAGCCACCTCTACTACCTCGACGTCCAGAAGGGGACCGTCGTCGTCCTCGAGAAGGCCGGCTGAGCGACGACGATCGATCCTGCGATGGGGGGCGTCGAAGGCATCGAGTCATTCAAGCATTTCCAGCATTCCAGTATCCCAGGGGGATCGCCATGCGCGTCATCGAGTGTTCGCGTCGGGGCCTGCTGCTTTCCGCCGTGGCGATCGTGGCTTGGTCGGGGATCCTTGCGGCGGCCGAGCCCGCTCTGACGCTCGTCGTCATGGATCCGCTCGCGGCGCCCCTCTCCTGCCCATGCGTGAAGGGCTACGCCCAGCGCGATTACACAAAGCTCGGCGGGCACTTGGAAAAGGCCCTCGGCCGGCCGGTCCAGGTGCTCTTTGGGGAGTCGCTTGCCAAGGTGGTGGGGACGGTCGGCGAGGGAAAGAATGCCCGGGCCGACATCGTCATCGGGAAGCGGTCGGTGGTCGCCGCCGAAGGGAAGAACACCAAGCGGACGCTCCTCCCGGTGGCCGATCTCACCGATCTCAAAGGCTCGACAACGCAGCACGGGCTTGTCGTCGTGCGCGGTGACGATCCGGCCGAGTCGATCGCCGATCTCGCCAACCATCGGCTGATCCTCGGGACCGCCTCGTGCGACGAAAAGCATGCCGCCGCGAAGACGCTTCTCACCACGGTGGGGATCGTCGTCCCTGAGGGCGCCGCGATGGCCGAGGCCTGCAGCGACGGCGCCGAGGAGGTGATCGAGGCTGGAAAGAAGGGCGAGGCCGTGGCCACCGTGATCTCGAGCTACGCCCAGCCCCTCCTCGAAGGCTGTGGCACGATCAAGAAGGGGGATCTCAAGGTGGTGGCGGAGACGGCCGAAGTCCCCTTCATCACCGCCTTCGTCGACGGCACCCTCGACGAGAAAGTCCGCGGCGCGATCATCGAGGCTTTGCTCGCGGTCCGCCACGATCCGGTCCTCCGGCTCGCCATCGAGACGAAGCGGGGCTTTCTCGCTGTCGATGCCCTGGCGGCGGCGCCGGCTGAAGGCGATGGCGCAGCGATAACAGCCCCTAGGGCTGCCGGCAGCATCGCGGCGGCTCAATCTGCAAATCCCGACTGGGCCGAGTGGCGGGGGGCTGGGCGCGCGGGAATCGTCCCCTGGCTCCCCGCGACGCTCCCTGCCAAAAAGATCGTTCGCTGGAAGCAGGTCCTCTTCAACGAGGGGCTCGGCGGCGTTGCCGTGGCTGGGGATCGGGTGGTGGTGGGCGACCGCGACTCCGCCGATCAGGAGGATGTTTTCCATGGGCTCGATCGGGCCACCGGCGAACGCGTCTGGACGGTGCGCTACCCAGCTGCGGGCAAGCTCGACTACGGCAACTCTCCTCGGGCCACGCCCCTTCTCCATGACGGCCGCGCCTACCTCCTCGGCGCTTTCGGCCATCTTCATTGTGTCCGCCTTGCCGATGGCCGGATCGAATGGCAGCGCCACCTTCGCAACGATTTCCAGGCCGACGCGGAGCTCGTCTGGGGGGTCTGTTCGTCGCCGTTGATCGTCGACGGCCGGCTGATCGTGAATCCCGGGGCCCGCGAGGCGTCGCTTGTGGCCCTCGATCCTGTGACCGGCAAGGAGCTGTGGCGATCGGCCGGCGCTCCTCCGGCGTTTGCATCGTTGGTTGTCGGCGACGTGGCGGGGCGGCGCCAGCTCGTCGGCTTCGACAAGGAGTCGTGCGGCGGCTGGGATCCGGCCACGGGAGAAAGGCTGTGGCGGCTCGTGCCGCGCGTGGCGGGGGATTTCAACGTCCCCACGCCGATCCTTCTCGGCGACCGCGTGGCGGTGGTGAGTGAGAACAACGGCGCTCGCCTCATCGGCTTCGATCCGGCCGGCGCGGCGTCCGTGGTGGCATTGTTTGCGCCCCTCGTCCCCGACATGCACACGCCGGTCGTGACGGCGGGCAGACTGTTTGCCGTCAACCGGGGGAAGGCCTACTGCCTCGACGCAGGCGACCTCACCCCCGTCTGGACCCACGCCGACCGAGCCCTCAAGGGGCATGTGTCGCTCGTCGCCTCGGCCGATCGGGTCCTCGCGCTCACGGCCGTCGGGGAGCTGATTCTCCTCGATGCCCATGCCGACCGCTTCGAGCCGCTCGCCCGGCAGCGGCTCTTCGAGCGCGATGTCTCGCTCTACGCCCACCCGGCCGTGGCCGACACCGCGATCTATGTCCGTGGGCCGCGCAATCTCCTCTGCGTGGCCCTCGAGGGAACGTCAGCGGATCTCCCTGGCGGCTGATCCCACCGCAGCTTGCCCCCCCTGCCACCCCTCCCATCGGCAGGGTTTTCTCAATTGCCACCGCCGGCACATCCGATACCTCCCGTGGACAGCGGTGGAGCAGGGGGGCCCGTGGCGCGTTGCCGCGAACCCACACCCGCCGCCCCGCGGGGACCATCCACATGAAACACGTATTCGGCCTGGCTCTGCTGGTGGCATTGCTCGGCACCACGAGCGGTTGCTCGATCGTCGACCGGCTCTTTTTGGCCAACTTCGACGGTCCGTACGTCCACAAGGCTGACCACATCAACGGCCACGTCCACGAGGGCGAGACCGTCTATGAGGGTGGCTACGAGGAGGGGGCCGTCTCCGAGGGCTATCCCGAGGGGATGTATGACCAGGGCGCCTGCCGCGACGGCAACTGCCGCGGCGGCCAGTGTCAGGACGGCTCTTGCGGCCCGGCTGGCAACTGCCGCAATGGGATCTGCCACGGCACGAAGTGCAACGAAGGGGTCTGCCCCGGTGGCGTCTGCCAGAGCCGTTGCCAGGGAGGCCAATGCGGCAAGTGTGGTCACTGCCGCCACCTCGGTCGCTACGGCGGCCTTGCTCGCCACCACCTCTCCGAAGCAGAGAAGGCGGCGCTTGCCGAATCGGACTACGGCGCCACTGGCCCTGCCGGCCCGCCGACCGGGGCTGTCGCCTATCCCTACTACACGACCCGCGGCCCGCGCGACTTTCTCGCCCGTTGCCCTCCGACGGTCGGCCCTTGAGCTGCCGGCCCGGCCCGGCGTGAGCCCCGTCGACCCTTGAGTCCAACCCCGCACGCCCGCGATTTTCGCGGGCGTGCGGCATTTGTGGCCGGCCGGCTTCGTGGCTTTGTGTTCGTGGCTTTGTGATGGCCTGCCCGCTCATTACGATGGTCGTCGAAACGAGTGTTGCCCGCTGAGATCCCAGGAGTTCTTCGAGCATGGCCCTTCCCGACCAAAAGTCGTCTGCCGCTTCCCACGGCGGGGGCATGTCTGCCTCAGGCAAGCTGACGACCACCGGCTGGCTCGTCTGTGCGATCGCGGCGATCGGCTTCGCGTTCGACATCTACGAGCTCCTCATGCTCCCGCTGATCATCAAGCCGGCGCTCGCCGCGCTTGGCGGGATGAGCCCTGAGGGGGTGCCGAACCTCGTTCCCGGCTCGCCTGCCTACGCCAACTGGGCGCGGACGCTGTTCTTCGTTCCGGCGATTGCCGGCGGCATTTTCGGCCTCCTCGGCGGCTATCTCACCGACCTCCTCGGCCGCCGCTTCGTTCTCACCTTCAGCATCCTCCTCTACGCCTTCTCGGCCCTCGCGGCGGGGTTTGCCACGAGCCTGCCGATGCTGCTCGTCTGCCGCTGCCTCGTGTTCATCGGTGTGTGTGTCGAGTTTGTCGCCGCGGTGGCCTGGCTCGCGGAGCTGTTCCCCGATCATGTCCAGCGCGAGAAGGCGCTGGGGTGGACGCAGGCGTTCTCGTCGTTCGGCGGCTTGCTCGTCGGCGTGGCCAACGTCCTTGCCGCCCAATACGCCGGCGTGCTGCCGGCGATCCACGGCGGCCACGAAGCCTGGCGCTACACGCTCATCTCCGGCGTCATCCCGGCCCTGCCGCTGATCCTCATCCGGCCGTTCCTCCCCGAAAGCCCGGTGTGGGCCCAGAAGAAGGCCGCCGGCACGCTCCGCCGCCCGAGCATCCGGGAGCTCTTCAGCCCCCAGCTCGTCCGGGCGACCGTGATGACGACGCTCGTCTTCGCCGCCAGCTACGGCATCGCCTTCGGAGCGATTCAGCAGCTTCCGCAGATCCTCGGCGGCCCCAAGGGCCACGCCGCGATCATCGCCGAGGCGAAGGAAGCTCAGGACACTGCCACCGCCGCCGCTGAGAAAGCCGGCAAGCCGATCCCGCCGCCGCGCCTCAAGGCGATCGGCGCCAACGCCACCGACGAGGCGGTTGCCAAGGTTACGATCTTCCAAGAGGTGGGTGGGCTCGTCGGCCGCGTGATCCTCGCCTTCCTCGCCCTGCGGATCGCCAGCCGCCGCACGCTCCTGCGGATCTTCCAGATTCCGGCGCTGTTGTTCGTGCCGCTCCTCTTCTGGTGGATCTCGACGAAGCTCGGCGATGCGGGATCGATCTCCGCGATCAAGGCGGGCGTGTTCCTTGCCGGCCTGCTCACGGTGGCTCAGTTCAGCTTCTGGGGCAACTACATCCCGCTCGTCTTCCCGACGCATCTCCGCGGCACTGGCGAGAGCTTCGCGGCCAACATCGGCGGCCGGATCCTCGGCACGCTCGCGGCCTTCCTCACGCTCACCTTCTCCGCCGCCACCCCCCCCGATCCGGTCAAGATCGCGGTGGTGGGGGCGACGGTGGCAGGAATCTACGCGCTGCTCGGTACGATCCTCACCCAGTGGCTGCCCGAGCCCGACACGTCGGTCGAACACTGACCAGTTGGCAAATAAGCGCTCTCTCCGGTTCTGCAGCGAGGGGTCGCTCTGATGGTGTCGGCCCTGTGGGTAGTACGTCGGCGGGGCCGGCAAAAGTTTCGTCGTTCGTCGGAGGCACCTCCTCTCTCCTCAAGCGTTCGCCGATCCCCGCCTCGCCTGAGCGCTGTCAAAAAGGGCCGTTTGAAACGCTCGTCAGCGAGGGGTCGCCCGTGCTCCGAGAGCCGGCCTCGCCGGTGAGCGCAGCCCGGAGGGCGAAAGCGATAGCGGCGCGGAGAGAGCGGAGGGCATGGATGCCCGTAGCGAACGTCCGGCGACGGGGCACGGGCGATCCCGAAGCCACGCGCGACGCTGCCAGTAAAGGGACCGTCAGCGCCCCTACCAGCGTCAGGCCGAGCGCGGGGCACGGGGAGTGTCGTCGGGGAGCGTCCGGCAGGTGAGGATCACATACAGCCCCACCGACACCCCGGCGAGGACGACATACTGCATCCACCAGGTGAGGTTGCTGTAGATGAGCGTGCAGGCCACGACCGCCGTCACCAGGAACAGGGCCCGGTACTTCATGCTCCGCCGCACCCCGCGGTACTGCTGCCAGTCGTCGAGCATCGGGCCGAACCAGGCCGAGCGATGGAGCCAGGCGTGCATCCGGGGGGAGCCGCGGTAGAAGCAAAAGCTCGCCAGGATCACAAACGGTGTGCAAGGGAGAACTGGCAGGATCGCGCCTGCAAAGGCAAAAACGAGGCTTGCCCAGCCTCCGGCCACCCAGAGAAAACCGCTGACCGGGTGGGTTGTCGGGCGGAGGTCCATGACGATTCGCGGGGCGGATAGTGGGGGCCGACCAGCAGGATTCTACCATGCGCCGGTTTGGCGTATGATCGGCTTTTTCTGCGTTGTACACCCCCCGCTTCCGCCCGCCTTTTCCTCTCCCGGAGATCCCTCCATGCCGCTGGTTCCGATGCGCATCCTCCTCGACCACGCCGCCGAGCACGGTTACGGTCTGGCCGCCTTCAACGTCAACGACATGGAGCAGATCCAGGCGATCATGGAAGCGGCGAAGGAGACCGATTCTCCGGTCATCGTCCAGGCCTCGCGTGGGGCCCGCAGCTACAGCCAGGACAACTACCTCCGCCATCTCATGCTCGCGGCGGTCGAGCTCTACCCCCACATCCCGGTGGCGATGCACCAGGATCATGGCAACTCGCCGGCGACGTGCGTCAGCGCGATCGACAACGGGTTCACGAGCGTGATGATGGACGGCTCGCTGAAAGAAGACGGCAAGACGCCGGCCGACTTCGCCTACAACTCGAAGGTCACTGCCGAGGTGGTGAAGCTCGCGCATGCCCGCGGCGTGTCGGTCGAAGGGGAGCTGGGCTGTCTCGGGTCGCTCGAGAGCGGCCACGGTGAGGCTGAGGACGGCCACGGGGCCGAGGGGGCGCTGTCGCACGATCAGCTCCTCACCGATCCCGACGAGGCGGAGCGGTTCGTGGCGGCGACCGGCGTCGATGCGCTGGCGGTGGCGATCGGCACCAGCCACGGGGCCTACAAGTTCACCCGCAAGCCCGACGGCGATGTCCTCGCCATGGGGCAGATCGAGCGGATCCACAAGAAGCTCCCCAACTGCCACCTCGTCATGCACGGGTCGTC
>CAMARC010000134.1 GCA_945860405.1 Candidatus Kuenenia stuttgartensis | reverse complement strand
GAGCAGCGAGGTCAAGTTCTTCTTGAGTGCCGAGGGACTGTCGTTCAAGAAGGTGTCGGGGAGCGGGCGGGCGAGTGAAGGCCCAGACGACGCCATCGACGTCAACGACGACTACTCGCAAGCCGGCAACGACGACGTCCCGTTCTGAGTCATCCGGCGGCGGATCACCCGCGCGGACTCCTCCATCCGGCCTTCCGTTCCGCGAGTCCCGGGCTTCAACGCCGATCGTTCCCGGCTCGCTTTGCCTTTTCCGCTTCTGCCTCTGACTTCCTCCGCCACTTCGTCGCTTCCTCGGAGTCGCCGACGTCAGTAAACGCGTCGGCCACGATCGCGTAGGCCGCGGCGAGGAGTTGCGGATCTCGCTTGTCCTGCGCTTCCAGAAAGCGATCGATAAACTCGTCCATCTTCTGGCTGACCTGCGGCAGCGTGAGGATCCGCCGCCCCTCGCGGGTGGAGCAACCGAACACAACGCCGGCGAGCTTGTCCCAGTCGCCGAGCTTCTCGGTCCCCAGGGCCTGAAGATGGAGCGTCGCTTCGCTCGTTTCGCCACTGGCGAGACTCACCCGCACGGACCGATCGCCGAGGATCACCGGCAGCTCATAGGCCTCGCTCTGCACGACCAAACGTTCTTCACCGGCCGGAATCAACAGTGTCGCCTTCCCCGCGGCATCGGTCTGGCCTGTAAATGGCTCGGCGCGCGTCGTGGTGTCGGCCGCATCATTCCAGCCCCGCAAGAGGAGCACCTTCTCGCCGCGCACGAGTGACTGGCAATAGATTCCGGAGCCGCTATTCCACCAGCCGATATTCGGTCCCGACACCACCTTCACCCCGGCCACGGGCGTGCCCTCCTCGTCGACCGCCGTCGCCACACAGCGGGCCATCGGAGTCATCGCCAGCGTCAGTTCCACGCCGGCATCGGGTGAGAACACCTGCGGCCTGCGGTAGGGATCCGCGGCGGGATCGCGGGGATTCTTGACGACATCCGGCGCCTTTCCCGACGTCGCCACGAACTCATCGCACAAGCCGATGATCTGGAGTCGCTCGCCAGCCGGCCAGGCATCGATCGTGAACGTGCCGTCGGCCGCGACCGGGCTCCACGTAAACCAACTGACCCGATTGGGGCCGACCTCGTCCGGCGGCGGATCGAGCGACATGGCTTGGACGATGCCCTCCCGGATCGGCCGGGGGACGTTCGCGTCCACCTTCCCCTGAATCTGCACGCTCGGCTCGAGGGTCACGTCGAGCGTCGTCGGCACGCCGTCCACGAGTTCGAAATCGACGATCCTGCTGAAGGCCACGGCCCGCTCGCCTTCGAGCTGCACGACCATGACGCTGTTCTTCCCCGGCGCCATGCCCGGAAACTGGAGCGTGCCTTGCGGTGTCTTCTCCGGTGCCGCTCCCGGCAGCCACGCTCGACCGTCCGACCAGAAGGCGTGGAGGTTGTCGAGCGGCACGGGCTTGCCGTCGACGATCGGCCTCACCTCCAATCGCACCCCCCGCGCGAGCTTCACCTCGTATGACCCCATCGTCTCCAGCGGCACGTCGACATGGACGTCGCCCGAGCGTGCGAAGTCGGGATGATCGACGAACACCGACACTCCGTTGGTCTTGACCTGCTCCTTCAACGAACGAATGGCCGGGTACCTGACGACGGCCACGCCGCTGTCATCCGTCGCCGCGTCCTGCGGACCGACGCCTGATCGCTTGTCGTCCGCCAGCCACAACCCGTGCCCCTGCGACGACCGCAGGGCCCAAGGCGTCACCTTCGCCTTCGCCACCGGTTCGCCGTCGGCATCGACGACCCGCACCCGCACCTCGAGCCATTCCTGCTGCACCCCATCGGCGACGGGGAGCGCCTCGTTCTCCGCGTCGGCACTCACCGTTGCCACGTCGGCAGGCTTGCCTTCCCCCTCCCCGCCATCGGCTGCCGGCGCTTCTTGGTGCAGCAACGCCATCCCGAGTGCCAAGGCTGCCAAGGCGAAAACAAGCGAGCGATTCATGTCCCCCCCCGAAACGACCGTCTGCCCCCACTTCCTCAGAGGGTACGTCGGGCGGGTGTACTTGGGCAAGGATTACCGGCCACCCGTGGCCCACAGCCGCCCGGCTCCCGCAGCGGCACCGGCGTCTGATCCGCTACCGGTTTGAACCGGGTGGGAATTGAAACAGGGGGCGGTCAAGGCGGCTGCCATCTCCTCCGCCACCCAAACCTGCCGCCCCTGCCCCGCCCAAGAGTTCCCGGGCCCGCTGCGTGTGCTTCGTGACTCCGGCTGGCTTTCCCTCGCGGATCTTCACTGCGGCCGCAGCGAGGTGAATGAGCCCCTGAACGACCCTCGCCTCGGGAGTCGTCCGGCCAAGGGCGTGCCAGAACTGCTCCCAGGCCTCGTGCGCTTCCCAGGAGAAGCCCTCGTTGAAGAGGTCGAGGGCATGGAGCCACCGAGGGTCAGTGGCAAGGAGCGCCGCCAGAGCGCAACGCCGGAAGGCTGGGTCGTCAGGAAGGTGGTCGAGAGGGAGTGGGGCTAACTCGGGCGAATTGAAGAGGTGCCCGAGGGGATCGTTCACGGGATGCGGCTGGCCGTGGCCAGGGACATACGCATTAGGCGGGAGCGGGATGTCCGGGGCGTAGCGTGGCGGTGGAGTCGGAACGGGCATCGCAACACCTCACTCGGAAGCGATGGTGGCCAGCCCCATGCTCGCCAACCACTCAGCCACCCGTGCAGGCCACTCATCGATGGGTTGGCCCCGCTGCATCATGCCGAAGCCGTGGCCCCCCTTGGCGAAAATGTGTAGCTCCGCAGGGAGCGCGAGCCTCTTGTAGGCCAGATAGAGCATCGCCGCTTCGGTCGCGTTGGAGCCGTCATCATGAGCGACCACGAAGAAAGCTGGCGGCGCATCCGGGGGCACGCTGAAGCCGGGCCTGAACTTCGTAGGGTCGTCCTTGTCGATAAATCCCCCGCCGTAGACGAACACAAGAAAGTCGGGGCCACGGGGGTCGTCGAGTTTCTGGTCCTGTCGGTAGGTCCTGTCTCCGCGGTCCCAGGCTGCATGGCCCGCGAGATTGGCCCCGGCTGAAAAGCCCAGGATCCCGACACGTGCTGGATCGATCCCCCAGTCACTCGCATGGTGCCGGCAGAGCCCCATGGCGCGTTGGGCGTCCTCGACCGGCAGCGTGAACATCTCCGGCTCGTCACGGGTCGGCGTGCGGTACTCGAGGAGGATGGCGGTGATCCCTAAGGTGTTGAGCCACGTGCAGACTTGCGTCCCTTCGTGGTCCCAGGACAGGAACATGAAGCCGCCCCCAGGAGCCACGATCACGGCCGGGCTGTCGGGCTTGCCGGAGGGATAGACCCTGATCGTGGGCTTCGTGACATCCGTGACCCGGTTCGGCTGATGGCCCCCGTACGACTGGAAGAGCTTCTCGGTGGCCTCGGACTTCGGCTGCATGGCCGTCGGGGTGCCATCGGGCCAGAGCTCGACGGTAAAGGGAGCGTGGGTGGACTGTGGCTCGGCGGCGCTCGTCACGAGAACCAGCGAGCAGGCAAACACGGCGGCAAGCAGGAAGTGGGCGAGGTGTTTCATGGTGGCGGTGGTGGGTTGTGGGGAAGCGGCGGAAGGAGTCTCCAGGCGTGGACCTTCGACGCTGCCTGATCCCCCTGGGGCATAGCGGCCCTGGGGACGCTTGCGATGTCTTCGCTTGAGATCGCTTTGCAGCCCGGCGTGGCAACAGCCTCAGCGGCGTCCCCGTGGCCGCCGCGTCGCGGCCTGGCGGATGGCCTCTACCTGGCACGCCATCTCCGGCGCCGGCCGATGGGCCTTTCTGGTTCCCTGCCGTGCCGCACGGATCGCGTCGAGGGCGGCGTCGGCGTCGGCCCCGCGTGCCACGTGGACAAGGCCCACCACCGTTCCCGTCCGCCCGACGCCTCCCCAGCAGTGCACATAGACCGGCCGGCCGGCGGCCAGCTCCGCGTCGATGTCGGCCAGGATCGCGTCGTAGCCTTCCGGCGTTGTCACCCCCAGATCCCGGATCGGATGATGGAGCCGCTTGAGGGGGCGGCCGCGCACTTCGCCGAGGGCCTCCCAAGGCTCTGCGTAGGCGGCCAGTTCGTCGTCGTCACGGGTGAGATCGAGGATCGTGTCGATGCCGGCATCGGTGAGGAGCGCGAGCTTCAAGTCGCGCTCGGCCGGATCAGGGCTGCCAGGGTATTCCCCTGCGAGGATCCGCCCCGGCTCGACCCACCAGGCGTGAAAGTCATCGTCAAACGCCCAGCGGTGGCGCTGTCCGGTGGCTGAGGCATGGAGCGCATCGGCGAGCGACTCGATCCGCTTCCGCATCGCGAGAATCTCGAGCCACAGCTCCGGGATCCCCGCCGCGCCAAATCGGGCACCGGCGAGTTGGCCGGCGATCGCTGCGGTCGTATCGGCGTCATCCCCCAGATTCGCCGCCCGGAGAACCGCCTCGCGGAAGTCTGCAGCTCCCGCCACGGCCCAGATCGCGGCCTCGAGGGCATCGACGCAGTAGCCGGTGCCACGGATGGCCGGCGGCTCCTTCGCCTTCCAGCTTCCGCGGGCGATCGCCTCCACCTCCGGATGGAGCGGTCCTTGAGACCAGAAGCCGGCGTCGCTCACGGTCTCCCAGGCCTCGCCGCGGATCAGGGCTGCGGTCATCGCCGCGAGGATCTTACAGGCATCGACGGGGCGCGCAGCGGCATGCGTCGGTCGGCTCGACTCGGCTGCCATCTCGACCACTCGGTCGCGGTCGCGCGACCAGCGGATGCTCACAGGCGCCAGCCGCATCAGCGAACCGTTGGCCGCCGAGTCTTCGTCGACATCAGGGTCGACGGGCACGCCAGTGCGGAGAAACCGAGCGAGCTGGGTGCGCGTCGTGCCGCCGATGTCGAAGCAGTGGCCGGTTGGGGAGAAGAGGCCTTCCTTCCACCAACGTGCATAGCGCCGCATCTGATCGGCGGGGTGGTGGCCGCCGCAATCGATGAGCGATTCAGCGAGGCAGAGGGCCATCGACGTATCGTCGGTCCATTGCCCCGGCTCGAGGCGAAACGGCCCGCCGCCGACCATGTCGGTGAGCGGCCGAAACGATCCCGGGGAGCGAAACTCCACTGTCGTCCCGACGGCGTCCCCGGCGGCGAGGCCGACAAGCGCGCCCCGGGCCCGGTCACGGGCCGCGATGTCGAGCGAAGCCTGCATGTCGATGTTCCTTTCTGTGGTTTTTCCTTCCCCTCTCCCAATCGGCAGTCCTCAACCACTCGATTCGCCGTCGGGCACGAGGAACCCGAGGTGGTGCGAGGCATGGATGAGCATCAAATCCTCGTACGACTCCCGATCGATTCGATCAAACGCCGGATGGGGGTGATAGGGCCCTGCATGGGCGAGGAACGCCTCCACTTCGGCACGGAAGCGCGCGACCGCGGCGGCATCATCGGCGTCGGCGGGCACCTGCGGCTGCCACCACTTCGGCGCCGGGAGGCCCGCCGGGATCCGCCTCCAAGCGCGCATGAACGGTAGGGCAAAGCTCCGCGCCGACATCCGCATCACCCACGGCATCCGCTTCGTCGAGCCGGTGAGGGCGACGCGGAGCCCGGCGCCGACATGATCGAGAACTTGCGCGAGCGACCATTTACCGGCGCGGTCATAGCCGCGGTGGGCAAGGGTGTCGACGTCGGCAAGCAGGTCTTCCCAAGAGCGAAAGTCGAGCCGACGACGCGTGACGGAGGAAGCAGCCATGTTGTCTCCTTGGTGGTTCCAAAGAGCCAATCAGGGATGGGCTCCGAGCGGCAGCATACCCTGCGCCGTGATCCACGGCCGCATCGAGCGGCGGGCAGGTGCTTCACGGTTTGCCTGTCCTGCGGCAGACGCAGGCAGAAGACGGCCATCACACCCTTGAGAATGCCTGTTCTGAAAGCCCAAACCGCGATTAACGCAGCGTCTTTGTCAGACCTAGACTCCCCCCCCCGGCGGCAAAGCCTGTCGCGGAAAAGTGTCACCGCGCACCCGCGGTCAAGAAAGGGATGCCCGAACGATGAAACTCCGTCACGCCCTGGTGCTTGTCCAGTCATTCTTCCTCGCCGCATGCTTCCTCGGCGCCACGCTCCACACGGCGACGGCTGCGCCCATCAGCGGTCTCTTCATCTTCGGCGATAGCCTTTCCGATCCGGGAAACAACGCCATTCTCTTGAATCCACCCCCGTCACCCCCAAACAACGTCACCCTGCCAAGCGACATCACGGGGAACTCCTTCATCCCGACGTTTCCCTACGCGCCGTCCTATCAGTACAGCAACGGCAACGTCTGGGCGTATCAGTTCGCTACGATGCTCGGCCTTCCCTCTGCGGTGGCAGGGCCGGTGCTCGGAGGCGGTATCGGGTCCAACTTCGCCTTCGGCGGCGCGACGACGGGGCCGGTGAACAACGTCGGTTCCGTGCCGAGCCTCCTCACGCAGGCGGCAAACTTCGTCGCCGCGCTGGGGCCGGCATCCGCGCCCGCCAACGCCCTCTACGTGGTGGCTGGCGGAGGCAACAACGCCCGTCAGGCGATGACCGCGATCGCAGGTGGAGCCGATCCAACGGCTACGATCGGCGGCGCCGGGCATGCGATCCTTGCCACGTCGATGGTCGCGTTGACGATGAGTGTGCCGGAAATTGATCCAGCCGGTTGCAGTAGCGTCGTGGCCCTCGTCATCGGCGTCCTTGGCCTCATCGAGCGGCGACGCCCAACGCGGGCCCGCGCCCCCGCAACGCATCGATCGCCCACGAGCCTGTGCTGACGGCCACGATGCGATCGCGTGAGGAAACTGCGCGACGATCTGCTCCAGCGTGAGCGTTCACCACAACCACTCTTGCATGCCGGAAAAGCCTCCGGAAGGTGATCAAAGATCCCGTTCAAGAGGAGGCGATTTATGGGGCGGCAGTCGGATCCACGGAAGGCCGCGGCGAGTGGACGGTCGGTAACGATACCCGCCTCACATGACATACTCGCCGACGATTTGGCTCAGCCCTTGCGGCAAAACTCCGCGGAGTTTGCTTCTCAACCCCGACTTGAACGTCTGCGTCGAGAAACGCCCCGCCAACCCTTCCTCGAGCGGTTCCAAGCGAACCCGCGCCTTGCCTTCGACGAACTCCTTGGCATTCCGCAACCACCGCTTGTCGTCATCGGCTGCCCCGGGACTGAATGCGTACCAGACGCAGGCCACGCAAAACACCATGCTATCTGACTGCACCGCTTGAAGGACCCTGAGAGCATCCTGAGTCTGGGTCGAAGTATTGCTGAGCATGCCGCGTGACTTCCGGTACTCCGCGACCGAGCTTTGGAGTCGGGCACTGTTCATCTGAATCCACTCGTTGCCGATCGGCGCCCCCACACTACCGGCCAAGAAATCAGCGGCCGAGGGCCACAGCATCACGCGGCGGCCACTTTCATCCCGCCGATTCGTGCGTGAGACATCTTCGCAGTAGAGGTCTTTGAGCGGGACGCCCTGCCTGTCGAGTTCTCGAATCCCATCGCGCAGTCGTTCGGCCGATGGCTTGTAGTGTCCGCTGCCATTGTCGATTCCGACGAGTTTTCCCTGCTTGACGAAAATCCTCCCGGCGCAGATGACCGCTGTGCCCGCCATGTACGACGAGTGATAAAAGGGATGTTTGCCCACGCATTGTTGGAGGTTTTCTGGTGCGTGGGTGCCCGAAAAAAGATCCCCCTGCAGGTTGAGCACATACCCCGCCGAGCCCAGAGTTGGTTCGCGAAATTGCCCCTCGGAGTCTCCGGCCCAGGGCTCACAGGCCGAGGTATCCAACAGTTGGCCATTCGTAGCAAAATAAAGGAGCCCTCCACGGATCAGAATCCTGTGCTTCGCTGCCTCCTCGTCGTGCAACCATACGAGGCTCGTGCGCTGCTTTTCCGGGGGGTAACCCAATTCGCTGACGAGATAGTCCTTGTCGATCTTGGTGCCGTGAGCGCTCATGATACAGCGGTTGATCTCAGGTTCGCCGACGTCTCTCCCCCTGATGGGTGCTGGGAGTTGGACTGACTTTCCCCCGATAAGACGCTCGAGTTCTTGGGCCGCCGTCCAGTGGACGGCTCTCGCAAATTGATATGCCACGCAATCTCGGAGGGTGCTGTGTGTCATGTTCCGCGAAACGCTCCGCATAATGTGGCCCGATTGTCGATAGATGCCTTGGAGCGACACCGATTTGTCCGCAAGGCTGAAGACATCGTCACGCCATGGGTGTTGCGCGTGAAAGGTGAGGAGGCCACTCAGCTGTTGGATCTCGGCGTGATGATGGGCCCTCGATCCGTCTGTCGGCGCGGACAACCGATGAACGTGTGCGCGTGGTGGAAGTGCAACGTAGTGTCTCACACGACAGTCGATGTCACTGCTGAACGTTTGACCTGTCGGAATCGTGGAGTAGGCACCGTTGATTAAGTGGGAAGCAACGGCTGCCTCCCTCATGATCTGTTTCTTGAAAGCGTCGAAAGCGTCCATGGTCCATGCGTCCTTATGTGGATTGAGAATCAAATGCACCCGCCCATGGATTCGGTTTCAGGCCGGGCAACTAGCCGCCGATCAGCACCGTCATGCCGCCTTCGGCAGCCGAACAAAGAGGTCCATCCGGGTTTTTTGTGGGTGAATCGATGTGGGAGAATGCCTCTTCCCCCCGGAGGCTCTTCCTATGTTCGACACCGATCTCTACCAGCAGGTCCTGGGACTTTCGGCCCCTTGGAGGGTGGCTGATGTGAAGCTGGACGTCGCATCGACACAGATTCACGTCCACGTCGAGCACGCCGAGGGGAGCCAGTGGGCCTGCCCGCATTGCCAGAAAACACTTGCCTGCTATGACCACGCCCCCGAGCGAACCTGGAAGCACCTGAACACCTGCCAGTTTCAAACGCTCGTCCATGCCCGCATCCCGCGCGTCGAATGCCCTGAGCACGGTGTCGTTCAGGTGAAGGTGCCGTGGGCGGAGCCACATGGTCGCTTTACCATCCTCATAGAACGATTCGTCATCGACGTCCTCCAGGCCTGCCAGACCGTGAAGGGTGCCTGCGCGCTGATCGGCATTTGGTGGGATCAGGCGTGGCATGTCCTCAAGCGGGCGGTGGTCCGCGGGATCTCTCGGAAAGAAGCCGTCGCGATCGCTCGCATCGGCGTCGATGAGAAGGCATTCCGCAAGGGGCATTGGTACATGACCATCGTCAGCGACATCGATCGCGGTACGGACGAGTTCGTCGCCGAGGGCCGCGAAAAAGCGAGTTTGGCAGCTTATTTCAACACTCGGACGCCGCGGCAGATCGAGGCCATCGAGGCGGTGGCCATGGATTTGTGGGAGCCGAACCTCCAAGCCACCCTCGAAGCCGTCCCACTCGCCTCTTCCAAGATCGTCTTCGATCGCTTCCACATCATGAAGCACATGACTGAGGCCGTCGACGTCGTGCGGCGGCGCGAGAACCGCTTGCTCGTCGAGAACGGAGACGATCGCCTCAAGAGGACGAAGTACCTCTGGATCACCTCCAAAGAGAATGTGCCTCCGAAGCGGCGTGCGGAACTGCGTGAGCTTCGCGAGTCCGACCTGAAGACGGCCCGGGCCTGGGCCATCAAGGAAAACCTGCGGTATCTCTGGTCCTACCAGACCGAAGGCTGGGCGAGGCGATTCTTCGATGGCTGGCACGC
>CAMARC010000133.1 GCA_945860405.1 Candidatus Kuenenia stuttgartensis | reverse complement strand
TCGCTGATGCCAGATTCGACGAAGGGACGGGTGTACGACCTGGAGAGCGGCCAGCGCTTCGAATGGCACGGGAACCACGTCGTGCCGGTGACGCACGGCACGGGGAGCAACCTCTGGACGCGGGCCGGCGGCCAGTATCTCCCCGTGGGGGAGAAGCGATTTTCGGTGCCGCCGAGCTATCAGTGGTAGGCGGCCGGTAACAGGCGGCCGACGGCTATCCCCGGCGGCCGGCGTCGGCGATTCCGACCCCTGCCGCCCGCAGTTCCACCAGGGCATTCGAGGCGGCCCGCTGCTCCGCCTCCTTCTTATTGCGCCCCCAGGCTGGGGTGTAGCGCCGCTCGCCGATGAAGGCGGAGACGTGGAAGCTCTTGGAATGATCCGGCCCGCTCTCCTCCATCACCTCGTAGGTGGGCGTGACGCCGAAATCGCGCTGCGAGAGCTGCTGGAGGAGCGATTTGTGATTCGCCCCCTGCGCTCCGCTCGACACCTGCGCGATCTCCGGATCCATCCACCGGCTCACGAACAGGCTCGCCGGCTCGATCCCGCCGTCGAGGTAGATCGCCGCGACGACCGACTCGAAGAGATCGGAGAGGACCGAGACGGGGACGGCGCTGTTGACCGCCAGCCCCTTGCCGACGATGAGAAACTCAGTGAGGCCGAGATGCTCGCTGATCCGGCCACACGTCTCGCGGCTCACGACCACCGACTTGATGCGCGTCAGATCCCCCTCGAGCGAATGCGGGAAGATCCGATAGAGGGTGTCGCAGACGATGAAGCCGAGAATCGCGTCTCCGAGAAACTCGAGCCGCTCGTTCGAGGCGAGGCGATGGGCAGCCCCCGAAGCGTGCGTCAGGGCGGCAAGAAGGATCGACTCGTCGCGGAAGGTGTGGCCGATCCGCTCCTGGCAGGCGACGAGATCGACTGGGCCGTTCCCCCGGGCCGCAAGCGCCACCGTTTCGCTGGCGCGCGGCTCACTTCCGCGCAGAGGAGGTGCCTCGGCTACGGCTGCTGAGGCAGGGGTCGCGGTTGGCTCACACTGGGAATCTAGAAGCACCCCAGCATCCGACTGGGAATCCGACTGGGAATGTGCCAGGGACGGCCCCCCCGCATCGGCCGGGGGCTTCTTCGCTGCCGCCGGCCGCGTCACCCGCTTCTTGGAGACCCCTCCATCGGAGGGGGTGCCGACAGCGCGGTCTTCCCCCTCATCCTGCTTTGTCCGCTTCATCGTTCGCCCACCGAAACAAAAGGCCGCACGATTGGTCGATCGCGGCGTGGGCATCGGTTGGCGGCCGCGCCGCGGCTGAAAGACGCGGCGGGGCTGCCCCCGGTCGACGGACCGGAGCACCACACCTGTCTATTGTACTTTGCCGGGGCCCGATCGCCCCAGGGGAACTTTTGCCCCCTCCGAACCATCCCCCCCACCCCACCGTACAACTCGAGTGCGTCCGTGCCGAACACCCGCGCGGGGCCCGAAACCGGATGGTGGGTCGGATCCCCTTCCGGAGGACCCCAGCGGCGGCGGCCGGCAACCGGCGGAGGAGCCTCTAGAACAAAAGCCTCTCAAACAGAAGCTTTCAGGGGCCCCTCCCGCCGGGCACACCCTCCAACCCAAACTCCAAACCGCCGCCACCACGGCTGCCGCCGGCTCCCACCGGCAGCGGCCCGTGGGCGTGCGGCTGTGTCCATTGCCTGTTCTCTTGTCACCGAAGGAATCCACCATGATAAAGCGATCCCTGTTCTCTTCGCCACGGTCGGGCTTGGCCCGCACCGTTCCCGCGATCGTCGCGCTCTCGGGCCTGACCCTCGGCCTCCCGGCAGTCGTGCCGTCTCTGCCGGCCACGGCCCGCGCGGAAGAGCCACCGGCGGCAGCCCTCGAGCACGCAGGCGCCCTCTCAAAGGCCTTCCGGTATGCCGCCGAGAAGGCGACCCCGAGCGTCGTCGTCGTCCGCAGCGAGTCGAAGCCGAAGGATAGCCCCCGCAACGAGCGCGGCGGCCGTCGCGGCAACGGCAATCCCTTCAAGGGCACCCCGTTTGAAGACATGTTCCCCGAGGGGGCGCCGGAAGGCTTTGAGTTCAATGGCCCAGACGGCGAGGAAGGGGGCCGACGGATGCCGGGCCGCTCCGGCGTCGGCTCGGGGGTGATCATCGACGCCTCCGGGATCGTCCTCACCAACAACCACGTCGTCGAAGGGGCCGACACGGTCACCGTGGAGCTCGCCGACGGCCGGGAGTACAAGGCCGTCGAGATCAAGACCGATCCAGCCAGTGACTTGGCCGTCGTCCGCCTCGGCGACGCCGAGAACCTCCCGGTGGCGAAGCTTGGTGACTCCGACAAGATGGAGATCGGCGACTGGGTGATCGCCATCGGCAATCCCTTCGAGCTGGAGACGACCGTCAGCGCGGGGATCATCAGCGGTAAGGGGCGCGAGCTCGGCAGCGTGCAGCGGGCCAAGTTCCTCCAGACCGACGCCGCCATCAACCCGGGCAACTCCGGCGGACCGCTGGTCAACCTCGCCGGTGAGGTGGTGGGGATCAACACGGCGATCGCCTCCAACAACGGCGGCTACCAGGGGATCGGCTTCGCAATCCCGATCAACCTCGCCAAGTGGGTCGGCGGACAACTCGTCGCCAAGGGGCGCGTCCAGCGCGGCTACCTCGGCGTCCAGATCGGCGCCCTCTCGAGCGAGATGGCCTCGAAGCTCGGCGTCAAGGATCGCAAGGGAGTGCTCGTCAACGACGTCGTCGCCGGCTCGCCGGCCGCCGAGGCCGGGGTCGAGGAGCTCGACGTGATCACGAGCTTCGACGGCCAGCCCGTCGACGGCCCGCGGACGCTCCAGGAGGTTGTCGAGCGATCCGACTTCGACAAGCCTCACCGGGTGACTGTGCTCCGGGAAGGGAAGAAGTCGGAGCTCGAGATCGCTGTCCGGGCGCTCCCCGACAAGCTCGGCGCTGCAGCGCCGCGGAAGGCCGAACGGGAGGAGATCGATGCCGAGACCTACTACTCCAAGCCCCTCGGCCTCGAGGTTCGCAACAAGGCCGCCGAGAAGGGGGGGGAAGCCGATCCCTACGAGGGCTTCGAGGGAGTCGTCGTCGAGCGCGTCGACGATCAGGGGCTCGCCGACGAGGCGGGAATCGGACCTTCGATGCTGATCCGCAAGGTGGGGCGAAAGTCGGTGTCGACGATCACCGAGTTTGCCGACGCGGTCGAGCAGGAATCCCTCGAGGACGGTGTCATGCTTCAGGTGCGCACAAGCCGGGGCAACTCGGTGATCCTTCTGAAGAAGAACTGACCGGCGACTCGCCGTCCGGGACACTCCAGGGCCGGCCCCGCACCCCGGGGCCGGCCTTTTTTTGTTATTCTTGACGGTTTGACTCTTTCCCTCGCCCCACCTGGAATCTCCATGGCTACGCTCGGCGTCAACATCGACCATGTCGCCACGATCCGTCAGGCGCGCCGCACCGTCGAGCCCGACCCGGTGTGGGCGGCGGCGCTGGCCGAGCTCGGCGGGGCCGATGCGATCACCGTTCATCTGCGCGAGGACCGGCGCCACATCCAAGACCGCGACCTCGAAGTGCTGAAGCGCACCGTCCAGGTGAAGCTCAACTTGGAGGGGGCGATCGCCCCGGCCATGGTTGCCATCGCCTGCCACGTGAAGCCCGATCAGGTGACGCTCGTCCCGGAACGCCGCGAGGAGATCACGACCGAGGGGGGCCTCGACGTCTCTGCCCACCGGGTCGCCACGACCGAGGCGGTGCGCCGGCTCCACGACGCTGGGATTGCCGTCTCCCTGTTCATCGATCCCTCCCCGCGGCAAATCGACATCGCCGTCGCCCTCGGCGTGGCGGCCGTCGAGCTCCACACCGGCGCCTATGCCAACGCCATCACCGCGGCCGAGCAGCGCGCGACCCTCGCCGAGCTCGCCCTCGGCGGCGCCCACGCCCGCGCCGCCGGCCTCACGCTCAATGCCGGCCACGGGCTCACCTACCGCAACGTCGTCCCGGTGGCCCGCATCGACGGGATGCACGAGCTCAACATCGGCCACTCGATCGTTGCCAGGGCTGTGCTCGTCGGCTTCAGCCAGGCTGTTCGGGAAATGAAGGCCCTCATCGCCCCCTTCCCCTCCGCCTGACAGCGCGGCGGCCCCAGGCGCTGCCCGCAATCTCGACCAATCCCTCCCATCTTCCGGGGGAAGGCGCCGCTCCCGGGCCAAACCGGAGTGAAATCGACCGGCCGGCTGACGTCGGGGTTTCCGGTCGGCCCCGATTCTGGTCTGCTCTCGGCCGAGCAGGGGCATCCGCGATGCAGGGGGAGGCATGAAAACCAGCCCCCCCCGCCACCTGCCAGGCCCCCGTTCGATGGAGCGCTCCATGCCGCCGGTGACAACCGCCCCCCCTGCCCCCCTCCGCTCAGCCCGGAGCCACGACGAGGGAAGCGACGACCCGGCCCGCGACCAGGGAGCACCGCAGTGGGTCAGCGAGGTGCGTCACGCCCTGCGGACGGCGACCGACGATCCGTTCCGGGTGAAGCCGTGGCGCTATTGGGCCGACTTTCTTCTCTCGATCGTCTGTGCCTATTCGGCAGCGACGGTCTATCTGATGGCGCCGCTCGGCTCATGGCCGCAGCTCGTCGCCTTTCCGATCGCCGCCTTCTGGCTCTACCGGCTCGGATCCCTGGTCCACGAGGTCTGCCACCTCGGCGCCCACGAGATGCTCGGCTTCAAGGTGGCCTGGAACGTCCTCGTCGGCACCTTCACCCTCACCCCGTCGCCGTTCTTCACGCGGCAGCACCGCGACCACCACAGCATGAAGGTGTACGGGACGCCTGAAGACCCCGAGTACGTCGCCAACGTCATGGAAGGGGGCAACCTGCGAAGCTTCCTCGGCTATGCGGCCTTCATGCTCGTCTTCCCGCTGCTCGTCTTTCTCCGCTTCCTCCTCGCCCCCCTCTCCTTTCTTCACCCGCGGCTCCGCGAGCTCGTCCTCGAGCGTGGCAGCTCCCTGACCCTCAACACTCGCTACCGCCGCAAGCTCACCCCCTTCGATCGGCGGGCAATCCTCGGCGTCGAGGTGCTCTGCTTCCTCCGGGCTGCCGCGATTCCGGCGACGATCGCCCTCGGGTTCGCCCCCATGAGCCGGATCCCGCTCCTCTACGCGCTCGCCCTGGCGACGTTCTTCATGAACCAAATGCGGCAGCTGGCCGATCACCACTTCGAGGGAGACGGGACGCCGGTCTCGGTCGAGGACCACATCCTCGACTCCTGCAACTTCACCGGGAAGGATCCGCTCACGCTCCTCTTCTTCCCGTTCGCGATCCGCTTCCACGCCCTCCATCACCTCTTCCCCTCGCTCCCCTACCACAACCTCGAAGCCGCGCATCTCCATCTCGCGCGCACGCTCCCTCCCGACAATCCCTACCTGGGGCTCGACCAGCCGGGCTGGTGGTCGGTGGCGAAGCGAACGGTGTGGGGCGCGGCGCCGGTCACGACCGGCTAGCGGGCGGAAGCGGTAAGAGTCAGCCCGTGTGACCGCGACGTCGCGAGGCCCACCACTCCCATGCCAGTGGCAGCACCGAGACGAGGACGATCCCGATCACGACCAACTCGAAGTGCTTCTTGACCGCCTCGATGTTGCCGAAGAAGTAGCCGGCCACCGTGCAGAGCACGACCCAGAGAAGGCCGCCAACGACGTTGAACCAGAGAAACGTCGGGTAGTGCATCTTCCCGACCCCAGCGACGAACGGGGCGAACGTCCGCACGATCGGCACAAAGCGTGCCAGGACGATCGTCTTCCCGCCGTGGCGGTCGTAGAAGGCCTGCGTCTTCTCCAGATGCTCGTGCTTGAGAAACCAGGTGTTGAGCGAGAAGGCCCGGGGTCCGATCCACCGGCCGAGGAAATAATTGATCGTGTCGCCGAGGATCGCGGCGATCGAGAGGAGGACAAGGAGCGGCACGAGGCCAAGGTCGTCGGGATAGAGCGCGGCCATGGCGCCGGCGGCGAAGAGGAGCGAGTCGCCCGGGAGGAAGGGCATGACGACAAGCCCAGTCTCGCAGAGGATGATCGTAAACAGGAGGACGTAGGTCCACGGGCCCCAGGCTTCGAGGAGGGCGTGGAGGTGGTCGTCGACGTGGAGGAAGACGTCGAGGATCGACTTGATCGCGTCCATTCGCGTTGGTTCTCAAGCTACGAGTATGGCCGTCCGTCAGCCGGGGCCAGGCTTCTTCTTCTTCCAGGTCTTCTTCTTCGGGAAGGGCTTCTTCCCCCACGGCGCGCGCGGCGGGCCATCCCCACCTCCCGCCACCGGGCCGAACTTTCGCACCGGCTTTCCCGGCGGGCGGGGGCCATCGTCGCCACCGGCGTATCCACCGGCCGGCGGGCCATCGCCACCACGTGGCGGATAGGGGCCGCCAGGGCCCGGCTTCTTGCCGTAGGGCTTCGCAAACGGCCGCTTGCCGCCGGGGCCGTTGCCAAAAGGCCGCCCCGGCGGGGGGCGGTGCGACGGGGCGTCGAGCGGCTCGTCGCGGTCGTCCGCCGGAGGCGGCACCGGCGCGTAGCAGGCGACGATCGCGGCGGCAATCGCCTCGGGGGCATGCCCTTCCTTGACGAGTTGATCGACCACCGGCGACGACGGCGGCCCGCCCACCGCAGCCAGCGCCTCGCGGACCCGATCGATGACCACGGCCGTCCGCTTGGCAGCAACGTCCCGGACCGATGGCACCGGCTCGCGGCGGATGCGGATCCCGAGGGCCCGCTCGATCTGCCCGAGCCGGAATCCGGCGCCTCCGGAGACGAGCGTCACGGCCATGCCGTTCCGCCCGGCGCGGCCCGTCCGCCCGATGCGATGGAGATAATCCTCGGCATCGATGGGGAGGTCGTAGTTGACGACAAGGGCGAGGTCGTGGACGTCGATCCCGCGGGCGGCGACGTCGGTGGCCACGAGCCAGCGGAAGGCCCCGCGCTTGAAGCCGTCCATGACCCGCGTCCGCTGCGGCTGGGCCATGCCACCGTGGAGCCGCTCGGCGGCACAGCCGCGGTCGAGCAGCCAGTCGGCGAGTTCGTCGACCATCCGCTGCGTGTTGCAAAACACGAGGCCGCTACGCGGATCGTGGAAATCGATGAGGCGGCCGAGCGCGGCCGATTTGGCGTGATGGCGGACCTCGTGGAACACCTGATCGACCGCCGGCGGGCCAGCGTCACGGGCCCGGTCGACGCGGATCTCGCGGGGGGAACGGGCATGATGCTCGACGAGGCCACGAATCGCCGGCGGGAAGGTGGCGGAGAAGAACACCGTTTGGCGGTCGGGCGACGCGGCGGCAAGAAGCTTCTCGAGATCCTCGCTGAAGCCCATGTCGAGCATCCGATCGGCCTCGTCGAGGACGAGGACCTTGACCGCGGAGAGATCGAGGCTGCCGCGACCAAGGAGATCGACGAGCCTCCCTGGCGTGCCGACGACGATCTGCGCCCCCCGCCCCAGATCGGCGAACTGTCGCTCGTAGGAGGCCCCACCGTAAACCGTCACGGTGCGGATCCCCTTCTTGAAGGAGGCGAGTTTCTCCGCCTCCGCTGCGACCTGGGTCGCCAGCTCGCGCGTGGGGACGAGGATCAGCACCTGCGTCTTCTTCGAAGCAGGATCGACCCGCTCGATCGCCGGGATGCAGAACGCCGCCGTCTTCCCGGAGCCGGTCTGCGACTGACCGACAATGTCAGAGCCGCTGAGGAGCGCGGGGATGGCGCGGGCCTGGATCTGGGAAGGGACGAGCCAGCCGAGCTTCTCGACCGCGCGGACAAGTTCTGGAGAAATGCCGAGCGACGCAAACGTCACGGCCGAAGCGCCTTCCGCGGCATCCGCGGCGACGGGGGGATCGATGGTCAAGAGGCGGGCCGTTCGTTGATGGGCAAAGCCGTGGTCGGCGGGCGGGGCCGTGGTCGGTGTGATTGCAGGCGGGACAGAGAGTGTAACAGCGATCGCCCCGCTTCGCTCAGCCGGCTGCGTGGAGGATCATCAGGCCGATCCCCAGAAACGCACTCACCCCGAGCGCTGACACCACCGCCCCCGGAAAGGAACGCCGCCAGGGATGGGCCACTGCCATCATCAGGGGGACGACCCGGAGAAGAAGATGATCCCCCGTCCAGCCGACCGGCTTGACCAGCCCGAAGATGAATCCGGCGAGGGTTTGGGGGCTTGCGCCACTGAGCCCCGCGAGGGCTGCGAAGCCAAGGATCGCCATCGCGACGACTCCCGCCGCCCCCCACGCCGATCCCAGAACCCGATCGACCCCCAGGCCGACTCCCGCCAGGAGCGGCACCGCCAGCGCCAAGCCCGCGATCTCGGCGGGGCGGTCCCAGAGCCCAGCGAGGATCCACGCCCAGGCCGCGAGGGCCACTCCCAGCATCGCCACATCGGGGAGGCCCACGGGCCTGCCGACGGACGGGGAGAAGCGTTCAGGATCGGGCGGGGAATCGACCGTCGGCACGCTCGGAGCCCCGCGGGGTGGGTGGTGAAAGCCCGGAGCTTACCAGCCCGCCAGGCCTGCGAGGCTGCCCGTTTGCGTGGCAGGGATTGCCCTTCGGTGGGCAGTTAGGAAACGGGCCTTCAAGCCTGCCGGAGAGTATTCTGCGGGAATCTCTCGCTCTTCCGTTCGGGCAACATTCCTTCGTGCCTGGCGCGGGGTTTGCAGAGGTGCCAGGCCGGGGTGCGGGCTTCGCTCCGGCCGGCGGTGGCGTCGGCCTCTTCGGTGCCCTCCCCCACAGGCCTGTCCGTTCCTCACCGCTCCCTTTCCCCTTCCCGGAATCAGCCCGTGCCTGACGATGCTCTCCTCCTCCGCGATGTGCGGCTGCTCGATTCGCTTCTCGGACAGGTGATCGTTGAACAGGCGGGGGAGGATGTCGCCCGGCTCGTGGAGTGGATCCGGACACTCGCTCACGACCGCCGGGCCGGCAAGCAGGGGGCCGAGGCGGCGCTGGCCGAATGCATCGAGGGGCTCGACGTCGTCAAGGCTCGACTCGTCGCCGAAGCGTTCTCGATCTATTTCGATCTCGCCAACATCGCCGAGGATCGGCAGCGCGTCCGCGTGCTCCGCGAGCGGGAGCGCGACCGCCATCCGGAAGCACCGGCCGAATCCCCGGCTGCGGCGATTGGCGAACTGAAGTCGCTCGGATTCCGCGCTGCCGATGTCGCCGCCGCGCTCGAGCGGCTCTCGGTGGAGCTCGTCTTCACCGCCCACCCTAGCGAGGCGAAGCGACGCTCGATCCGCTCGAAGCTGCGGCGGATGCGCCACGGCCTTCAGGAGCTCGACCGGGCCGATCTTCTCCCTCGCGAGCGGTCGCGGATCGAAGCCGATGTCCGCGGCGAGCTGGCGGTCCTCTGGCAGACCGCCTTCCTCCGCCCGACGCGGCCGAGCGTCCTCGATGAGGTCGAGCGCGGGCTGTCGCTGATGCCGCGGCTGTGGGAAGCGGTGCCTGGGGTCTACGAATCGCTCCGCCGCGGCCTCGCCGAGTGGTATCCAGGGGAGCTCGACGATGTGCCGGCCTTCCTCTCCTTCGGGTCGTGGATGGGGGGAGACCGCGACGGCAATCCCTTCGTGACCGCCGACGTCACCAGCCAGACGCTCCATCGGCTTCGCGAAGAGGCGATCGACCGCCACCTCGAACAGTGCGCCCGGCTCCACGATCTCCTCACGGTGTCGGATGAGCTGACCGCCGGCTCCCG
>CAMARC010000132.1 GCA_945860405.1 Candidatus Kuenenia stuttgartensis | reverse complement strand
GGTCTCGAGGAAGTCGTAGCCGATCCGTCGCAGTTCCGTCTCGATCCGCGGAAGCGGCGCGTAGGCCAGCCGCGACAGTTCGGCACTCACCAGTTCGGCGTTGTCGCTTCCGGACTTGGTCTGGTGCCACTCGAAAAACGGACCGTCGGCGGCGGGAAAGAAAAGTTCGCCGTTGCGGGTGGTGGGGGTGTCCGCCATGGTTGACGACAGCCTCAAACGGGTTTTTTCAGCGGCAGGGCCCGCGTCGAGCCGGTCGTGATGCCGCCGTCGACGAGGAGCGTCTGTCCGGTCACGTAAGCGCTTGCGTCGGAGGCGAGGAAAACGACCGCCCCGTCGAGATCCTCTGCCTTCCCCGGACGCTTGAGCGGGATCCTCTCGGTGAGGTAGGCGACCCATTCCTCGTCGCGGTACATAACGTCGTTCTGGGCGGTGCGAAACCACCCCGGGGCCAGGCAGTTGACCGTGATTCCATGCGGCCCGAGGTCGTCGGCGAGGCTCATCGTCATCTGCTTCACGCCGCCACGGCTGGCCGAGTAGGGGGTCAGTCCGGCGTAGCCGAAGACGCTCGTCACGCTCCCGATATTGATGATCCTCCCCTGTTTCCGGGGGATCATGTGCCGTGCCATGGATTGGGCCATGAAAAACGTGCCGCGAAGATTCGTGTCGAGAATCGTGTTCCAGTCGTCCCAGGTCACCTCCACGGCCGGTTTGCGGATGTTGCAGCCGGCGTTGTTGAGGAGGATGTCGATCGCCCCGGCGGCTTCGATCGCGGCTGCCGCGCAGTCCCGGATGCTCGATTCGCTGCGGAGATCGAGGGAGAGCGGTGTGACACGGTGGCCGTGGGCCTCGAGCGCGGCCCGCGACGCGGCTAGATCCTCGACCTTTCTGGCGGTGATCACGAGATCGGCGCCGGCCCGCGCGAGGGCCCCGGCCATTTGCAGCCCCAAGCCACGGCTGGCGCCGGTCACGAATGCCGTGCGGCCGGTGAGATCAAACAGGGCTGGCCCGGTGGGCGGAGCGGAAGTCATTGGGCGGTTCCTTCTTGGCCTGGAGAGACGTCGAAAGCAGGGAATCAGGGGGTGAGCACGACCTTCACAAGGCCTGGTTGCCGCTCGTGGAGGCGATGAAACCACTCGACACCCTCCGACAGAGGGGCTACCTTGCTGACAAAGCAAGACAGGTCGATCTTTCCCTCCGCGACCAGCCGGATCGCTTCCGGGTAGCTGCCGGCCGACGAGCAGGATCCCTGGAGCCGCAACTGCCGCGTGACCACCATCTGCAGCGGCATTTCGATCTGCGGGGAAACATTGCCGACGAGCACCACGGTGCCCCCGCGCGTGCAGGCCTCGATCGCCGTCCGCACCGGCGCCGTGGCCCCGACCGCCTCGAAGACCACGTCAGCGCCGTCGGTGTCGGGCGTCGACGTCCCGAAGCGCGCCGCCTTCACGCCGGCTTCATTCCCGGCAACGAATGTCTCGGTCGCGCCGAGTGAGCGGGCCTGAACGAGTCGCCCCTCGTCGAGATCGATCGCGGCAATCCTCGGCACCCCGTAGGCCCGCAGCGAAGCGACGCAAGCTAAGCCGATCGGCCCCGCCCCGACGACCACTGCCGATCGGGTCTGCGGGCCGACGCCCGCCAGATGAACGGCGTGAAGGGCGATGGTGAGCGGCTCGAGCAACGATGCCGCAATGAAGTCGAGGCTGTCGGGGATTGGATAGGCCACCCGACGGGGCACCACCACCTGCTCGGCAAAACAGCCGTGGCGACGGTAGGGCCCGCAGGAAACGCCCAGCACCTGCCGGTCGGTGCACAGATTCTCCCGGCCGTCGAGGCAATGGGTGCATTGACCACAAAACACGGTCGAGTCGAGGGCGACCCGGGTGCCAACGGCCAGATCGTCCACCCCCGCTCCTACGGCATCGACCGTGCCGGCCGCCTCGTGCCCCATCACGAGGGGAGGGATGCGGCGCCCAGTCGACCCGGTAAATCCATGGACATCGCTCCCACAGATCCCGCAGGCGGCCACGCGGATGCGAACCTCCCCGGGACCCGGTTGGGGCACTTCAACGTCCGTATACGCGAGCTCCCCTGGGGACGTGAGCAGCAAGGCTTTCATGGCGGGAGTCTCATGGACGGGGCGGCCGGACGATTCGATCGAAAAAACGGGCTCTTTCGTGACGCCGCCGGTGGGGCGGGGCCGACGCCCGGTGGCGTGTTTTTTACGGTGTCTCGCGGGCAAAAAGAAGGCTTCCCCGGCAATCTCGCCGGATTCATCAAGCCGTTTCCCGCAACGCTCAGCTTCATGATGGCAAGCATGGTTGCCTCCCGGAAGCTGCCCGGCGGTTCGTGGCATTGGAGGACGCCCTGCGAAAACCTTCTCCGATCCCCGGGAAAAAGGGGCGGGCCTGGCCGGGACACGACCCCCTTCAACGCCGTGAAATCCGAAGAAAACGGGCTTTCGATGGAAAACTCCCTGGAAAACATGCATATCCCAGGCCCGAGGCAGGGGGCATGTTGACACCGCCCTCGCCCATCCTTACATTCTCCTCTTCGATCCCACAGCGACGCCCGCAGCCTGAAATGGCCGCTGGAGGCTGTCGCGGCCGGTCCCTCCAACAATGTTCATCCGGAGGGATCGCATCGTTTCCACCGGCTTCCCGGGGCACAATGCCCTCTGGGAGAGGCTGAGTCGGAGCGCTGAGGGCGTCGTGGAGAGCAGGTTGGTGGGTTTTGGTCGATTTGTTTGGCTTTTTTTCCGATTGGCTTGGCTGTGGTCTGTGGGGCAGGGTTGAGGCCCGCCGGCAGGCTCGGTCGGGCGGTTGTCGGGTTGGCTGAGTTTGGTGCGTTTGCGCGATGTTTCAGGTTCGATAGGCCAGTATCAGTGGAGTAAGCCGTGGCAGGGCCAACCCAAGAAATCATCCGCATTCGCATGGAAGCCTACGACCACAGCGTGCTCGACCAGAGTGCTGCTGAAATCGTCGATACCGCCAAGCGAACCAACTCCGAAGTCCATGGCCCAATTCCGCTTCCGACGAGGATCGAGCGATACACCGTTCTCTCCAGCCCGCATGTCGACAAAAAGGCACGGCAGCAGTACGAGATCCGCACGCACAAGCGCGTGATTGATATCGTGCAGGCGACGGCCAAGACGATTGAGGCACTCAATAAGTTGAGCTTGCCGGCGGGCGTCGACATCAAAATCAAGGCATCCTCGAGATAGTCGTCGTGGTTGTGGTGGATGGCTGTCACGGGTTGCGACGGAAGTTTTTCAGCGTTTTTTTCAACACTTTCAGGAGCGTCCGACACGGCATGCTTGGAAGGCGTTGTGGGTAAGGCCCTGTGGCTCTCTCCTGAAAGGGGATGGGTTCAGGGGGTGCTCCCACAGCCAGCGGCTTCGAGCGTGATCCAGAGGTAGCCTCGGCTTTCCCTTGACTGGGGGAGTGGGGAGCTTCGACGGCGTACAACATGGCTGCTCAAGAAACGACCGGTAGGATTGCTTCTGCTGGAGCCAAGGGCTACAGGGGAGGGTCGCGTGCCAGGGCTGAGCGTCCGGCCCGCAAGGGGTTGATCGGGCGGAAGGTGGGCATGACGCAGGTGTTCGACGCCGACGGCACGGTGGTGCCGGTGACGGTCATCGAGGCTGGGCCCTGCAAAGTCCTTCGCCTCCGCTCGCTCGAGCGTGATGGCTACTCGGCCCTTCAGGTCGGGTTTCTTGACAAGCCTCGTCGATTGGCGAGTCGCTCCGTTCGCGGCCAGGTCGCCGATCTGCAGAGCAAGCGTAGTCAGCGTAAGGCCGAGGCCGGGGTCGTTTCGCTTCCCAAGCCCGGGTGTGAGCCGAAGCGTTTTGTTCGCGAGTTTCGCGGGACGGTCGAGGGGATTGAGGTCGGTCAGGATCTCTCCGTCGAGGTCTTCGAGGGTGTGGCTCGCGTCGACGTGACAGGCACCACCAAGGGCCGCGGTACTGCCGGCGTCATGAAGCGGCACGGCTTCAAGGGACAGCGGGCCTCCCACGGTGTCAAGAAAGTTCACCGCCATCAGGGTGGCACGAGCATGAACACCTCGCCGGCTCGCGTCTTCAAGGGTAAGCGGATGGCGGGGCGCTTCGGAAACGAGCGTTCCACGATGCGGAACCTCAAGGTCGTTCGCGTGGACAAGGAGAATCATCTCCTGCTCGTGCGAGGGGCGGTCCCCGGTCCCAACGGGGCGATGGTGGTCGTCCAGCAGACGAATCTGATCAAGAAGGTTGCCGGTCCCGGTGCGCCGGTTTCCAAGAAGAAGGCAGGTGCGAAGTGAATCTTGCCGTATATGACCTGAGTGGTAAGCAGGTCGGGACGTACGAAATCGACCCAGCGGAGCTTGCTTCTTCGGTCAACAAGCAACTCCTGCACGACGCCGTGGTGATGTACCAGGCGAATCTCCGTCAGGGCACTCACCGCACCAAGTCGCGTGGTGAGGTCGCTGGCTCGACGAAGAAACTCTATCGCCAAAAAGGTACGGGTAATGCCCGTGCTGGTGGTCGCCGGAGTGGAACGCGTCGTGGTGGCGGTCACATCTTTGCCAAGCGTCCCCGCGATTTTGGCTTCCGGATGCCGCGCAAGTCGCTTCAGGCCGCAACGCGAATGGCCTTGGCCGCAAAGCTCGCCGACGACGAGGTTCGTCTCGTCGATTCGCTCGCGTTGGCGGCTCCTAAAACATCGACCGTCTACGGTCTGCTCGGTGCTCTCGGCGTCGGCGAGCACACGGTGCTCGTCGCCCCGGAGAAGCACGACGATAATCTCTGGAAGTCCGCTCGGAATATCGAAGGCGTGTCAGTGTCGCCCGTTGGTGACCTCAATGCCTGGACGATTCTGCGGCCGCGCAAGATCGTGATGACAACAGCTGCCATTGATGCGTTTCGCGCGTCCGTAAAGGCCAAAGTCAAGTCGCCGGCTTCGCGTCCGTCGTCGGCGCGGAAGGCATCGAAGCCGGTCGCTAAGGCCGCCGCAGCCCGCAAGACCACGCGAGGAGAGTGATTCATGGCCGTTCCCGTTCCGCCACCACCGAAGCTGAATCCGCGGCTTGGTTCCCACCAAGTGATCGTGCGCCCGCTCGTTACCGAGAAGGGGATGCATCGGGCTCAGCGCAATGGTGCGTATTCGTTCGAGGTCGTCACTGCGGCGACCAAGCCCGACATCCGTCGTGCTGTGGAAGAGATGTTCAATGTGAAGGTTGAGAAGGTCGCGGTCCAAAACCGTGTCGGCAAGGCCCGGCGCAGCCGCACGCGTCGGACGAGCGCGAAGGCCTGGAAGAAGGCCATCGTGACCCTGAAGCCAGATTTCAAGATCGACCTGTTCTAAACGGTTGATCGAACGCACGAGCCAAACGCGAAACACGAGACACGAGAGCTTCCGAAGCCATGGGAATCCGCAACTACAACCCGACCAGTCCTGGCCGTCGCAACGCCAGCGTCTCCGATTTCAAGGAACTCACGCCGGGCGCTGAGGCGCCGAAAAACCTTCGTGTTCGGAAGCACAAGACTGGCGGCCGAAACAACCAAGGCAAGATCACGTCGCGGCATCGTGGCGGTGGTCACATGCAGCATTACCGGTTGATCGACTTCCGGCGGAACAAGGACGGCGTGCCGGGGAAGGTCGATTCAATTCAGTATGATCCCAACCGCACGTGTCGCGTCGCTTTGGTGATTTACGCTGACGGCGAGAAGCGATTCATCTTGGCGCCCGAAGGTCTGAAGGTCGGGACCACGGTCCAGAGTGGCGCAGAGGCCCCTCCCGAGGTTGGTAATTGCCTTCCGATGTCGGCGATTCCGCTCGGTATGCAGGTTCACAACGTCGAATTGCAGGCAGGCAGGGGTGGCCGCCTCTGTCGCTCGGCTGGTTCCTCGGCTGTGCTCGTCGCCCGGGAGTCTCAGTGGGCCCAGATCACGCTTCCCAGCGGTGAAATCCGCCGTGTTCCGGCGGCCTGTCGTGCCACCATTGGCGCGATCGGCAATTCCGAGCACATGAATGTGGTGCTCGGCAAGGCTGGGCGGAAGCGATGGATGGGTATTCGCCCAACAGTCCGTGGCACCGCGATGAATCCGATCGACCATCCCCACGGTGGTGGTGAGGGTCGCACGAAGGGCGGCCGTCATCCGGTCAGCCCCACCGGGAAGAGCGCCAAGGGTGGTGGAACGCGAAAGCCTCGGAAGCCTTCCGGCTCGGCGATCATCAGGCGTCGGAAGAGTCGGCGGTACGGTCAACTCAAGCTACGCTAAGTCGATCGAGCCCCTTTCGGGGCAGTGAAAACGCTTGAGAAGGTTTCATCAGCCGGCAGAAAAATACACGGGCGGTCAGAGCAATCAACAGTCAGCAGGGGAGAGCGCCAGTCGCTCGCTAGATCATGGGACGCAGTTCAAAGAAGGGGCCGTACATCGACCCCCGGCTTTACGAGAAGGTCGAGGCTCAGCTGGCTGGCAGCAAGCGAGATCCGATCAAGACGTGGTCTCGAGCCTGCACGATCGTTCCGGAGTTCATTGGGTTGACGTTCATGGTCCACAACGGCAAGCAGCACCTCAAGGTGTTTGTCACCGAGGACATGGTCGGTCACAAGCTCGGCGAGTTCGCCCCGACGCGGACGTTCCGCGGGCACGGCGGTAAGGTCAAGGAAGCGGCGAAGTGATGCGGCTGAGTTGGGTTTCAGCAGGGAAGCCCGGCATGGGAGCGAGGTGAGCAATGGCGTACACGGCAATTCACAAGTTCGCACGGATCAGTCCCCGCAAAGTGCGGGCGCTGGCCGATCTTGTCCGCGGCAAGTTCGCGGACGAGGCGCTCGACATTCTTCGCTTCCAGCCCCATCGTGGTGCGCGGATGCTCGAGAAGGTAATCAAGAGCGCTCTGGGAAACGCAGAGCACCAGCAGGCTCCCGCCGTTGATGACCTCGTTGTCATCGACGCCCGGGTGGATGGTGGTCCGATGTTCAAGCGGATCCGTCCCCGTGCCCGTGGCATGGCGTTCGGCATCAAGCGGCGGATGTCTCACATCAAAGTGGCGTTGGAAGCACCGGCGGAGTGACCCGGATCGGTTTTCGGTCGCGATCCAAGCCGACCGTTGCGGGTTTCGCAGGACACGAAGCAGAGCTTACGACAACAAGGCAGGAATGAGTTCATGGGACAGAAGGTCAACCCCATCGGTTTCCGTACCGGAATCACCGAGCCGTGGAAGAGCCGCTGGTACGCCTCGAAGAAGGACTTCCGTGATCTCCTCATGGAGGATTTCAAGGTTCGTCGCTTCATCAAGACGAAGTATCGCGCCGCCGCGATTCCCAAGATCGAGATTGAGCGGACGCGCGATGAGGTCAAGGTCATCCTTCACTCGGCCCGTCCTGGCGTGTTGATCGGCCGGAAGGGCCAGGAGGTCGATCGTCTTCAGGACGAACTTCAGCAGTTGCTCGGCCGGCGTGTCAATCTGAAGGTTGAAGAAGTGTCCAGGCCTGAGATCCAAGCACAATTGATTGCCGAGGACATCTGCGACCAACTTTCGAAGCGAGCCGCTTTTCGTCGCACAATGAAGCGTGCTATCGACACAACCATGGACGCAGGTGCCAAGGGTGTGAAGATCCAACTCGCTGGGCGGCTTGGTGGTGCGGAGATGTCACGGTGCGAGAAGGGAATCGCGGGGTCGATGCCCCTGTCGACGATTCGCGCAAAGATTGATTACGGGTTCTGCGAGGCTCCCACCGCGCAGGGCAACATTGGCGTTCAAGTGTGGGTCAACCAAGGCATGTACGAGGAGAATGGCGATGGCGCTGATGCCCAAGAGGGTCAAGCACCGAAAAAGCCAAAGAGGTCGTATAAGAGGTGATGCCTCTCGCGGCAACCGCGTCGTCTTTGGTGACTTCGGCCTTCAGGCCGAGCAACCGGGTTGGCTCGCGGCCGCGACGATCGAGGCCGGGCGCATTGCGGCCAGTCAGTACCTCCGAAATGAGGGCCGGCTGTACGTACGTGTGTTTCCCCACAAGTCGATTACGTCGATTCCCCTCGAGACCCGAATGGGTAAGGGAAAAGGCGAACCCGAGTTTTGGGCGGCTGTGATCAAGCCAGGCACAGTTCTGTACGAGATCGGTGGCGTTTCGGAAGAAGCGGCGAGGGTGTGCTTGGCACGCCTTGCGCACAAGATGCCGGTACGCGTTCGGTTTGTGAAGCGGCGTGTCATGTGAGTGAGACCTCGGGTCGGTGGATGCGAGTCATCCCTGTCCGTTGGTCGAGTGGATGGTGGCGGTGAGTGACGGTGATCGGGCCGATTCGCGCCAGCCGGGCGGATGGCCTAGGGCGGAAGGTTCTGATTTTTTCGGCAGTGCAATTCTCCCGGGCGGCAGACATGACCAAAGCGCGTGAACTTCGAGAGATGAGTGACGAACAGATTCGGCTAGTCTGGAAGGACTCGGCTGAGACGCTGTTCAAGCTTCGCTTGCAGGCACAGACCGAAAAGCTTGCTTCTCCCTGCGATGTGAAGAAGCAGCGTCGGTCGATCGCTCGTTGCCAGACCATTCTCGCTCAGCGTGGGACGCTTGTGGTTCCCGCTGCTGGGCCGGATGGGGCTCCGGCGGAGGTAAAGGAGGCTCACGACGCCGCTCTTCATGGCAAGCACGCCAAGAAGAAGCGGGCTGCGGGCCGGGCGAAGATCCAGGAGCCTGGTAAGGCTCGTGTTGCAGGACGTCGACAGTTTAAAAAGCAGACGCAAAGCGGCAAGTGACGGATCAGCGGGCCGGCGTTGGCCGGTCCCGTGCGGCAGAGAGTTCAGGGGCGGGGATCTGAGGCGGGCGGAAAGAAGTCAGACAGGAAGCAGTCATGCCAAGGCGAGTCGAAACAGGCACGGTGACCAGTGCCGCGTCGAGCAAGACGCGGCGGGTCGAGATCCCGCGAGTTGTGCGGCACAACAAGTATGGTCGAATCCTCCACCGGCGGACGATCTGCCACGTGCACGATGAGGATGAGACATCTGGGCCAGGTGATCTTGTCGAGATCATCGAGTGCCGCCCGCGGAGCCGGCTGAAGCGTTGGGAACTCGTGCGTGTGGTTACCAAGAGCACGGCCGTTGACGTGGCATCCCTGCGGAGCGGTGCCCGGGCGACCCAGTTCAACGAATCGGCCGCCAAGGCCGAGGAAGCGTCGGCGACCGGTCGCAAGGCCGGGGAAGGAGCCTCGACATGATCCAGATGCAATCGCGGTTGGTCGTTGCTGACAATACGGGCGCTAAGGAAGTCATGTGCTTCAAGGTGCTGGGCGGAAGCAAGAAGCGTACTGCTGGTATCGGTGACATTATTGTCTGCAGCGTCAAGAGCGTCATTCCCGGCAGTGACGTGAAGAAGAAGGCGGTCGTCAAGGCCGTCATCGTTCGCTGCAAGCAGCCCACTCGTCGGGATGACGGCAGCTACGTGCGGTTTGATACCAACGCCTGCGTTATCATTGACAACGACAAGAATCCGAAGGGCACACGTATTTTCGGTGCCGTCGCCCGTGAGTTGCGGGATCGAAATTTCATGAAAATCGTCAGCTTGGCGAGCGAGGTGGTCTGATGTTGATCCGATCTGGCGACATGGTTGAAGTGAAAACGGGCAACGCCAAAGGCACTCGTGCCAAGGTGCTCTCGGTCCGACGCGCCGACGGTAAAATCGTGGTGGAGGGCGTGAACCTCGTCTATCGCCACATGCGTCGCAGCCAGAAGAATCCCCAGGGGGGACGGCTGAGCAAGGAGATGCCGATCGATGCCTCCAACGTTCTC
>CAMARC010000131.1 GCA_945860405.1 Candidatus Kuenenia stuttgartensis | reverse complement strand
GTGAGTACCAGGGGTGCAAAAGCCCACTTCATCGTTACCCCCTCGAGGAAAGCTCTCTCAAGAACGTCAGCAGACGATCCTACGTCGTGCGCGAAACGACCGTCAGTCTCCCCTGAACCGTATCCCGCTGGCGATCGCCGACGCAAGCGCCCGCGAACGGACGGCGGGCCAAGGTATCACTCGGACGTGGCTGCGGCGGCGGCCTCGCACCCCTCGAAGACGAGATCCGCCACGGCGAGTTGCCTGTCGTACTGCCAACGGGTGAGCAGGTAAGAAAGGTCGCCTGCCGAGGCGTCGGCTACGGCAGCCCCCGGCAGGCCCTCATCAGCCGCACCGAGCAAAGGGGCGATCGCGAGGAGCATCGCGGCAGGGGCTCCGAGCAGAAAGTGTTTCAACGTTCGGCCTCCGCGTGGGGAAGTGGCGGACGGAACCGAGAGAAGAGCGGCAGCCGTCGCGTCGAGCCGAGTCTACCCAGGGCCTGACGCGTCCGTCACTCCAGATCGGCCTTCTGAATCGTCTCGCCGTCATCGCGGCAGCCGAGATTGTGGAGCACCCAGGGATCGATCGAAAGTCCGATCGGCCGGGTCGCCCCATCACCGAACACCCCCAGCATGACGGCGGGATGGGGCGATCCGAAGGCGAGCTCCTTGTAGCGACCTGTATCGAGATCGCGGAGAAACGGATTGTCGATGCGACGCCTGGCGCCGTCGGCCACCGGTGGATACTCCCCCTCCACTTGCACAATCCGCATCGTCGACCAGTCGGCGTTGTGGGCCCAGCCCGGTAGCTCCCACCAGTCGCCCGGAATGGGCGTATAGCTCGGCTGCGCGCAGGCCTTCTCGAGGATCGCCACGGTAGATGAGAGCCCATCTCTGACCATGGCAGGCGTGACGGGCCGCCAAGCGCGGGGCCCATGGCCCCCTTTGGCGATGATGCCGCGCCAGGTGTCGCGAGCCTCGGCCGGTCGCGGCGGCTTCGTCGGATCGTGTTCGAAGAAGTACTCAGCGATCACGCCGGCGTAGTCGCCGAGGGCTACCTTCCTGCCGCTCGGATCTGGCGCGGAAAACCGCTGTCCGCGCGACGGGCAAGAATAGAGGGCCAGTGGCGTCTCGACGAGCGAAAGCCCCGAGGGAGGCCGCACGGTTGGATCCAACTCCTCCGCCTGCCGTTGGAGACCCACTTCCTCGATAAAGGGAAGCAATTGCACGCCCCAGCCGGCTCTCGCGTACCCATTGGGAGCCCATGGGACGGTATGAAAATCTCCTGCAGGACCGCCGGCAGACGGGAAGCGGCGCTTGGCACTTTCGTGGTTTTGGGTTGCCAGGCCGATCTGCCTGAGGTTGTTTTGGCACTGAGCACGCCTCGCGGCCTCGCGTGCCCGCTGCGCCCCTGGAATGCTCAGATTGATGAGGAGCGAAATGATGGCGATGACAAGGAGCAGCTCAACGAGCGTGAGCCCCGCAGGATGACGCCGCTTCGCCGCTTGCGACCGCCATCGGCAACTCGGGGGCAGCATCAAGAGCGGTGTCATTCGAGCGACTCCCGCACCGGCGCCGCCGGCGGCGCTGTTCCCCCGAAAAATCTCGCGATCACCTTCTCGCCCGGCTTGTCTTGGGGCGTATGGCCGGTGGGATGGCGGAGGCCGCCATGTGGGTATGGTTCCCAGCGCCAGAGAAACATCCCCGCGCACCATTCCCGCTCCCCCACCGTGGAGAGAAACGCTTCGAGAGCGGCCGCTTGCTCGTCGGGGTCGGGCGTGAGGCCGGATTCGTCTGATCCCCACGGCGTCATCGCGCCGCCGTCAAACGAAGGGTAGCCGATCTCGGTGTAGAGCACCGGCATGTCGAGCCCCGTCTCTCCGCGCCAGGCCTCCACGATGTCCATCCACGCCCGGCTGCCGGCCCGGAGTTCCTCGGCCGTCGGCGTGGTTGTGGTAGCGATTGGGAAATAGGGATTGATGCCGATGTAGTCGAGCGCGTCCCAGAACCGTACTGCCCTGTAGCCCCCGACCGCCTCCGGTCCTTCGTGCCAATTGGCAGCGTACGTCAGCTTCCCGTCGTATCGGCGACGCACCTCACGAATTGCCTTGCGCCAGCGGGCCTCGTTTTCCACTCCTTCAAGCGTGTTCATCTCCGTGGCGATGCAGAGGATCTCTACCTTCTTCCGCTTCGCCAGGTCGGCGAAGGTGTTGATGAAAGTCTGGTAACTGCGAAACCAGGCGTCAGCGTCTCGAGGTTGAATCCGGCCCCGCCAGATCCGCGATCGCACGTCGACCATCGGCTTGAGCATCACCTTCATTCCGAGTCGGTGGGCTTCGTCGATGCAGTGGCCCACCGACTCGGGCGTGGCCGACTTGACGTCATGGGGCCCGATCTCGGTCGAATCAACATCCGCCTGATACCAGGAGACATTGATCGCAACCGCATCCGCTCCGAGGTTCTTCACGTCCGTCAGACTGCGGTCCGCAGCGACACCGGCGAGCGTGTTCGTACTGAAGGCTGCGATCGAGACGCCGCGAAGCGGTTCTGCCCCGCGGGTGGCCACAGAGAGCGACGAAACCGCGGCGACCAAAACGCCGATGGCCAGAACTCGGTGCGTCATTGCGACAGAGACCTTGGGGAAACACCGAAGCGCCTCATGTGTAGTCGCCTACTTGATGCGGTTAGAGACGCAGTTCTGATAGTCAATGCGTGCTTGAAGTATAGCTGTGTTGAGTCGGTTAAGTGATGCGTCTCCAGCAACTTTGTAATCCGTCATCTTTGTGTCCAAGCACTTGCCGTATTCTCGGGCTTTTTCCAATCCGCATTGCTCAAGAGCAAGTTGAATGCCAACGCCAGCGGACGCCAATGCTCCGCAAGCGGCGAGAATACATCCTGCGCCGGCCGGCGGGGCTATAGTTGCATACGCGGTGCATGCCGCCACGGCCGTGATGAAAGTTGCCTCAGCTGTTTTTCTGCGTGCTACGCTGGTGTCTATGCAAATTTGCATCTCGGTCAGGCGTGTTCGTTCGCACAGCGCAAACATCTCCTGAGCCGTGTTCATGGCGATTTTGAGTTCTGTCTGAGCGATAAGTACGGCTTTCGCGATCTGATCGTCTCGAGTCTTCTCGCAAGTTGAGGCAGTGGTGACCTGGAACGCAACTCCCGGCTGCGAGCCACTTAAGAAAATTGAAAGAGCTACAAGAAATCTCACAAGTGTGCTGCCAGTCCATCGCTGCGTGTTCATTTCGTAAGTCTCCTTATTCGAGCTTGGGGAACAGTGGATCCGTAACCGTTGATCAACGACGAAGTCGCTTCCATCGCCAAATGAGAAAGCCGGCCAGTGTCAAGACTGCGAGAGTGTTGAGTATCAGAGCGAGCGGCCATGGAGCCGGCGTTGGTGTGACCTTTGGTGTTTTTGTGAGCGCGGATCCGTTACTCGGGTCTCGCGGTGAAGAGGTGCTGCTCCGCAGGAGTCGTTCGTTAAGCTTTTTGAGGTTGAGCTCAATGACCTCTCTGTCGCCAGGCTTGTCTGGATTGTCGTTCCAGTGTTCAAGAGCAATGCGGTCAGCTTCAGCTGTATATTGCTCTTTCGTGAGCCCTGAGCCTTCGGGAGGGATGAGAAATGGTGAGCCGTTCGCATCCCGCTCAAGTGGCTCCGACAACCACGTCGGCATTGATACGGTCGGTTTCGGCGGCGTAAAACGCTCTTTGAAAAGCTCGATTTCAAGAGCGTGATATTCCTCAAGGGAGCCAACCGTCTTCAAGTCGACGTCGTCCGGCGGAAGAAAAAGCTCGTTTGAGAGTTCCGCGTTCGGCGTAATGTCTCGGTAGCGAGTCACGACCACCGGGCCGTCGTCTTTTCGCCACAGCTGCGTGGTCTCCATGAGACGGCCCGACTTCTGGCTGATCGCCGAGCGGGTGCCTTTGGGGATCGGTCCGCCGGCAGGGAGCGTTGACAGCACGGTGTCGATGATTCCGCTGGGGAGGATCTCATCGATCACATAGCACTCTTCGCCATCAAGGGTTGTTGGCTTCTGGAGGGTGACGGTCATTCCCGCGGGGGCCTTCGTCGGATCTGCCGACGGCGTTCCGGCTCCGGTTGCGACGGCCTGTCCCTTCTTGATCATGTCCCCGAGGAGCCCGGTGAGACGGTAGCCCTTCTTTGTCGCCACGCTCCACTTGAGCATGTCGCCGTCGATCATGAGCATGATCTGCTCAAACCCCGGCGCAACGGTCTCAGTGCGAACGGCGATTCCCTGTTCGCCGAGTTCCTTCTGCGAAACTACCGACTCGATGCCGTTGGTTTCGATCCGGTACTGCACCGGAGGCTTCATGATCTCTCTGGCACGGTCGAGAATCTCGCTTGCAGCGAGCGGCTCGTCTGCTTGTGCCCCGGGCCCGCAGTTGGCCAGGAACAGGAAGAGGACAGCGAAAAAACGATGATGAACGAGTTGTTGACGGAGTGTCATGGCGCGAACTCCGCGGGAACAGGGCTTGAGGATTGCGACGAAGTTGACTTTTGGGCCGATCCGTCGGCTTGAACGAGAATATCGATGTGGGGGGCTCGCTCGTCGGCAAAATGGATCGAAAGATAGTCGTTTACGAGGCCACCGGGAATCGCGGATGACATGTGAACCTCGAAAGTGATCTGTTCGACACTGCCGTCGCTGCGGCGGACTGTCTCGCTCTGATCGATGGTCACATGGCCGCGGACCGTGTCGACATGGGTATAGCGTTCGAGGACTCCAGGGAGGTCGGAGCGGATCACCACCGTCGCGCTTTCGGCCGTTCCACGCGAAAGCCGCAGCGTTCCCGGCTCAGCCCACACGCGTCGCGGCATCGTCGCCGAAAGGGAGAAACGGACTGCGGCAACATCGTCCGACTCGGCGTCGGTACGGATCGTCAGTTGCCCCCCCACCGGACCGGAACGGTCGTTTGGTAGGCCGTAGGATACCTCGAGTGTATCTCCAGCGGGAATCGTATCTCCCTCCCGAACGCCGACTGACTGACAGCCGCAACTTTTCTCGACCGCGGTGATTCGGATCGATCGGCCGGTGGTGTTTCTCAGCTCGAAGACGTGAGTGGGTAGGTCGTCTGGCCCAAGGCGGCCAAGGTCGACAGTGCGGTCCGCAGATGGATCTGTCGAGAGAGGACCGCTTGCTTGGGTCGACGGCACTGATGCCGGGGCTGGCATGCAGCCCAGCGGCAGCGGCATCGCTGCTAGCGTCAGGACGGCCACGGCATGCAGTGGGTAGCGGTGCACCCGCAATTTGGCTGCCGTCAAGGATGCTCCCCCCATTTGGATTTCCCCCTGAAGGACACACTTGTAGCATATGGGGAGGGGGGGGCAAGCAAGGCCTTAAGGGCACTTTGTCACTTGGGGCGATCGTTGCATCGTCGCCGGAGTTTTCTCCGCTTGCTGTGGTTGGGAAATCCGAGATTCTTTCGGCTGCGATGTTTGCTCCATTGGAGAGGCCCGGAGAATTGGTTGGCCTCAGTTGACTCAGGTGCAGAACGCAGGCGTCTTCGCCGGGGGCCCCCTTTTTGCCAGTTTGATACGGGAGCAGTTGTCATGGCGAGCCAGATCACGAAGTTCGACGTCGCGGTAGCCTTGGCGCTTCTGGGGTCGATCGTGACGCTCGGGTTACAGCTCTTTGCCCCGCAGGCTTTCCTGGCGCTCGATCCCAGAACCTGGTCGCACGCCGTCTGGCTGGGTATCAACGTGGCGGTGATAGTCGCCCTCGCGGTGATCCGTATCCGGCAGGGATGATCGGGAGGAGTCGCGAATGCGAGTGGTTTTTCCGCCGTACGGCGGCCCCATTGAGTTAGGTTTTTCATGCGACCTCTTCTTGCGATGCTCCAGGTGACATGTGTGCTCTCGTTGCTTACGGCTGCCGAGCCACTTCCGTCCGTCTGGGAAGCCGGTGTGATCGAGGCGACTGACCTCGACGGCCGGAGGCACTCGTTCGATGACGGGACGCGGACGGTTGATGTCGTCGTCTTCGTTTCCCCCACCTGCCCAATCTCGAACGGAACGCTGCCGCGGTTGCGAAAGATCGCCGACGAGGTCGCCCAAGCCGCTGGGCCAGACCGGGTGCCGGTGCGGTTGGTCGCCGTTGTCGCCGATGATTCGATGACGCGCGAGGAGGCGATCGCCCATTTTCAGGACCGGCCCCTCCCCTTCCCTGTCATCTGGGAAGGACGTGAGGCCCTCCGCGGCCGCCTCCGCCCCACCCATGCACCGGAGGCGTTTGTGATTGAGCCCAGTGGCCGCATCGCCTACCGGGGGGCGATCGACGATGCGTACCGAGCGGTCGGCCGGCGGCGGCCAGCGATCACGAAGCGATGGCTTGCCGATGCGGTCGATGCGATTTCCGCCGGGAAGGCGCCCGCGGAAGCGTTTGTCGCGCCGGTGGGATGCCGACTGGAGATCGCCGCCGAGCGGGTGCCCGCGACCACCGTGACGTTTGCCCGCGATGTCGCGCCGATCGTTCATGCCCGCTGCGTGTCATGCCACCGGGACGGGGAAGTCGCCCCCTTCCCACTCACGACGTGCGCGGAGGTGGCGGCCCACGCCCCGATGATCGTGGAGACGATTTCTGCCGGGATCATGCCCCCCTGGATGCCCGCCGCCAACGACGCCCATCCCTTCCTCGGCGATCGCCGGCTGACGCAAAAGGAGATCGACACGATCACGGCTTGGGCCGAAGGGGGCTGCGAGCTTGGCGACCCTGCCGACGAGCCGGCGCTGCCGACCTTCACCGCCGGCTGGCAGCTCGGGCCCCCCGATCTCGTCGTGCGGATGGCGGAGGCGTTTACCGTGCCTGCCGACAGCCCCGACATCATCCAACACTTCGTGATCCCGATCGACATCCCCGAAGACAAGGTCGTGGCCGCGATCGATTTCCATCCCGGCAACCCGCGCGTCGTCCATCATGCCGTCCTCTTTCTCGATGCCTCAGGTGCCGCGCGACGGCTCGATGCGGCGACGCCCGAGCCGGGCTACGGCAAGTTTTCCGGTCCGGGCTTCCTGCCCTCCGGAGCTCTCGGCGGCTGGTCGCCGGGAAACACGCCGCGCCGGCTCCCCGGAGGCCGCGGCCGGCATCTCAAGAAGGGCTCCGATCTCGTCGTCCAGATCCACTATCACCCCGATGGCGTCGAGACGCGCGATCGCTCGGAGATCGGCCTCTATTTTCTCGACGAGCCGACGGCCGCGATCATCGCCGATCGGGAGCGCCTCGTGGGGAGCATCTGGACAAGTGCGTACGAACTTGACATCCCCGCCGGCGACGCGGCCTGGCGCACCTCGGCGAGCTACACGCTCCCCAAGGGGGTGACCGTCGTCGGCGTCGTTCCGCACATGCACCTTCTTGGCAAAGCGGTGAGCGTGCGGGCCGAATTGCCCGACGGGTCGAAGAAGCAACTCGTCGACATTCCGGCCTGGAACTACGCCTGGCAGGACGAGTTTTATTATCAGGAGCCGTTCCCGCTGCCGGCCGGGACGCGGATCGTCATGGAAGGCGTGTTTGACAACTCCGCCGCGAATCCATCCAACCCCTCGAAGCCGCCGCGGCGCGTCGTCTGGGGGGACGGCACCCTCGACGAAATGCTGTTTTGTTTTCTGCTCGTGTCGGCGGAGCGGACCGAAGACCTCGTCCATGTCGTCCTCGACAACCTTCGCCACGATCTCGAGGCCCCGCGACTGCGGCGGTGAATTGCGGGCGCGGAGGTGAGTGACGGTCAGGCGATCACGCCCTGCACGACGTTGCCATGGACGTCGGTGAGCCGGAAGTCGCGCCCCTGGTGGCGGGCGGTGAGGCGGAGGTGGTCGAGGCCGAGGAGGTGGAGGAGCGTGGCGTTGAGGTCGTGAACGTGGACCGGATCGGCAACGACGTTGAATCCGAAGTCGTCGGTCGCGCCATGAACATGCCCCGCCTTGAAGCCGCCGCCGGCCACCCACATCGAGAACGCCCGGTTGTGGTGGTCGCGGCCGTCGCTTCCCCCCTGATTCATCGGCGTCCGCCCAAACTCCCCGCCCCAGGTGACGAGCGTATCGTCGAGGAGGCCGCGCTCCTTGAGATCGATGACGAGCGCGGCGCTTGCCTGATCGGTGTCGGCGGCGTTCTTCCGCATCCGGTTGACGAGATCGCCGTGGGTGTCCCAGGCCTCGTGGAAGAGTTGCACGAAGCGAACACCGCGCTCGAGGAGCCGGCGGGCGAGGAGGCAGTTGCGGGCATAGCTCGGCTGGGCGGGATCGGTGATCCCGTAGCGATCGAGGACGGCTTTCGGCTCCCCCGAGAGATTCATGAGTTCCGGGGCGCTCGATTGGAGCCGGTACGACATCTCGTAGCTCTGGATCCGTGAAGCGATCTCCGGATCGCCGACCGCGTCGAGCGCGAGCTCGTTGAGCCGGTTGAGGGTGTCGAGCGAGGCTCGCTGTGAGTCCCGGTCGATCCCCTTGGGGTTGGTGAGATAGAGGACCGGATCGCCGGTGCCGCGGAGAGGGATCCCGCCGTAAAGCGTGGGGAGGAAGCCGGCGCCGTAGTTGCTCGCCCCGCCGCTGGTGCCGGTGGCACTCGTGAGGACGACGTAGCCGGGAAGATCCTCCGCCTCGCTCCCCAGGCCGTAGAGCGTCCAGGCCCCGAAGCTCGGCCGACCGAACTGCTGCGAGCCGGTGTTCATGAGGATCTGCGCCGGCGCGTGATTGACCGCGTCGGTCTGCATCGACCGGATGACGCAGATGTCGTCGGCGATGCTCCCGATGTGTGGCAGCAGCTCGCTCCAGTCGAGCCCGCTTCGGCCCGACTTCCGGAAGGAGAACTTCGGCCCGAGGAGCGTCGAGTTGGGATTGATGAAGGCGGCCCGGTAGCCGGCGAGGAGCTCCGCGGGGGGAAGCGACCCGCTCCGCTTGGCAAGCTCCGGCTTGAAATCAAAAAGCTCGAGGTGGCTCGGCGCTCCCGCCTGGAACATCGAGATCACCCGCTTTGCTTTTGGGGCGTAGTGGGGAGCCCGGGGGGCGAGCGGATTCGGGGCCGACGAGGCGTGCCCTTCCTTTTCGAGCAGCGTCGCCGCCGCCATGCCGGCAAGCGACACGCCGCACTCGCGGAAGAACCAGCGCCGACGCAGGAGCTTGGCCTGGGCGTCGCGGAGAAGTTCGGGGGAGGGGAAAGCGGTCATGGGGATACCTTGAGCGGAGCGGAGAGGCGTTGACTTAGTGGGCTAAAATCAGTGCTTGCTGACGGTCTCGTCGAGATTCAAAAGGACGCGGGCGACGAGCGTCCAGGCGGCGGCATCCTGCGGCGTCGCGCCGGGAGGGAGCGCAGGAATCGCCCCGAGCGATCCGGTGGCGACCTCGCGGGCATCGAGCCAGCCGTCGCCGATGCGTCGCCGCGAGGTGTCGAGAAAGGCCAGCAGCGTGGCTGTCTCGTCACCGCTGGGAAGCCGGCCGGTGCAGGCTTGAAATGCGTGCCGGATCCGCGCTTCGTCGTCGGCGCCTCCGTCGCGGAGCGTTTTCAAGGCGAGGGCCCGGGCGGCTTCGACAAACACCGGCTCATTGAGACCGGCAAGCGCCGCCAGCGGCGTGTTGGAACGGAGGCGGCGGGCGCAGGCGATGTCACCGTTGGGGGCATCGAAGGCGGAGAGGAGCGGATCGGGCATCGACCGCTTGCGGTGGAGATAGACGCTCCGCCGGTAACGCTCGGGCCCCTCCGCCGACTTCCAGCTGACGCCGCCATAGTTGTAGTCGAGGACGTTTTGTGGCACCGGCGCCATCACCCCCGGGCCGCCAATGGAATGGGTGACGAGCCCTGAGACGGCGAGCGCCAGATCGCG
>CAMARC010000130.1 GCA_945860405.1 Candidatus Kuenenia stuttgartensis | reverse complement strand
CTCGCCGTCCTCACCGACCTCGTGGCAGCGATCGACGAGGCTGCCGAGGCCGGAGGGATCGAGAAGGTGAGGACGATCGGCACGACCTATCTGGCCGTCTGCGGGCTCTCCGTCACCCGCCCCGACCATGTGCGGCGGATGCTGGCCTTTGCCCGGGAGATCGAGCGGATCGTCGGCATCTTCAACCGCGATCATCACCTCGAACTGGCAGTCTCCATCGGCGTCAGTGCCGGGCCGGTCGTGGGGGGTGTCGTCGGCCGCCGTCGCTTCCTCTACGACCTGTGGGGGGAGACGGTCGCCGTGGCGAAGGGGCTCGCCTGTCAGGGAGGTACGGCGATTCGGGTGACCGACCGGGTGCGTGAACGCACCGGGGAACTTTTCGATTTTCTCGGACCGTCCTCGGTGGCCATCGACGGCCGGCCGGCCATCGAGACATGGTCCCTGAAGGGATGAGGGAAAAGCGATGATGGAATGGCTCCGCTCCCTCCCGATCACGGCGGACGTCTCGAACTTCTGGCCGGCCGTCCTCCTCGCCCTCGGTTTCCCGCTGGTCGAACTGGCGCTCACCGAGGCCATCGCGGCGAGCGAGCGCCGCACATGGCGGTTCACACGGACGCTCCGCAGCCTCCGCAGCCTCGTCGTTCCCAGCCTGGCAGTCCTCCTGTTCGTCAGTTTCGTCCTCGGGTTCCCGAACGAGGGAACGGTCGTCCGCGTCGCCGAGACGGCCTTCTGGATCGCGGCGCTCTCCGCGCTCGTCGGCGCTTTCAACGACACCTTCTTCGGGCTCGCCGCCACCGATTCCTGGCAGGACCGCGTCCCCACGCTCCTTCGCGACCTGATCCGCATCACCCTGGTCGCCCTCGGCGGGATCGTCATCTACTCGAAGGTTTGGGGGCAGGAGGTCGGCGGGGCACTCACGGCCCTCGGGGTGGGCTCGGTCGTGATCGGCCTGGCGCTCCAGGAACCGCTCGGCAACATCGTGTCGGGACTGATGCTCCTCTTCGAGCGGCCGCTGAAAGTCGGCGACTGGGTGAAGACCGGGGACACGATGGGGCGCGTCATCGAGATCAACTGGCGGAGCGTCCACATCGAGACGGCAACGCGCGAGCTCCACATCGTCCCCAACGTCTCGCTCTACAAAAGCGAGTTCAGCAATCTTTCCCGGCCGACGCTGGTGCGCACCGAGGCCATTGAGATCGGCTTCAGCTACGACGACCCTCCCTATCGAGTGAAGGAAGTCCTCCTGGCGATGCTCGAATCGATCCCCGGGGTGCTCGAGACGCCGGCCCCGGTCGTGCGGGCGATTGGATACGGCGACTCGATGCTCAGCTACCGGCTGATCTTCTCCGTCGCCACCCAGGAGGATCTCCCCGCGATCCGCGACACGATCATCTGCCGCGTCTGGTATGTCGCCAGGCGCGAAGGACTGACGATCCCCTACCCGATCCAGATGGAATACGGCCCGGGGGAAACGCCCGGTCGCCCGGAGCCTTCCCCGACGGAGGCGCTCGAGCCCCACGCCCGCTTCAAGCCGGCGCTCGCCCACGCCACGGCCCGCCCGCCGGCGGTGCGCGACTACGCCAAGGGGGAGTCGATCCACTCGCCGCGGTCGCGGTTCAGCGGTTTCGCGCTCATTCTCTCGGGCAAGGCCGCCCTGAAGACCAGCGACGAAAAGGGCCCGGCGACGCCGATCGGCACGATTGGCCCGGGGGAGTGTTTCGGCGACCAGTTGACTGCCGGCGGCGGACTCGACGACGTGCGGATCGTCGCCGAGGAGGATCTTCGGGCCCTCGTCTTCGATCCCGTGGCGATCGGCGATCTGCTCGACCACTCGCCGAGCCTCGCCGCCGAAATCGGCGACGCGCTCGAGTCGCGCCGCCGCGCGGCGCAGGTCGCTCGGCGGGGAAAGTGACCGCGGGTGAGCGAACGGTCAGGCGGCAGCCCTGACCTGCGCTTCATGCGCGGCCGTGCTGCGGAGGAGGATGCACCCCTGGAGCACCTCCGGTCGGCCGGGACTGCCGACCGCCGCGGTCGGACAGGCGACGAGCCCCCGCAGCCGCGACCACGATTCGCGGAGCGCGTGGGGGATCGAACAGGCGCTCACGTTCCCGGTTCGTCGTGTCAGGCCGTTGATCAATTCTCCGCCCACCCCCGCCTCTTCGAGTTTCATGCCGGTGAAGCGGACGATCCCGGTGCCGGCCTGATGGGGCACGACGAAATCGACATCGGTGCCGCGGAGGCCGGCTGCGGCGAGGCCCTCGACGACGGCCGCCGACATCGCCCGCGGAGCGAGGTCGGCGATGGTCATCCCGTCGAGCGAGTAGACGAGCCGTGTCTCGTCGTGCCCCCTCGCCCCTCCGGCCGCCGGGACGGCGACGTGGGACCGGCGATGGAAGTCGAACGCCGGCCGATCGACCGGTAGCTTTCCGGCGTCGGCGCCGACGATCTCGAAGTGAACGGGATAACGCCGGCTCGTCATCGGGGCGAGGATCGTGGCCGACGCCATGTCACCGAACAGGCCACCGGTGGTCGTGCAGCCGTAGTCGGTGATTCGACTGATCCTCGTGGCGACGACGACGAGGAGGAAATCGTCGCGCTCGAGGCCCAGACGCGGTGCCCAGCGACGGGTGACCACCGAGAAGGCCCGACTGTACCCGCAGCAGAACCAATTCAGGCCGAGCGTGCGGCAGCGTCGCACGCCGATTTCGCGGGCCAACTGGCGGGCGGCCCGCCCGGGCCTCTCCCGTGTCGCCTCGTGGGGCGTGAGGTGCCGCCTGGCAACCGACGGGGGGATGAAGGAGGGAGAGACGAAGACGATCCCCCGGCAGTCGGCGAGGTTGCAGCCCGATTCCTGCTGGAGCCGACGGATGGCCTTGAGCCCCATCGTGACCTCGTCGTCGACGGAGATCGATCGGGCCTCGATCCCGGTGTGTTGCGTGAACTTCCTCGGGATCGTGTCGCCAAACCACCCGTTCTCCAACTGCCAGGCCGGCTGATCGATGGAGATCGCAGCGATGCCGAGGCGGGATGACGGGGACGTTTCCATGGTCGGTGCGCGTCTCGTGAAGGGGCCGGCGGGGGCGCGGCAGGGGCCGGGGGGGCGGGATTGTGACGTCCATCGGCCTCCCGGGCCAGTGGAAAACTGCCCCGGGAACGATGGGGTTCCGCCATTTCCGATCGGTCATGCCCCCTGAAAAACGCCGCTGTCACAATGAGGGCATGCCCCTCCCTACTCCCCTCCGCGAACTGCCCGATCGGCGGACGATCCGCCGCTACCCATCAGCCACAGAAAGGGCCCCACCGATGATCGAGACGATGATCGACGGCACGTTCGATGCTCCCATCGTGAGATTGCTGCTGCCGATCGCCCTCGCCTGCGGCCTGCTCCTCCCGGGCACCGCCTCCGCTGATCCGCTCACCGCGGCGCAGGCAACGTCGTTTGCGCGGCTGGCCCTCGACGGGATCGCCAAGGAATATCCCCACAAGCCGGCCGACGTCCTCAATGGCGATGTCGATGTCCAGCCGCCACGGCAGGTGCATCCGGCGTTCCACGGCTGCTACGACTGGCATTCGGCCGTCCATGGCCACTGGATGCTCGTCCGCATTCTCCGCCGCTTCCCCGGCCTCGGAATCGAGGGGGAGATCCGCGCGGCGCTGAGCAAGAATCTCACGGCCGGGAATCTGGAAGCCGAGGCGAGATTCTTCTCCAGACCCGGGGCCAAGTCATTCGAGCGCCCCTATGGCTGGGCCTGGCTCCTCAAGCTCGCCGAGGAGCTCCACGACTGGGACGACCCCGAAGGAAGGGAATGGTCGGCACACTTGAGGCCGCTCGTCGAGGGAATCGTCGCCTCCTATCTCGACTACTTCCCGAAGCAGACGTACCCCAATCGCAGTGGCGTCCATTCGAGCACCGCCTTCGGGCTGTCGTTCGCGCTCGATTACGCCCGCGCCGTGAAGCATGAGAAGCTCGAGGCCCTCGTCGTCGAGCGGAGCCGCAGCTACTTCGGGGCCGACGAGCGGATCCCTGCGGCCTGGGAGCCGGACGGAGCCGACTTCTTCTCGCCGAGCCTGATGGAAGCCGACCTGATGCGACGGGTGTTGCCGGCCGAGGCGTTTCGCGGCTGGTTCCACCGCTTCCTCCCGGATCTCGCCGCCGGTGTTCCCTCGAGCATCCTCGAGCCGGCAACGGTCACCGACCGCACCGATCCGCAACTGGTTCACCTCGACGGGCTCAACCTCAGCCGGGCCCGCTGCCTGCGGAGCGTGGCCGCCGCGTTCCCCGCAGGGGACGCCACACGCCAGACGCTCCTTGCCGCAGCCGAGCGGCACGCCGCCGCGGGGCTCCAGCATGTCACCAGCGGCGACTACGCCGGCGAGCACTGGCTGGCGTCGTTTGCCACTTGGCTTCTCACCGAAGGGGAATGACGGGCCGGCCGAGCCGATGCACCAGCCCGATTACGGAGCCCCCAGCACCTCGCCGCCATCGCGCGACAACAGCGCGCGGAGCGTCTTCGCGTCGATCTGCTGCGCGACCGCCCGCACCGCGCCGTCGCCGAACAGCGTCATCCGCAAGCCGGCATGGTTCACCTGCGCTTCCCGGAGCACGTCGATCGCCTCGTCGATGTCGACGGTCACCTCCTGGGGGCTCGTCCACGGGACGCCGTTGTTTCGCCCCAACTCGAGGACGAGGATCGTGTTCGACGTGCCATCGTGGATCGCCGACAGGGGCACGCCGATCATCGGCGTGCCAGGTATCGGCTCGGGGGCATCGAAAAACATTCCCGGCCCAGCGGCCGCCACGTACGACGTGATCCCTTCCGACGGCGGAATCGGGGAGCTCGGGCAGACGTAGATCTTCGGCATCCGCGGCAGAAGCAAGATGTTGTGCGGGCTGTCCCAGGGCTCGTCGAGGTGAAACTCCCGGTAGAGCTGTTCCTCGCCGACAAAAGGGAGCAGGGCCACCCTCCAGCTCAGCAGCGGCCGGCCGTCGGCATCGACGATCGCCAGCGGCATAAGAAGTTGCTTGTTCGTGCTCGCCGCGTTGTGAAAGGCCAAGCCGATCTCTTTGACATGGTTTGTGCAGGCGGCGCGCCGGGCCGCCTCCCGCCCGGCCTGCACCGCCGGCAGGAGGAGGCCGACGAGCACCGGCGACATGAAGAGCATCATCCCACTGAGGACGATCCCGGTGAGCGCCCTCGACCGGCCGGTGTAGCGCACCGGGGAGCCGGGGCGTTCGCTCGCCTCGATCTGGCGCAGCCCGATCACGCCGCAGATCAGCCCGGGGATCCCGGTGAGGCAGAAAAACGGACAGGCAAGCACGCCGAGCACGACGCTCGCAAGCGCGAGCCGACTCGGCTTCTCCTCGACGCCGCCGCCGGCCGCGGGATCGAGGCGCGTTTCACCGGGGCCACGGGGCGCGGGAGGAAGCGGTGGGGGCATGTCGGATGGCATGGGAGCCTCGCGGTTTTCGTGAAAAAGTTTTTGTCGTGGCCTGCACCGATTCACCCAGGCTCACCCAGGTTTACACAGGTTCACCCAGGGCCGCTGAACAACCATCCGAGGGCGACACCGACATACCGCACCGCCGCCACGGCGGCCCCTCCCAGCGCCAATCGCTCGACCGTCCATTCCACCGACCAGCGCCCGGGATCGATGCCGGCAAGCGCGATCGTGAGCAGCCAGGCGACGGCCGCCGCCGCCATCGCGGCGAGCACCACCCCCGCCCAGTTCGCCCGCCAGGCCGCGCCCAGATCGCCATCCATGAGCAGTGCCAGGCTCGTCGTCATCCCACAGGAAGGGCACGGGGCAGAAAAGAGCGACTCGAATTGGCAGGGGGGAAGGCCGAGTTGCCGGTGCGTGCCGGAGACCCGCGGCCTGCCATCGGCTTCGTAGGGGGAAAGCCATGCCGCCACGACGAACGTGAGCAACCCGAGCGTCGCCACGACCGCGGCGGCCCGGCGTGGGGAGCGGCGGCGGGGAAGCGGCGGCGGCGTGGCTAGTGAACTCGGCACCGGGCTCACCTGTCGATCACGAGGGTGCCGGCGACGATGTCGTGGAGGGCCTGCTTCTTCTCGGTGAACAGCGGCAGGAACCAGCCGATGACCGTGCATCCGGAAAGGATCTTGGCGAAGTACCGCCCCAAGGAGCGGCCGACGGTGATCCGCCGGCCGCTGAGATCGGTGACCTTGATGCCGACGATCTGCTTTCCCCAGGTGGCCTGCTTCGCCGATGTCTCGAGGCCGACGTAGTAGGTGACTCCGACGATGAGCCCGAACAGGTTGCCGATCGCCCCGGCGACGTTCGCTCCCGCATCGGGGCCGAAAATCATGACCGCGGCGATCCCGATACCGAACGCCGGAATGAGGGTGAGGAGTGTGAGAAAGAGTGAATCGAGGATCAACGCTCCGACGCGGGAGAGAAAGCCGGCGTAGACGATCCGGCCGGAGCCCGCCTCGCCCGACGATTCCGAGGTGGCGTCGATCGTCGGTGATTGGTAGGGATTCCAGTCTGGGCCGCCCGGGCTGCTTTCGGCGGTGCGCGTGGCGGGGAACAGCCCCTGCACAGTAGCGCAATCGGCCCACTCCCCCATCCCTTCCTTCCAGACCAGATCCCCCGGGGAGATCCTTCCGGCCGCGGCCATCTCGCGGAGTTGCTCGGTCGTATACGGGCCAGTCGACTGCCCGCCACGCCCCACATGCCACTGCGATGCCATGCCTGCCCCTCTGGTATCCAGCCTCAAACCGAGCCTCGAACCGAGAGCCCGTGGCCCCCTTCCCCGAATGGAGAATCCCCTCTGCTCCCCTGACTGTCAAGAGAATCGCGGCCATGGGAATCGCGGCCAGGAGTCTCGCGGCACGCGTCGCCACCGCTACAGCCGGTTGCGGGCTTTGATCTCGAGATACTCGCTGACGAGCTTCGCCGTCAGCTCGCCGGGGAGGCAATCGAGCGTGAGGACGCCGGCCCGCTGCCAATCGGCGAGAACCTGTCTGCGCCAGCAGAGCACAGCGGCGGCGGCGGCGGCGGCATGGGTGCCGGCGGCCTGTTCCGCCGAGCTTCCGCCGGCAGTGTCCCTGTGTTCCCAGGCATCGATGCGGTCGGTGAGCGAAGCGTCACGAAGGCAGACGACCAGCGGCAGGTGTCGCCCCACGGTTGGGAGGACATGCCGGCGGATCCGCTCGGTGTTGCGCTCGTCGATGACGTTGGTGAGGAGGACGAGCAACGTCCGCTTCCGGCAGTGGTGCCCGAGATGGATCAGCGCCTCGTCGAAGCGGCTCTCGACGAGCTCGGGATGGACGTCGTGGGTGGCGGCGATCATCCGGCGGAGCTGCCCCTGCCCTCCCCGCGGCGGCATCCACCGGAGGATCCGGTCGGAGAAGCAGAGGATCCCGACCTCGTCGCGGTGTTGAAGAGCGACGTAGGCGAGGGTCAAGCTGGCATCGAGCGCGGCATCGAACATCGACAGGCCGTCATGGTGATTGACCATCATCCGGCCGCAGTCGAGGGCAAACACCACCCGCTGGCTCTGGTTCATCTGGAAGTCGCGAACGGTGAGCTTCAGCCGCCGCGACGTCGCCCGCCAGTCGATCGCCTTGAAGGCATCGCCGTCGGCGTAATCACGGAGGCGTTCAAACTCGTTCTCCGTCCCCGCCCGCCGCGTCCGCCGCACGCCGAGGAGCGACATCCGGTTCTGCCGGGCGTAGAGCGCGTAGCGGCTGATCTGGCGGAGGGCCGGGTAGACCTCGATCCGATCGGTGACCGGGAGGCGGTGGATCACCGACCATAGCCCGAGGCGGCTGGGCGCGCGGAGGTGGATCGTCTCGAGCGCGAAGCTCCCCCGCTCCCGGGGCATGAAAACGTGGCTCGTGCGCCCCCGCGCCGCGCCTGCCAGCCGGAGCCGGGGCGGCAGCTCGAGCGACTCAATCGCCCCGCCGACGTCATCGCGCACTTCAACCTCATGGGCCCGCCGCGACCGATTCTCGATCACGAGGTCGATCCGGTGGCGGACACCGCGCGTGGCAATCGGCTGAAACTCCCGTCGCCCCCGGAATCCCGACCGCCGCGGCAGCGTGGTGGCGTCGCCGACGGCGACGACCACGAGGAGGAGGTCGAGCACCACCACCACGGGCCACACCTCCGGCACGGCAAACAGGAGCAGCGCCGCCGCAAACGGGAGGATGGCGAGCAGGCAGAGCTTCGGCGTGGGGAAGATCACAGCCTCGGCACCTCGATCGTTCGCATCAGGGCAGCGAGCGCCCCGTCGACGGTCTCCCCCGACACCTCCGCCTCGGGAGAGAGGATGACGCGGTGGCGTAAGCTCGGCGCCACGAGCTCGGTGACATCGTCGGGGACGACGTACGATCGGCCCCCGAAGGCGGCCAGGACACGGGCTCCGGCCACCAGCGCGATCCCCGCCCGGGGGCTCGCCCCCAGGGAGAAAGCCGGCCACTGCCTGGTCTTCCGCACGATGGCGCTGGTGTAGCGGATGATCGCGTCGTCGACGCGGACGCGGCGGCAGAGCTCCTGGATCAGGATCACGCCGGCCGGGTCGAGGAGCGGCCGGATCGTCGTCTCGAGTTGCCGCTCGAGCGAATCGGGGCGGCAATGGAGGCGGAGGATCGCATCCTCCTCGGCGGCGAGGGGGTAATCGACGACGATCTTGAACAGGAAGCGGTCGAGCTGGGCCTCAGGGAGATGGTAGGTGCCCTCCGATTCGACCGGGTTTTGCGTGGCGAGCACGAGGAACGGCGGCTCGATGCGGTGGGTTGTGCCATCGACGGTGACATGCCCCTCCTGCATGATTTCGAGGAGGGCCGCGTGGGTCTTGGCCGGCGCTCGGTTGATCTCGTCGGCAAGAAGAATGTGCGTGAACACCGGCCCCGGCCGGAACCGAAACTCCTGCGTTCGCGCATCGAACACCGGCTGGCCGGTGACGTCCGACGGCATCAGATCGGCGGTAAACTGGATCCGCCCGAAGGAGCATCCCAGCGCCTCGCCGAGGATCCGCACCAGCAGCGTCTTGCCGAGCCCGGGAACGCTTTCGATGAGGACATGCCCGCCGGCAAACAGGGCCACGAGCGCCTGGCGGACGAGCGCCTCCTGACCGACATAGATCTTTGCCGTCTCGGCCAGGAGACGATCGATCGTCTGGCCCACCTGCTCAAACCGCGGGTCGACCTCCGCGGCTGTCGCCACCGGGGGCGTCGGCACACCACCACTGCCAATCTCGTCCGTCATCGCTTCCTCGCTTCAGGTTGGAGTTCATCCTTCCCCGTCACCATCTGTTCGTGAGCGCCGGGGCCGAAGCCCGGCTTGCCGACCCGCTGCCATTCCGCCAGCAGCACGTCCGAGGCGGCGGGATCGCTGCTCCTGGCGAGGAGCCGGCCGACCGCGTCGACGTGGTGGCCGAAATCCCTGAGGGCCGCAGCCGAGGGCGTGCGGGGCCGGCCGAAGATCGACGCCCGCGACCAGCAGAACAGCGCCAGGCAGAGGACGAGCTGCGCCACGATCCAGGGATGCGGCGGCACCGAGATCAGGCGCCACAATCCCCCGTTGCCTTCGTCCTCCTCCTCGCCCGTTGCCATCTGCGACGAACCAAACACGACGACGCCGGCCCCCTCGGGGATCAGGCCGACAAACGCCTCGGCGATCCGCCGGTTGCCGCGATCGACGAGCCCGGCGTTGAGCAGCGGCATGTCTGATCCCATCACGACGATCGTGTCCCCTTCGTCGTCGAGAATCGATCGGACGAGGAACGCCTCGCCGTCGATCTCCCACGCCACGTCGTCAGAGTCCCCCGGCTCCACGCCGCGACGCCA
>CAMARC010000129.1 GCA_945860405.1 Candidatus Kuenenia stuttgartensis | reverse complement strand
GGAACGCCGGCGCCGATGCCGACGATCCGGCCATCCAGCGTGCGCTCCTGTTCGTGTCGCGGACGCAGAATCTGCCTGGGCCGCACAACGATCAGCCCCATCCCGAGAAGAACCCCGACGGTGGCTTTTACTACACCCCCGCCAACGGCGGCGAAAGCATGGCCGGCAAGACGCCCGAAGGGGGCCTGCGGAGCTACGCGTCGATGACGTACGCCGGTCTCAAGAGCATGATCTTTGCCGGCCTCGACAAAGACGATCCACGCGTCAAAGCGGCGCTGGAATGGCTCATGAAGCACTACACCTTCGAAGAGAACCCCGGCATGGGGGACAGCGGCCTCTATTACTACTATCACACGATGGGCAAGGCCCTCGATGTTCTCGGCGACGAGACCTTCACCGACGCCAAGGGCACGGTCCATCGGTGGCGCGAGGAGCTGGCCGACGCGGTGATCACGCGGCAGCAGCCAGACGGCTCGTGGGTCAACGCGAATGCCCGGTGGATGGAGAACGACCCCAATCTCGTCACCGCCTACGCGTTAATGGCCCTCGCCTACACGAAAGCCGAGCCGGGCGCGGCACGCTGACGAGCAAACGACACCTCGCCCTCACGCTGACGCGACTTCTCCAACGGAGAGGAAGAGGTGGGGATCGGCGAACGCTCGAGGAGGGAGGAGGTGCCTCCGACGAACGACGAGACTTTTGCCGGCCCCGCCGACGGAATACCGCAAGCGATCGACACCGTCAGGGCGAGCGAGTTGAGACGGCTTTGCGGTCAGTCTTTCAGGTCGAAGAGCCGCCGGAGGGCGTCGAGGAGGCCGTGCGGGGGGCCGGAGTGGCTTTCGTTCCGCAGGCTCGTCAGCGGCGAATGGAGGAGCTTGGCGGCATAGCGCTGGAACGACTGGCGGATCTCGGCGCGGGCCGTTTCATCGAGCTCGGGGAGGCGGCGGAAGAGGCGGTCGAGTTCGCTCTCGCCGGTCTCCGTCCAGCCGGCCCGCAGCTGCTCGATCACCGGGGCCGACGAGCGGTGGTGGAGATCCCCCATGAAGCGCCGCGTCTCCTCCTCCACGATCGCCAGGGCCCCCGGCATCTCCCGCTGCCGCGTCTTCCGGTTGGCGTCGCAGGCCGCCCCGAGATCGTCGATGGAGTAGAGCCACACACCGGGCCGGGTGCCGATCCGTGGATCGAAGTCGCGGGGCATGGCCAGATCGAGGACGAGGAGGGGGCGACCGCCACGGCGTCGCTCGGCGCCTGTGAACATCTCGAGCGTCACCACAGGCTCGGTGGCGCCAGTGGTGCTGACGACGAGATCGGCACGCACCAGTTCATCGAGGAGATCGCTGAACCGGCCGGCACGGGCTCCCAGCTTGGCGGCAAGGTCCTCGGCGCGGGCCATCGAGCGATTGACGATGACGATGTCGCGGGCCCCGGCGTCGCGGAGGTAACGGAACGTCTCGTGGGCCATCTTCCCAGCGCCGACAAGGAGGACCCGCTTGTCGTCGAAACGCTCGAAGACCCCGCTGGCGAAGTCGGCCACGGCGACACTGGGGATCGAAAGCCGCTCGCGGCCGATCGCCGTCTCGGTGGCGACGCGCTTCGCCGTCCGTAGGGCCGCCTGGAACATGCCTCCGGTGAGGGGGCCGGCGGTCTTCTCTTCCTGGGCGAGGGCCCAGGCCTGCTTCACTTGGGCGACGATCTGCGGCTCTCCGAGCACCATGCTGTCGAGCCCGGAGGCGACGCTGAAGAGATGGTGGACGGCGGCCTGGTCGTTCTCGCCGGCGAGCACCGGCGTGAGCAGCGCCGCATCGATCCCCCGGCACTCGGCGAGGAAATCGACGAGCTGCCGCGGGGCCGGCGGGGCACTGTCGTGTTCGCTGGCGGCGTAGAGCTCGACACGGTTGCAGGTGGAGAGAAGCACCCCTTCACGGCCCGGGAAACGCTCGCGGAAACGGCGCAGGGCTTCGGCCGCCTGTTCGGCGGAGAAGGCGAGTCGCTCCCGCAGCTCCATGGGCACCGTGCGGTGGGATCCACCCACGAAGGCGAGCGTCATCGGATCACCCCCGGGCCTGGAGGCGTTGCCGTCGGCAAGCCGGCTGCGAGCATCACTGCCGCAGCGGGAGGTGGTCGGGGCGGCCCGGCCTGACGGGGGGGAGCGCCGTGGCGGCTGACGCCGAACAAGCCCCACAGGATCGAGAGCGTGAGCACGCCGAGGCTGATCAGCGAGAGCAAGGCGGTGGTCCGCGGTCCGTCGGGGCGTCGGGAGGCGGCACGCTCGAGGCAGGCGGCGGTGATGAGCCAGGCCACAAGCGCGCCCATCCGGAGGATGACCGGATCGTTCCAGGGAATCGATTCCAGCAGCCCCTGCTGGCTGGTGACGGCATTGAGGACGATCCCAGAGGCAAAGCCGGCGGCGGCGGCCCAAGCGGCGATCGTCGCCGAGCGTCCGGTGAAGCGTGCCAGCTTCTCGAGGCTCGGCATGCGGAAGCCCTGGGCCGGCGCCTGCTTCCTCGCCAGACGGCCGGCCTGAATGAGCCACATCATCCCGGCGATCGCGCCGAAGGCGACGGCGACGCTCGCGGCGAGATTGAAGCTGCCGTGAATCGCCCCCCAGACCTGCGTGGCGGGGCTTTGCGGGAAGGGAGCTCGGCTCGACATCTCTGCCGCCCCGATGAGGCCGAGTACGAGAGGAAGCATGAACAGCCCCGTCGGCGTCCGGGGGTTGGCGACGGTCAGCCAGAGCGAACCGAAGGCCAACAGCCAGGCGGCGAGCAGATACCAATCGTAGGCGCTCGAGAGGGGGACGGCCGGCTCGTTGGCCGCCCGCCAGCCGAGAAACAGGGTGTGGGCGAGCACGCCAGCCGCCGCGAACCCCACCATGACCGCGCCGCGAATGCCGGAGCGGAAGAGGAGCCGCGACCCCTCGCACGCCAGCGCCACGGCGTAGCTGGCGGCGAAGCAGACCACCGAGATGCGGGAGATGAAGTCGGCCATGGATCAAACCAGGGGGAATGGGCCCGCTCTATTCTAGTTCACCGCCGGCCGCTGCCGATGGCCCCCGCCGGCTCCCCGCCTTTCCCCGCGGGCTATACTTCGCCGATGGACACTCCCCCCACCCCCCCGTCTCCCTCACGCCCTCCCCACTCCGTGTCCCCACCGCGGCGACCGTGGGACGACTCCCTCTTCCTCCGTGCCTGTCGCCGGGAAGCGGTGCCGCGGACGCCGGTGTGGCTGATGCGCCAGGCTGGGCGCTATCTGCCCGAGTACCGCCAGGTGCGGGGCCGCGTCGCCTTCATGGAGCTCTGCAAGACGCCGAGCCTCGCGGCCGAGGTGATGCTCTCGACGGTAGCCAGGCTGGGGGTCGATGCCGCGATCATCTTCAGCGATCTCCTCCCGATCCTCGAGCCGATGGGGCTGGATCTCGAGTTTGCCGCCGGCGAAGGCCCGGTGATCCACAATCCGGTCCGTGAGGCGGGCGACGTGGCGCGGATCCGGGAGCTCGACGACCTCGATCCCCTCGCCTTCGTCTTCGATTGCGTGCGAGCGACGCGCGCCGGCCTCGATGAGACGTTGCCCGTGATCGGCTTCGCCGGGGCCCCGTTCACGCTTGCCGGATATTGCATCGAGGGGGGAACGAGCAAGGCCTGGCTCCACACCAAGTCGCTGATGTATCGCGAGCCCGCGGCGTGGCATGATCTCATGGACAGGCTGGCGCGTGGGGTGAGCCGCTACCTTCTCGCGCAACTCGATGCCGGGGCGCAGTGTGTCCAACTCTTCGACAGCTGGGTCGGCTGCCTCGGTCCCGAGGACTACCGCCGCTACGTCCTGCCCCATAGCCGGACGGCGATGGCAGCGGCGCTCGAACGGGCTCCGGTGGTCCACTTCGCCACCGGCAATCCCTCGCTCCTTCCGCTCCTCGCCGAGGCTGGTGGAACCGTGATCGGGGTCGATTGGAGGATCGGGCTGGACGAGGCCTGGCGGGCGATCGGCCATGATCGGGCCATCCAGGGAAATCTCGATCCGGCGGTGCTCCTCGCCGATCGGGCCACCGTCCGCCGTCGGGCGGGGGATGTGTTGGCCGCCGCGGCCGGGCGCCCGGGGCACATTTTCAACCTCGGCCATGGTGTCCATCCGCAGACGCCGGTCGAGAACGTCCTCGAACTGATCGCCGCGGTGAAGGAATTTGGGTCGCGGGCTTGAGGGAGAATCTCCGTCAGCCACCCGGCAGGGAATGGTCCGGCGGCTCTGCCGGCAGCCGGAATCGGGCGCTTGAGTCTCCCCCTCCCCATGGACCTCCCCCGCAGGGTACAAAGGCGTGTTGCGCGCCACCGTCCTTCGGACGACGTTCCGCGCAGCATCCCGATTCACACCGGTGGACTCCTGCTGCATGGCGACGCTCGAACAACGACTGTTCCACCTGTTCGAAAGCTCCGACATCGAGGTGGCCCGGTCGGCGGTTGCCGTAAAGGTGAGCTGCCCGCGCGTCGGGCAGGTCAGCGGGACGGTCGATGGGCTCCAGGGGGAGGGACTCGGTGCCGGCCCCCAGTCGGTGTCGCTCGAACTGTCGGCCAGCCGGCGTGGCGGAATGACGCTCGAAGCCAGGGTGAGTTCCCCCCGCGGGCGGACCGGCCATCCCTGCGCGATACTCGCCGCCGTTCTCCTCGAAGTCGATCGTCGGGGTCTCCTCGCTGGGATCCATGACAACACGCCGATCACGCTCCAGGTCGTCCCCGCCGATGATGTGGAGGCCGAAGACGAGAGCGAGGATGTTGCCGATGAAAGCGACGCCGCGTCCGGATCGGACGACTCGGAACCTGCCGACGGCACAGAGCGCGAGATCGAGCCGGCGATCGTGACCCGGAAGCCCCCGGTGCGGATGCCGGCCTGGGCGACCGATCTCGAGGATCGACGGCGCCTCGTCGAGCCGGCCGTGCGGACCCGCGCCATCTCGGTTGCCGACGGACGGCGGGTCGCTGGGGCGCTCGTCTTTCTCCTCGATCTTGCCGCATCCGCCGATGCCTCGGCCGCGGTGATCATCCCCTGCCGGATGCAACTCGACGTTGCCGGGCATACGACGGGCCGTCCGCGACCGGTGATCATCGGCCCCGGGCAGTCGGCCGATTCCGATTGGGATCAGGTCGATGCCCAGGAGCGAGCGATCCTCGCCCGACTCATCGGCACCATGCCGCTGGCGGAAGCCGCTACGCCAGAGCCGCTCGAGCGACGAACCGTGTCCCGGATCGCCATCAGTGCCCAGTCGGCGGTCGAGCACATAGCGATGCTCTGCGAGCAGGGCCGACTGGTCGTGCAGCCGGAGCCGCGCCGCAATCCCGAACTCGTCGTGCCATTGGCCTGGGATGGTGGCCGGGCGTGGGAGTTCGCTCTCGTCCTCGAACCTGAGGACCCGCCGTCCTTCCGCGGGGAGACGCTCCGCGAGATGGCCGAGAGCGAAGGGCCCACCACGCTTCCGCGCCCCGGCAAGGCAACGCTGCGTGGCATGCTCGTGCGCGGCAGCGAGCGGCGCGACATCCGCGAGCCGCGGGCCATCCTCCGGGCCGGGTTGGTGGTCTTCTCCGACCGCATCGCTCGGCTGGCGCTGGGGGAATCCCCCGGCAACTCCCAAGCGGCCGGATGGCTCCACCAGTTCGAACGCCGTGGCCCGATCGAACTAGCCGGCTCGCAGTCGGATGGCCTCATCGAGCGGTTGGCCTCGCTGGCCGACGTTCCGCGGCTGCTCCTCCCTTCCTGGACCGGCTGGCGGATCGAGTCGGGGACGCCCCGGCCAAAGCTCATCCTCGACGATTCCCGGGCCGTGACCTCGACCGACGACGATGCCGACCCCGAGAACGCGGCACGCCGGCGTCGCCGTGCGGTTCCCCGCGTCCAACTCGCCGGGCGGGTGTGGTTTGAGTACGGCGGGATGCAGATCGAGGCCGACGATCCGGCAGGGGGCGCCGCCGACGCCGAACGACGGGTGTTCGTCCGCCGCGATCGTGCGGCCGAGCGCGAAGCGCTCGCGATGCTTCCCCGCTTCGGGGCCACCGCGGCGCGGCCCGAGGTCGAAGGGGAGGTGGTCACCCACCACGTGGAGATCGCCAGAGCCCGCCTCGATTCCTCCGTCCCGCAGCTCGCCGCGGCCGGATGGGCCGTCGAGGTGGCCGGCCGGCGCTATCGTCCCGCCGGGAGTGTGGCCTGGAACGTTACCAGCGGCATTGATTGGTTCGAGCTTTCTGGGTCGGTCGATTTCGGCGGCGTGATGGCCGATATGCCGGCGTTGCTCGAGGCCCTCGCCCGCGGTGACCGGGCCGTAGAACTCCCCGACGGTTCGCTCGGCATTCTCCCCGATGGCTTCGCGGCCCAGTTCGAGCCGATGGTGGCGCTGGCGCAGAAGCACGACGGGCGGCTGCGATACGGCCGCATCCAGGTGGCGCTCCTCGACGCCCTCCTCGCCGGCCAGCCGCAGTCGCACGTCGATGAGGCGTTCGACCGGATCCGCGCCGAATTGGCGCGGGGTGAGCGGCCGGAGGCCGAAAATGAGCCCGAGGGCTTCAAGGGGACGCTCCGCCACTACCAGCGGGAAGGGCTCGGTTGGCTGACGTTCCTCGAGCGGATGGGGCTCGGTGGATGCCTGGCCGACGACATGGGTCTCGGCAAGACGATCCAGGTGCTGGCGATGTTCGTTCGCCGCCGCCAGGTTGTGACGGCCGGCGGGCTGGCCCACCGCCCCTCGCTGGTGATCGTGCCGAAGAGCCTCGTCTTCAACTGGATTGAGGAGGCGGCGAAGTTCGGCCCCGCCCTCCGCGTCGTCAACCACACCGGAAACCAGCGGACCGAAGGGTCAGAGTCGCTCGCCGATGCCGATCTCGTCCTCACGACGTATGGGACGCTGCGGCGCGACATCATGCGGCACCGCGATGTCGAGTTTGACTACGTCGTCCTCGACGAGGCGCAGTCGATCAAGAACGCCGGCAGCCAGGCTGCCAAAGCCTGTCGTCTGCTCCGGGCCCGTCACCGCCTGGCCCTCACCGGCACGCCGGTGGAGAACCACATCGGCGAGCTGTGGAGCATCTTCGAGTTTCTCAATCCCGGGCAGCTCGGCAGCGCGGCCCGCCTCAAGCGCTTTCTCTCCGGTGGGCGGGGGGGGAGCGCCGCAGAGGTCGTGGCCAGGGCAGTGCGTCCCTTCCTCCTCCGCCGCACCAAGTCGCAGGTGCTCTCCGACCTTCCGGAGAAGACCGAGCAGACGATCTTCTGCGAGCTCGGGGAGACGCAGCGAAAGGCCTACGACGAGCTCCGGGAGCACTACCGGCAAGAGCTGTCGGGCCGGATCGGCAAGATGGGGATCGGCCGATCGCGGATCGCCGTGCTCGAGGCGCTCCTCCGGCTGCGACAAACCGCCTGCCATCCTGGGCTCGTCGATGCCGCCCGGATCGACGAACCGGCCGCCAAGCTCGAGACGCTCCTCGAGCAGCTCGGGGAGGTGCTCGCGGAAGGGCACAAGGTACTCGTCTTCAGCCAGTTCACCAGTTTTCTCTCGATCGTCCGCCGGCAGCTCGATGCCCGATCGGTTCCCTACGAATATCTCGACGGCAAGACGACCGATCGCCAGGCACGCGTTGCCCACTTCCAGGAGGATCCGGACTGCCGGTTGTTCCTCGTCAGCCTCAAGGCGGGCGGCCAGGGGCTCAACCTCACCGCCGCCGACTACATCTACATCCTCGACCCCTGGTGGAACCCGGCCGTCGAGGCCCAGGCCGTCGACCGAGCCCACCGCATCGGCCAGACACGGCCGGTGTTCGCCTACCGTCTCATCGCCCGGGACACCGTCGAGGAGAAGATCCTCGCCCTCCAAGACCGGAAGCGCGATCTTGCTGAATCGATCGTCCGGGCCGACGAGAACATGATCTCGACCCTCACGCCTGAGGATGTCGAGCTGCTCCTCTCCTGACGGCCGTATTGCTCACGGAAATCTAACGCCGGTTCACTACGATCGGAGCATAGAGTAAGTCGTCATCGGGCCGTGCGACGACGTTTCCAGGGAGCGGTGATGCAATGCCGTCGGGATTCGACTTTGTTGGTGGCCGGGACGATCGGGCGTCGACCTCGAGGCTTGCCGGTGATGGCATGGATCACGGTGGTGTCGGCGTGAAGCAGCATCCACTCAAAGGTCGCAGCGGGAGCGCGGTGACCCACTCGCGAATCCTCGTCGTCGACGATGAAGAGGACCTTCTCGAACTGGTCCGCTTCAACCTCGCGCGCGAGGGGTATGAGGTGTTCGGCGTCGTCAGTGGCGAGGAGGCCCTCAAGGCCGTCCGCCGCGATCCGCCCGATCTGATCGTGCTCGACCTCATGCTTCCCGGCCTCGACGGCCTCGAGGTCTGTCGTCGGCTCAAGGCGGATCCGCGGACACGCGAGATCCCGATCGTCATGCTCACCGCCAAGAGCGAGGAGCGCGATGTCGTCTCCGGTCTCGAACGTGGCGCTGACGACTACATCACCAAGCCCTTCAGTCCGAGGGTCCTCTCCGCGCGGGTCAAGGCCCTCCTGCGGCGTCTGGAGTCGGAGAGGAATGCGGATCTGGAGTCGACCGTTGAGGTCCACGACCTCGTCATTCATCCCGGCCGGCACGAGGTGCATCTGTCTGGTGAGGTGGTCGATCTGACCTACACCGAGTTTGCCCTCCTCCACGTCCTCGCGAAGAAGCCCGGTTGGGCGTTCACCCGCACGCAGATCGTCGATGCGGTGAAAGGGGAGGATTACCCGGTCACGGAACGATCGGTCGACGTGCAGGTGGCGGGCCTGCGAAAGAAACTCGGTGACCACGCCTCCTACATCGAGACGGTGCGGGGCGTGGGATACCGTTTCCGCGCCTGATCAACGGCCGTCTTTCCGTGGCCGTGCCGATTGTGCGACACTTGTGACGGCGTGCTGGTCGTACTGACGACGCGCCGGGCCGAAGGGCCCTTGGTCGGCCATTCTCCGGAGGTGCCCTCCGACCCGGGACGCCCCGTCTCGGTGCGTGACTCACGGCACTCGCCCCCCATGCCGCGTTCCCGACTCGCCTGGCGATGGTTCGCCGCTTGGTGTCTCCTCGTGGCCGCCGTGTCGGTCGGCTGCCAATGGCTCGCCTCCGTGGAACTGGCCCGTCTGGCCGACTCGATGCAGGTGCAGCAATTGATCGAGACCGCCGGCATGTTGTCGGCCATTCTTCCCGAAGATCCTGCCGCCGATCGGTCGTGGATCGCGGAATTCACGCGCGGCACCGGGAATGCCCCAGGGTCGTTCGTCGAAGTCTTCGACACGGTTGGCCAGAGAATCGTGGCGGCAGCCGCGGCTCAAGGTCCGCCCCCGAGCGCCGACGGGAAGGGGCTCGATGCCGGGGCATTGGCCGAGGCGCTCGACGGACGTCGCTCGACATCGGGGCGCTACGACGCGTCGAGCGCCAGCCGGACGGTGTCGGTCGTCAGTCCGATCGTGCGGGCGGGGAGGACGACGGCCATCGTCCGTGTCACCGGCAACACCAGAGCGGCCGATGCCGGGCTTGCCCTCGCCCAGAGACGGTTGGTCACGGGAGCCCTCGTGGGGGCGGTCGCTGCGCTGTTGGCAGGGTGGCTCCTCGCCCGCCGGATGGCGGGGCCGTTCGAGGATCTGGCGAATGCCGCCTCCCAGGTCGCCGCCGGGGCGATTGAGGTCCCGCTGCCGGCGTCCGATGTCGCGGAGGTTTCGAAGCTTGCCGGAGCCATCGAGACGCTCCGTGGCCAGTTGGTCGAACGGGGGCTGACGATCGGTCGCCAGGGGACGCAGCAGGAGGCGGTGCTGGGGAGCATGATCGAGGGGGTGCTCGCCGTCGACGCCAGTCAGAGGATCGTGAGCATCAACCGCGCGGCGGCCGACCTCCTCGGCATCGATGCCCAAAGCGTGCTCGGTCGACCCATTCAGGAGGTCGTGAGAAACGCCGATCTCCGCCAGTTCGCACTCCAGGCGATCGATTGCCGGGAGACGTTGGAGGAT
>CAMARC010000128.1 GCA_945860405.1 Candidatus Kuenenia stuttgartensis | reverse complement strand
ATCGAGCGCGGCGGTATCAGACATGGACGCTTCCGGGACGGAGAGGGCGAGGAGGAGATCGGGACTGCAAGCGGGGAATCGGGACGGCAAACTGACGAGGAGCGACAGAGCGAACGACGAGAATCGTACGGCAGCCGTCCACGAAAGGCGAGGCAGACCTAGCCCTCCCCACGGTTGATCGGCCGCCAGCTGGCGATCCTGCCCACATCTGAAAGCAGGGCGGGGAGCGTGAGCTAGTCGGGAGCGGCAACAGCCCCCCGAAGGGAGCCAAGCCCCCCTGGAAGGTTGCCCTTCCGCGGACGGTTCAAACGGACCGGAAAGGGCAACAAGAGCGGGTGATGGGATTCGAACCCACGACAACCACGTTGGCAACGTGGTGCTCTACCAACTGAGCTACACCCGCACTGCAACAGACCAAACACCACTGCAGGGAAAACCGCGACTGGAAACCGGCCCACCGGAAACCGGTGGAGAACGATCTCAAATCGACGAGCATTCTACCGCGCCGGGAGGCCCGGATCACGACCGAATCAGGAAATCGACAAAAACCCTGCGGTTTTTCGGTTTCCGGCCGGCCCGGAATCGACGCTTCCTCGACGGGCTCCCCGCCTAGAGCCGACGGATTCTAGGAAGGCCCAGGGGTGGCCGCAAGGTCAGCCCCCGAGGAGATGGGCATTTCGGGAAGAGGAGGAAAGAAGAACATACATTTGCCTACAATCAGCCTTTCTTCCCGGCTTCGGCAGAAGGAAAAGGGGCCGAGGGGGGAGTTCTTTTGGGGTGGGGGGGAAGATGATCGTCCGCTTCGTGGTTGTCGAGCCGGAATCGAAGAAGGGGAGCCACACGGTCCGCCTGCCGCTGCTGGTGGGAAGGACTCGGGAGGCGAAATTCCGCATTCAGCACGAGCGAGTCAGCCGCCGACACTGCCAGTTCACCGTCGAGGATGGAGTCGTGTTCGTCCGCGACCTGGGCTCGACCAACGGCACCCACCTAGAGGGGACGGTGGTTCCGGTCGACCATCCGCTCCGCGTCCCCCCCGGGGCTCTGATACGGGTCGGGAGCATCGGTTTCCTCGTGGAATACGATCGCTTCGCCGAGACGCCGACCGTGGAACTCCGGGTCAACGATCTGGCCGCCGCCGAAACGCTCGGGCCCGGAGGCGACGACCGCTCCGAGATCGACATCCGTTTCGAGGACGACGCCCCGCAAGCATCCATCGAGGCCGCGCCGGTCGATTCCGCCGGCTCCGCCGCGCCATCCCACGGGCTCCCTTCGTCGGACGACAAGAAGGACGACGACGAGGGGGATGAACTCCGCCGGCTCCTCGAGGGCCTCCGTTGAAACTCGGCCCCGTAGTCCCCGCTGCCGAGGGCTCAGCGCACCGATGGCTCAGCACACCGGGGGCTACGGCGTCGCGGCAGGGCGCCGCCCCTTTCCTTTGGCCGGCGGGGGCATGAGGGGATTCGTGAGCGTCACCTTGATCGACGAGGCAATGAGTTGGCCCTTCTGGAGATACTCACCCTCGAGCTCGACCTCGTCACCGACCCCCGCGACGGCGAGGCTTGACGTTGCGACTTCGAGTTCGGCATCGGCGGCGACCGGGATCTCGAAGCGGTCGCGACCGACCTGAACGGTGATCTCGTCCCCGTCGACCGACTTGATGAAGCCGCTCACGAGGTAGGTTCCGGCCGGCCGCTTGCCGGGCGAACGCTTCGCCTTCGGGTCGGCGATCCCCGAGGCGTTCCCCACGACACCGGGCGTGCCCCCGCCCGGGAAAATCACCTTGGCGATCGGCTGCGTCACCTTGCCGAAGTCATCGAGATCGACGGAGCACTCGACAAACTGCTTCGGCATGAGCATCTCCCGCGCGGCGGTGCCGTTGACCTCAACGGTGGCGCCGGGAGCGGCAGCCACAATCCACAGGTCTCCCGTGTTTTTGAGCCGGACCTGGAGCCGGCCCGGGGCGATCGCCATCAACGTCCCTACCCGATCGGCCTGTTCGAGCCGCTGCGGTCCGGCCGGTTGGGCGAGCACCGGCCCCGCGCCGAACACCATCCCCACGAAGACGGAAAGGATCGTCCGCCAGCCGGCGGAAAGAATCGTCCGCCAGCCGGCGGCCATCCCTCTGAAGCCACCCGATGCACGGCACAGCGTGCCCGATCGAGGAAAGCCGGAACCAGAACCCTCAGAAAATCTGCCGCGACCGTCCATTTGGTGATTGCTCCCCTGCCAGACCACACTGGACTCCCCGGAATCACTATACCGCTCGACTGCAGCCGCCGACCATCAATTCTACCGGTCCTTCCACCTCACCCCAGCCATCCGCACACCATGTCCAACGCCCCCCGCCGTGTCACGATCCTCGACCTTGCGGCCGCGAAGCGGGACCACCGGCCCCTCTCCATGATCACCGCCTACGACTGGCCGACCGCCAAGCTCGTCGATGGCGCCGGCGTCGACTGCATTCTCGTTGGCGACAGTGTGGCGATGGTCGTGGCCGGGCGCGATTCGACGATCCCAGCCACCCTCGATCAGATGATCTACCACGGCGAGATCGTCGCCAGAGCCAGTGCCCAAGCGCTGGTGGTCGTCGACCTCCCCTTTCCTTACCAGCATCTCGGCGTCCGCTCGGCCGTCGAGGCCTGCGCCCGGATCCTCAAAGAGACCGGCTGCCAGGGGGTGAAGCTCGAGGGAACGGCCGGACAGGCTGACGTCATCGCCGGCATCGCTGCCGCGGGCATCCCCGTGATGGGGCATGTCGGCTTGCGGCCCCAAGCCGTCCACCAGTTTGGCGGCTACCGGATGCAGCGGGACGCCGAGCGGCTCATGGCCGACGCCCGCGCCGCGGCCGACGCCGGTGCCTTCGCCGTCGTCCTCGAGTGCGTTCCGCAGGAGATCGCGCGAACGATCTCCGCCGCCCTCGAGATCCCCACGTTCGGGATCGGCGCCGGGCCCCACTGCGACGGCCAGGTGCTCGTGTTTCACGATCTCGTCGGGCTGTCGATGGAGCGGGTGCCGAAGTTCGTCCGCAGCTACGCCGACACGAAGACGACGATCGCCGAGGCCCTCGGCCGCTGGCGGCATGACGTCGAAGCCCACGACTTCCCCGGCCCCGCCGAGACGCGTGCCTGAGCCCGCGCCCGCCGGCGCATCCCGCGGCGTCTCGCTTTCTCCACGGGCAGCTACGGCAGGACGACCTCGTCGGAGATCACCACCGGTCGGCTCGTGCTCACCGCCGACACCGGCGTGGGGATGCCGGCGCTCGGCACCGGCCCGGGCGCTCCGCCGGGCCCTGACGGCAGGATCGGCGCTCCGGCGCCCCCCGGCAACATCGTGCCCCCCTGATGGATTGTCGAACTCCCGGGGACGATCGTCGTGCCAGCGGGGAGGCCTCCCTCGATCATGCTGCCCTGCACCCCACCCTGGCAGGAATTGCAGTTCTCCCCTCCCATCGACACCACCTCGCCACCATTCCCGGCACACGGGGCCGCTTGAGCACAATTGCCCCCCTGACCGCAGACGCGGGGTGCAGCAGGGGCAGCGGCAGCCTGCGCCATCGCCCCGGGGGGAACGAATCCGGGGGGAAGGTGGCCGAAGCACTTCTCGTACTTCCACACCTCCAAGCTGATGTATCGCTCGTTGAGGGACTTGCAGCCCGTCGACGAGAGGGCGATCGCCATCGCACCAAACCCCAGCAATCGGGGCATCCATCCCTGCACACGCATCGACAGGCCTCCTGGCGGGTTGCCGCGACGCGTCGTCGCGCGGCGGCCGATCCGCGATGCTGTGCACCGCGGAACCAGGCAACCCTACCCCACGGGGTGGGCGCGGCAAGGAAATCGCGAGGCAGGGTTTGAGCCTGTTCCCGGATGGGAACGGCAACCCTGCGGATCATGCGGCCCATGCGGTGCAGGATGTCTCGATCCCCGCCTCGGCTCAGGCCGGAGGATCGGCTTCCCACGGGGAGGACGCCTCGGAGAGTGAACCGAAGACGGGACGCGTTGCGTAGACGCTGATCCCGGCCGGTGGCCCGGAATCGGCACCCCAGATAAGGCGGATCAGCGACGACAACCGACGACGGAAACCCGTCGTTAACCCTTACGGTGGCGGATACGGGCCCGCATGCGGCGCTTCTTCTGACCAAGTTTGCGCCGGCCCTTGCCCGTCTTCTTGACACCCATGCTCTTCTCCAGGCTGATCTGACCGGGAGGAACTTCCCGGGCCCACCGTTGTAGAATGACGTCCCGACCCCATGCAAGCGGACCCGTATCTCCGGCAGATAGGGCGATTTCCCGCCCTCGGCTGCCCGCTTCCGCTCCCCGGACATCCCGGCCCCCACCCCATCCAGACCCAGCCTTCCTGTCCGGCCCCACCCCGCGACGAACTCCCATGATCGTCCTCTTCCCCACGTACGCCCGTCGGATCGCCGGAGGCACCCGGTGGCGTGCCACCGTGGCGGGAATGGTGGTCCGACCGCTCCCGGCGACGAGCAGGCGCCGCGTTCTGGCGATGGCGGTCTTCCGGCGGCTCTTCGACCTCGACGAGGAACAGTTGCGGCAGGAGGTCTTCCGACGCCGCTCCGACGCCTTCCTCTTCCGGCGCATCCCCGGCGCGGCCGTCGCGGTATCGATCGGCGGGAGGGTCATCGAGGCCGGGCCGACCGACCGGGTGGGCCACTTCCATCTCGAGATCGACCTCGACGATCCGCCTGGCCCCCTCGCTGCACCGCGGACCATCGCCTACGACGCCTGGGCGACCGAGCCGGCCGGGGACGACGGCGGGGAGACGGTGTCCCGCGGGGCAGGGCGGGTGCATCTGGTCGACGATGAGGGGCTGTCGGTGATCTCCGACATCGACGACACGGTGAAGGTGACCGCCGTCGGCAATCGCCGCGAGTTGCTCGCCAACACGCTCCTGCGTGAGTTCCGCGCCGTCCCCGGCATGCCGGAGATCTACCGCGGCTGGGAAACCGACGGGGCGGCGTTTCACTATGTCTCGGCGAGCCCTTGGCAACTCGCCTCCTGCCTCGATGGCTTCTTTACCGAATGCGGTCTGCCATCGGGCTCGATGCACCTCAAGCTCTTCCGCCTCAAGGATTCGACGCCGCTGGGGAGGTTTCCCTCGCGGAAGAAATCGAAGCGGCGCGTGATCGAGCAGATCATGGCCGACTTTCCCCGCCGCCGCTTCCTCCTCATCGGCGACTCCGGCGAACGCGACCCCGACGTCTACACGGCGGTGGCCAGGCGCCAGCCGTCCCAGGTGGCCGGCGTGGTGATCCGCCGGGTCGATGGCCACGGGAGGCCCGCCTGGAAGCTCGACCGGCGCCTCGATCGCCTCGCCCGCCGGCTCCCCCGCGGGCTCTTCCAGGTGTTTGACGAGCCCGACTCGATCCGCGATCTCGGCCCCGGCCGGGCCCCGGCCTGACAGGAGCGAGGGATACTCCCTCCCTCTCCCGCTCAGTCGCCGCCGGCATCGGGGGTGTCATCCCCCTTCTCGTCCGGCCCGCGCCGGCTGGGACGGCGGGCATCGTGGCGGCGGAAGACGGCCACGACATCCTCGATTGGCACCACATAGAGGAGGTTGTCCTGCTCAAAGTCGACCGGGATCGAGTTCTTGGGGTGGAAGAGGACTTTGTCGTACTTCTCGATCGGGAAGTCGGCGTCGCGCTCCACCTGCAGGCTGACCTCGACGACGCGCCCCGTGATCGTGGGGATCTCCGCCTGGTCGGGGAGAACGATCCCCCCACGCGTCTTGTGGCGGCTCTCGTCTTTGCGGATCAGCACCCGCATTCCCAGCGGCTCGACAAAATCATCCACGCTCACCTCCGCCCCCGATTGGCCGTCGGAGCTCCTCGATCGAGGGCCCTCAGACACCCCAACCGAAGGGCGGGGGATGCCGTGATCGCTGTTGTACGTCCCTCTCCGCCAGCAAGCCACTCCCGGGCAGATCGCCCGCCCGTGAGGCGCCGTCGATTCACGGGCTCCCAGACCCACGGACTCACGGGCTCTCGAAGGCGTTTTCGAAGTGCTCGACGGTCGGGGGCTCCCCGTCGGCCCCGAAGATCACCGTGACGACATCGATCCGCACCTGGCAATCCTGGAGGCGATGCCGGCGAATGTAGGCGTTGGCGAGTTCCGCGATCCGCCGCTGCTTCACTGGCCCCACCGTCTCAGCCGGATGGCCGTGGCGCGTATCGGAGCGGCTCCGAACCTCGACGAACACGACCGTGCGTCCGTCGAGGGCGACGATGTCGATGTCCCCCCTCAGCACCCGCTCGCGGCGAGCGATGACCCGGTAGCCGAGTCGCTGGAGATGCTTTGCGGCGAGATCCTCCCCCGCCCGACCGAGCGCATCGCGGTCGTCGGGTCCGTCACGGTGAAGGTTGGGGTCGCGCCGGTCCATCGGCCCCTCTCCCCACCGGTTGGCGCACTCGCGCATCGCCGATGACCAGGGTCTTCGCGGGATTTCGAGGAGGAGGGGTGCCTGCGGCTGGTTCAGCCCTTCGCAGCCGCCTTCGCAGCCGCTCTCGCAGCGGCCTTCTTTGCAGCGCCGGCCGCCAGAGCGACCTCGTCGCGCTTCTCGCGGAGACGCACCGCCTTGCCGACGCGGTCGCGGAGGTAATAGAGCTTGGCACGGCGCGAGACGCCCGACCGCTTCACATCGACCTTGGCGATCTTCGGTGAGTGAAGAGGAAACTTCCGCTCCACTCCCTCGCCGCCGACGATCCGCCGGACGGTGAACATCTCCCGGCTGCCGGTGCCACTGCGGGCAATGACGACGCCGTTGAAGATCTGAACCCGCTCCTTCTCGCCTTCGAGAATGCGGGTGTGGACATCGACGGTGTCGCCGATGGCGAACTGCGGGACTTCCGACTTGAGGCTCGAGGCCTCGACGAGGGAGAGGGTCTTCTGGCTCACGGCACGCTCCTTGGTGTGGTTTCGATGGCCCGGGCTGTCAGCTCCGGAGCCTTCTTGGTCGGGACTGGGGATTGGTTCATGGATGGCTCGCCGGGGCGATTCGACGCGCCGGCGTCACGGCGGCGGGTGGCGACGATTGCCTGCTCATGGCGCCACTTCGCGATCTTGCCGTGGTCCCCCGACAGTAACACGTCGGGGACACCCATGCCGCGAAACTCGCGCGGGCGGGTGTACTGGGGCCCCTCGACGAGCCGGCCGGGGTTGGAAAAGGAATCCTGAAGGGCGCTCTCCTCGTCGCCGAGCACGCCGGGAACAAGGCGGCAGACGGCATCCACGACGACCATCGCTGCCACTTCCCCTCCGGAGAGAACGAAGTCGCCGATGGAGAGTTCTTCGGCCCCCAGAGCCGTGCGGACGCGGGCGTCGAAGCCCTCGTACCGACCACAGACGAGGATGATCCGCTCCCGTCGGGAGAGTTCCTCGACCACTTCCTGGGTGAGCCGCCGCCCCCCGGGGGTGAGCAGGATCACCGGGGCTGCGGCCCCTCGAGCCGGCGTGGCATTTTGAGCCGGCGTGGCATTTTGGGCCGGCGCAGCGACATCGGCACCGACTGCGGCCTGGAGGCCGTCAGCGACAACATGCTCGGCACAGGCGACCACGGGGCCGGGCATGAGGAGCATCCCCGGGCCACCCCCAAAGGGGCGATCGTCAACCTGCCGGTGAATCCCCTCGGCGAAATCGCGGATGTTCGTCACCCGGATATCGAGGACGCCAGAGGCGCGGGCGGCCCCGAGCAGACTTCCGTCGAGGAAGCCGGTGAACATCTCGGGAAAGAGGGTGAGGATATCGATGCGCATGACGAAAGACTCGTGCCCGCGTGACGGCACCACCGGGAGGGTACCCGGAATGGACCGCCCGCGAAACGGAACCGCCACGCCCTTCATCGGCCCCCGAAGCCCGGAAAGTGGAGGCTCTGGAGCGAGGCCCTGAACGTGAACGGACCATCCGAGGCTGTCCCGCTGTGGGATCAGCCTTCTGCGGCGGGGGCCTCGGCGGCCGGTTCGGCGGCAGCCTCAGCAACGGGAGCCGCGGCTGCGGCCGGGGCCGCTGCGGCCGGGGCCTTCACTTCGGGAACGAACACCGGGGCTCCGGCGTCGGGGACGATCCGCGGGAGTTTGAGCTTGGCACGGGCCAACTCCATCTCCTTCACGCGGGTTCCCTTGGCGCCATACTTCTTGATCAGCACCCGGACGGCGTCGCTCGGCTTGGCGCCGACCGACAGCCAATACTCGAGCCGAGCGTTGTTGAGCGTGACCCGGGCATCCGTGTCGGGCACCGCAGTGTCGTACGTGCCGAGTTCTTCGATCACGCGGCCGTCGCGCGGGCTCCGCCTGTCGGTCGCGCAAATCCGATAATAGGCGCGGTTCTTTCGACCCATCCGCTTCATCCGAATCGCCACTGCCACGGTCGCAATCTCCGTTGGATCTGTATTCTTCCGGGCCTTGCAGTGTATCGCGGCGCCGCCGGAACCCAAGACCATCTCGCCACGGGGCTGTTTTCCGGTAAATTTCACTCTTTCCAGCTCCGCCCAGCCCCCCCATTCCCCCTCCGCCCCGTCCCCGGCGGGCCATCCACTCCCCGCAGCGGGCCGGTCGGGGCTACGATCGGGCCGGCGTTCCTTTCCCCTCACCCGTCGGGCCCCACGCCGATGACTGGTCTTGTGACCGATCCCGCCGCGCTCCTTCATGACACCGGCCCCGGGCACCCGGAGTGTCCCCGGCGGGTGACGGCGATCCTCGATCGGTTCGAGGCCGACGGCCTCCTTGAAGCTTGCGTCGCGCTGGCATCACGCCCGATCACCGACGCCGAGCTCCTTCGCGTCCACACGCCGGATTACTTGAAGATTGTGGCGGAGGATGTGGCCGACGGGCTTGTCGTCCTCTCCACCGGCGACACGGCGATCAAGGGGGAAGCGACGCTCGACGCAGCCCGCCGCGCCGCCGGCGGGCTCCTGATCGCGGTCGACGCGGTCTGCACCGGCCGCGTGGAGAACGCCTTCGCGGTCGTCCGTCCCCCCGGCCACCACGCCACACCGACGAAGGGGATGGGATTCTGTCTGTTCAACAACGTGGCGCTCGCGGCCCGTCACGCTCAAACGATCCACGGCCTCGAACGCGTGCTGATCGTCGACTGGGATGTCCATCACGGCAACGGCACGCAGGATACCTTTTTTGAGGACGCAAGCGTCCTCTTCTTCGACACGCATCAGTCACCCCTCTACCCCGGCTCAGGGCATGCTGACGAGACCGGCCGCGGCGCGGGGGAGGGCTTCACGATCAACTGCCCCTTCCCGGCAGGCGCCGGGCGAAGGGAGATCGTCGGCGCCTTTCGAGAGCGCCTCGTGCCGGCGGCCGATCGCTTCCGGCCGCAGCTCGTCCTCGTGTCGGCTGGCTTCGACTCGCGCGCAGGCGATCCCCTCGGCCGGTTCAACCTCACCGATGCCGACTTTGCCGAGCTCACCGGGATCGTCCGGGAGATCGCCGACCGGCATGCCGGGGGACGGATCGTGTCGACGCTCGAGGGGGGTTACGCCCCGGCCGGGCTCGCCTCGGCCGCCGCGGCCCACGTCACTGCGCTCCTGTGACGCTCATGTGACGCTCCTATGACCAGAGGCCCCCCAGGCGCCCGGCAACCTCGCAAGCCCCGGAAATCCCCATTCTCCCCGGCTCGACGAGCCTCGCTCGCGGGCCTGAAACGGTCGAAAAACGGCCAGAAACGGCCTCACTCCGCCCGCCCGGGGCGTGGTACGCTCCGACCGAACGAAGGCCACCGCGTCAGGAGATGAACGCATGAGATTCGCCGCTTCGGTCCGTCGCCCCTCCCTTTCCGATCGCCGCCGGCTGCTCGGCCTCACGGCGCTCGTCGTCGCCGCGCTGACAGGCCCGGCCATCGGAGAGGCGCTGGCCGCCGATGCGAAAGTGCCGGTGGTCGTCGCCTTCTACGCGACGCCGCTGGAAGAGCCTTGGAACATGGTGATCCACACGGCGATGGAGATGGAGCAACGGGCCGGCAAGATCCGCTACACCTGGAAGGACAACCTCGCCGGTGTCGCCCCGATGGCGGCGGCGATCACCGCCAGCCTCGCCACGAAGCCCGACATGATCGTGGCCGACGCGGCCGATGGCGATCGGGA
>CAMARC010000127.1 GCA_945860405.1 Candidatus Kuenenia stuttgartensis | reverse complement strand
CGTTCGGCCGGAGGTCGGCCTCGATGAACAGCAGCCGGCCATCGACAGAGCGACGCAGCGAGCTGATGTTGACGAAGCCATCAAGGCCGAGGGCCTGGCTGAAATGGACGAGATCGTCAAAGACTTGCCGATCGAGCGCCGAGAGTTGCGTGTAGCGACGCAGGATCGAGACGCCAAACCGGCTGCCGACGTTTTTCAGGGAGCGGTTGTAGACAAAATGGACCGGCCGGCCGCCGCGGAAGAAGCCGGAGAGATCGATCAAGTCGCCGTCGATGAATTCCTGGACGAGCAGCGGGAACCGGAGGGACCGCGCCGCCAGCGCCTCCGCCTCCGCTCGCGAGCCACAGGCGAACACGCCCTCCCCGCCACCCGACTCATCGACCTTCACCACGAGCGGATAGCCGAGCCCCTCGCAGGCAGCGACGAGAGCATCGGCTGACTCGACGACCGCGAACCGCGGCGCCGCTACGCCTGCCTTCTCGAGCGCCCGCGCGAGCCCCACCTTCGACCCGACATGACCGAGATGCTCTGGGCCGGTAATCGGCAGGAGCCGGCACTTCGTCGCTTCATCGATCGCGGCGTTGCGGACCTGGCGGATCATATTGTCGTCGCAAGGGACGACCAGGCCCCCTGTTCGGGCCTGCCACTGAAGCGCCACCTCGATCCAGCGCGGGGCCGGCTCGAGGGGAACCACGCGCTGCACCACCCCCGCACGGCCCAAGCGACGGTCGCTCGTGATGGCGTCGCAGGCGAACCCAGCCCGCGACAGCAGGCGGGCCACGGATCGCATTTGATGCCGCGAATGGCCGATGAGGAGCGCAGTGGGGGGCGATGGAGATGACAGCGGGCAGCGTGGCATCGGGAGAGCGTCGCGGGGGGAGAGGCAGGATTTGACGGCTGTCAGGCGGAAGTCCCGCCGAGGAGTATGATGGCGTTTCCTCCCCCGGAATGGTCGCCATGCGCGGATTCCTCAAACTCCTCCTCGGCCTCGCGATCGTCGGCGGCGCCGCGGCGGCGGGCTGGCAGCCGGCCACCGCCTGGTGGGCCGCCCGCACCCGGCCGAAGTTCGACACGCTCGCCGCCGAGAAGGGCGACGTCATCGAGGTCATCAACTCCACCGGCACGATTGAACCGGTGCAGTCGGTCCATGTAGGGGCCTTCGTCTCCGGCCCGATCGTCGGCATCCAGGCCGATTTCAATGGCGAGGTGAAGGAAGGGGATCTCCTTGCCGAAATCGATCCCCGCACCTACCGGGCCATCGTCGCCCGAGACAAGGCCGCCCTCGCCGCCCGCCGGGCCGAGCTCGAACGTGGCGCCGCCCGTCTCCAACAGGCGCGCCGCGAGGAGGATCGCTCCAACGCCCTCGCCGAACGCAACGTCGCGTCGATCTCCGAGAGCGATCTCGATCAGGCCCACTTCACCCGCCTGGGGATGGAAGCCGAGATCGTCATGGCCGAGGCGGCGATCGAGCAGGCCGAAGCCAATCTCGACATGTCACTGGCCAACCTCGATTACACGAAGATTCTCGCGCCGGTCTCCGGGATCGTCATCGATCGCAAGGTGGAGCTCGGCCAGACACTCGCCGCGCAGTTTCAGACGCCGGAGCTGTTTGTCATCGCCCCCGACATGCGCCGCGAGATGCGGATCTTCGCCTCCGTCGATGAAGCCGACATCGGCCAGATCCGCCTCGCGCAGGAATCGGGGAAGTCGGTGCAGTTTGCCGTCGATGCGTATCCGGGGGAGGTGTTCGAGGGAAAGATCGCCCAGATCCGCCTCGCCTCGACGACCACGCAAAACGTCGTCACCTATCCAGTCGTCCTCTCCACGCCCAACCCCGAGCTCAAGCTCCTCCCCGGGATGACGGCCGAGATCTCGTTTCAGGTTGACCGGCGCGACGGCGTGATCAAAGTGCCCAACGCCGCCCTCCGCTTCTATCCCATCCGCGACCATGTCCGGGAGGCCGACCGGGCGATCCTCGATGGCACGGCGATGGAGGCCGACGATCAGGCTCGCGGCGAGGCCCCCTCGGCGACCGCCAAGGCCGAGGCCGAGGGGGAGCGGAAGCGGCGGCATGTGTGGGTGGTCGAGGCCGACGGGCTCCTCCGCGGCATCCCGGTTACATCGGGGATCGGCGACCACCGCGCCACGGAGATCGTCTCCGGGGATGTCGAGCCGGGGCAGAGGCTCGTCGTCGGGGTCGCTCCCAAGGACGATTGAACTGAGACTCCTGTACGGGGACTCTTGAACTGGGACGACTGGCCCAGGGGGCAACAACTGAACGTCGGATGTCGGGAGGGGCCATGGTCACGCTGCAACTCGCCTTTCGGTCGCTCCAAAAGAACCGGCTCCGTGCCCTCCTCACCGTGCTCGGAGTGGTGATCGGGATTGCCGCGGTGACGACGCTCGTCTCCGTTGGCCAAAGCGCCGCCGAGATGATCCGCGGGCAGTTCTCGGCGATCGGCACCAACGTCATCGTCGTCATCCCGGGCACCGGCGAACGGGGGGGCGTGCGGCAGGGGCCGCTCCAGACCCTCTCCCAGGGGGATGTCGATGCGATCGCCGCCGAATGCCAAAGCGTGCTCGCCGTCACACCGCTGGTGGCCGCGGCCGGCCAGGCGATCCATGCCGGCACCAACTGGAGCCCGAAGCAGATGTTCGGGGTCGGGGTCGACTACCCGACGGTGCGGAGCTGGCAGGTTCGCCGCGGCGGTTTTTTTAGCGAGCGTGACGTGGCCGGGGCGGAGAAGGTCTGCGTCCTCGGCACCACGGTCGCGTCGCGGTTGTTCCAAACGGCCAACCCGATCGGGGGCATCGTCCGCATCCGCAACATTCCCTTCCGGGTCATCGGGGTGCTCGAGAAGAAGGGGGCCAACATCGTCGGCGACGATCAGGACGACATCCTCCTCATGCCCTACTCGACGGCCCGCAAGCGGCTGGTGGGGAACGGCTTCAAGGGGGTGCATGCGATCCTCGTCTCCGCTCGGAGTGTCGACGGGATGCGCGGCACGGAGCGAGAGATCCGCCACCTCCTCGCCGACCGCCACCGGATCGCGCCGGGGCAGCCGAACGATTTCCAGGTGCAAAACACGACCGAGATCGCCAAGGCGCTCGGCGTCGTCACTGGCGTGATGACGGCGATGCTCGCCTCGATCGCCGGGATCTCGCTGCTCGTCGGTGGCGTGGGGATCATGAACATCATGCTCGTGAGCGTCACCGAGCGCACCAAGGAGATCGGGCTGCGGATGGCGCTGGGGGCAACCGGCGGCGACATTCTCCGGCAGTTTCTCCTTGAGGCGGTGCTCCTCTCGGCGCTCGGCGGGCTTGTCGGCTTCGCACTCGGCGTGGCCGGGGCGGCCGGCTTGACGATGGCCATCAACGCCTATTCCAGTGGCACCGACTGGCCGATCGTGATCTCGGTGCCGGCCGGCGTGCTCGCGATCCTGTTTGCGGCGATCGTCGGCGTGTTCTTCGGATGGTATCCGGCCAGGCGCGCCGCCCGGCTCGATCCGATCGAGGCGCTTCGCTATGAGTAGCGCGTCGCTGCGAGGAAAGCGTCGCTAGGAGTGAGCCGGCTCGACGCGGGCCGCAGTCGGCGTGTCGGAGACGATCAGCCCGTCGCGGAGCGTGACGACGCGATCGGCGCTTGCGGCGACTTCCGGATCGTGGGTGACGATGATCACCGTCAGCCTCTGCTCCTGATTGAGCCGACGGAACAGCGCGATCACGTCCTGGCCGGTGCGGCTGTCGAGGTTGCCGGTCGGCTCGTCCCCCATGAGGATCGACGGGCCGTTGACGAGCGCCCGGGCGATCGCCACACGCTGCTGCTGGCCGCCGGAGAGCTGGGCGGGATGGTGGTCGAGCCGGTCGGCCAGGCCGACGCTCTCGAGCGCCTCGCGGGCACGCTTGCGTCGCTCGCGGGCCGGAATCCCCCGGGCATAGATCATCGGCAGCTCGACATTCTCGAGCGCCGACGTCCGCGCCAGAAGGTTGAAGTTTTGGAACACGAAGCCGAGGTGACGATTGCGGACCGCGGCGCGCTCGTCCTTGGAGAGCGTCACCACCTCCCGGCCGTCGAGCCGGTAGCTCCCGGACGTGGGGCGGTCGAGGCAGCCGAGCGTGTTCATGAGCGTCGACTTGCCCGACCCCGACGGGCCGACGAGGGCCACATACTCCCCGCGCTCGATCGCCAACGACACCCCCTTGAGGGCCTCGACGCGGACCGTGCCGAGGTCGTAGTGCTTCGCGACCGCGGTGACCTCGATGAGCGGCATGGGGGAAGCCGGCGGCGCGGAAGACACGGAAGACATGGAGGAACAGATGCTGGCACTGGAGTGCTGGCACTCCAGTGTAGCGGGCTTGGGACCGTGCTCGGGGCCGGCTCGGGCCCTGTTCAGGGGCTGGCCCCGTCCGCAGACGCGAGATTTTCGGAGGAAAGCGGTAGGTTGAATTGCAGCGGGCCCCAGGGCGGGCTCGGATTCCTCCGGAGATTGGAAATATCGTGAAGAGCATTCGTCGTGGGTTGATGGCGGCGGTGGTGTGCGGGGCGATCGCCTGCGTTCCGCAAGCAGCCAGCGCCCAGGGCCTGTGGGTCGGCGGCTGGGGCTGGGGCGGGCCGGTCGCCGTCGGCGGCTTCGGCCCGGGGTTTGGGCCAGGCTTCGGTCCAGGCGTGTACGGCTTCGGGCCGCGGTATGTCTCGACGTTCAGTTCGGTCGGCTGGGGCTATCCCGCCTACCGTGCGCCGTACTACGGCTCGGCCTTCTACGGTCCGAGCTTCTACCGACCGGCATACTACGCGCCGGTCTATCGTCCGGCACCGGTCTACGTTGGCCCCAGTGCCCATGCGATCCGCGTTGGGAACCGGGTGGCCCGGCGCAGTTGGCGGCGCGGCTGGGGCTGGTGAGCCAACCCGGAGCCTGAGTCACCATCCCAAGGCGCTGGTGCGCGGCCAAGGACGGCCGCGCGCCAGCCGCCGATCACTCGCCGGCGAGGACGACCCGGAAGCCACCGGAGAAGTCGGTGAACGAGGGATCGTTCTTGTTGCGATTCGTGAGCGGCAGCGGGGAACTGAAGCGGGAGTTCGGGGCGGGCGGCAACGGTCAATGATCGCCGCGGACGTTCCCAGACACCTCAGCCTTGCTCACGGCCTTTGCAGCCAATCGCTGCAGGAGGGGACTCTCATACCGATGACCGTGAACGCGATCAAGCAACCCGGACACGCTTGTTGCTTCGATTTCCCGATTGAACCGGTCGCGAACCACGCGCATCTGATCGACCGCCGTATCCGGCTGTTTTTGAGTCTCACTCATCGCCGAGCACCTCCCGAGGATTGCGGATTTCGAGGATCGGATAGCCCTGTTTCAAGTTTACCGCGTTGAAAGCGTGAATGCGGCGCAGGTTGACGATGTGCTTGAAGTTCCAGCTCACGAGCACGTCGACTCTTGCGGCTGTTGCAATCGCGATATGAAGTGCATCTGCCCGTTGGTGTTTTCCCACCGCACCGTCGCGGATGTACTCGGCAGCCAGCGATTCGGACTCGAGATCGAGCGGCAGGACCTCAATGAGCGATTCCGGAATGTGCTCCAAATGATCACGAACCAGCACCGGGGCGTTTTCCAACTCGAGGAGGGTCACCTCGGAGATCACACACACGTATTCACCAGCCGCCATCGAGTTCACAAGGCGGCGAGAAGGTTTCAAAAACTCCACATCCTCGCACCCGCCGAAAACGGACGTATCGACATAGATTCGTAGTCGCATGGCTGCTGGGCTCCGTGTCAAGCGGCGGCAGGCGGGAGAGGAAAGATTCGGTCTTCCGTCCACGGCGTCCGGGGCTTGGGGTGTTCATCGACACCCTTCTCATACCGCACTCCCGGAACTCCGGTCACTCGCCGCGCGCCAGCCGCCGATCACTCGCCGGCGAGGACGACCCGGAAGCCACCGGAGAAGTCGGTGAACGAGGGATCGTTCTTGTTGCGATCGGCCGAGCGGCAGCGGGCCGGGTCGTAGCCCCAGCCACCACCACGGAGGACTTTCATCGTGCCGGTCGACGGCCCCTGCGGATTCTCCCCGCCAGCGAGCGCCGACTTGTACCAGTCGGAACACCACTCGTAGACGTTGCCGTGCATGTCGCACAGGCCCCAGGGATTCGGTTTTTTCAGGCCCACGCGGTGGGCATAGGCCTCCTTGCGGTCGCCGGTGTTGCCGTAGTGCCAGGCGTAGTCTGAGAGCTTGCGCGGATCGGCGCCGAACGACCATGCAGACTTCGTGCCGGCGCGGCAGGCATACTCCCACTCCGCCTCTGTCGGCAGTCGGTAGTGCTCCCCCTTCTCGAGCCACCCGCCGGCCCGCTCTTGGACGGTGAGCTTGCGGCAGAAGGCGACTGCATCGTGCCAGTCGACATACACGGCCGGTGCGTCGTCTCCATCGACGACACAGCGCTGCCCCTTCCACGGCTCGGTCTTCATCACCGCCTTCCATTCGGCCTTCGTGACGACCGTGCGGCTGATGAGGAACGGAGTCAGGATCGTCACAGGCTGCTGCGCTTCGTCGGTGCCGCGCCCCTTCTCTGAGAGTGGGCTCCCCATCGTGAAGCTGCCAGCGGGGATCGGCACGAGCTTCATCCCCACCGAATTGGCCTCAGGCCGACCGGCGCCTGCGCGGCGTGCCGGCTTGGCCGCGACGGGCTTCTTCGCAGGGGCTTTGGTCCGCGGCGCGGCCTTCTTCGCGGCAAGCGCCTTAGGAGCCTTCACCTTGGGAGCGTTGGCCTTGGTGGCGAGCTTCTTTGGCGTCGAAGCCTTGGCCAGCGACGGCCTGGCCTTTGATCCTTGGGCTGCGGTCGTTTTCTTGAGGGCCATCGGGAGGGCTCCGGAGGGGTGAGGGTCCAGATCATTTCACCTGTTCCCCTGGCAACGCACAACCGGCGCCGCAGGGTGAACATCCGAAACGACTCCCCCCGGCAGAGCCGGAGCAGATCAGGCCGCTGCCCGGTTCTGGGCCTTGTAGAGATACGGGTTCATCGTCGGATCGTTGTACATCTTCATCATCCGGAACACACGCAGCGGCCGCTGGCCCTGGAAGATCTCCGTGAGGAGACGGTCGATCGCATCGATGAGGTGGCCGCGCTGGGCGTCGAGCACCGCCATCCGGGCCGCCGCCTTCTCACGGTGCTCCTGGGTGGCATCGGCACGGTCGAGCTGCTCGCGCATGTGGAAGCGGCGGAGCTCGAGGATCGAAAGCCGGTCGATCGCCGAGCCGGGCGTCTCGGTGGCCGCGGCGGTGCCGGCGGTGGCCTGGATGCCGCGGGCGGCGAGCTCCGTGACGAGCCAGTCGTCGACCTTCTCGATGGCGTCGTTGCGCGCTTGGTTGAAGCGATCGATATTCCGCTTTACCTCGGCGATCCGCGCGTCGGTCACCTCGGGGGAGCGGGCGATGTCCTCTTCGTGCCAGAGCTGGAAGTTGAACTTGTGGAGATCGCAGATCCGCCCCTCGAGCTCGGTGGCGGTGTGCCCCGGATCGACGACATGCCACTCGGCCACGAGGCGCTCGAGGAGCGAGTCGATCTCGGCGGCGGGGAGCGGCGGGCTGGCGGGATCGGCGGGGCGGCGGCAAGCGCACTGCGAGGAGCAAGTGGTCATCGTAGGGGTCTCCGAGGAACTGGCAGGGGAATGGTGAGGGATCAGGCGGCGCGGCGGATGACGAGGCAGAGATTCGCCCCGCCGAAGCCGAAGGAATTGCTGGCGGTCACGGTGACGGGATGCGGCCGGGCGACATGGGGCACATGGTCGAGCCGGCAGCGCTCGTCGGGGGAATCGAGGTTGAGCGTCGGGGGGATCGCCTGACGATCGATCGCAGCCAGGCAGGCGATCGCCTCGAAGGCGGCCGCGCCGCTGACGAGATGGCCCGACATGCTCTTGGTCGAGCTCGCCGGAACATGGTCGGTGGCGGCGCCGAGCGCCAGGCGGATCGCGGCCGCCTCGGCGACGTCGCCGACGGGAGTGCCGGCAGCGTGGGCGTTGACGTAGTCGAGGTCGGCAGGCTGCACGCCGGCGCTTTGCAGCGCCAGATGAATGGCCCGAGCGGCCTCGGTCGGATCGTCGCTGGGGATCACCATGTGCGCCGCATCCCCCGACATCCCCACCCCGGCCAGTTCCCCCCGGACCCGCGCGCCGCGGGCGTCGGCGTGGCGGCGCGATTCGAGGACGAGCACCGCGCCCCCTTCCCCCATCACGAAGCCGTCACGCTCGCGGTCGAAGGGGCGCGAGGCGCGGGAGGGATGGTCGCTGCGGCGCGAGAGGGCACGGAGGTTGTAGAAGGCGGCAAAGCCGGTCGGGCTGAGGATGTCGCAGCCACCGGCCAGACAGACATCGACAAGCCCTGTGGCGATCCAGCGGCGGGCCAGGGCCAACGCGTAGCCGCTCGAGGCACAGGCCGCCGCGACGGTCACTGCCGGCCCCTGGATGCCGAGCCGGGCGGCGATCCGGTGGACAAGGCTCGCGGGCCTGTCGGGAGAGAAGACTTCCCCTCCGCCGGCGAGGAAATCGGCTTCCCAGCGCTTGAGTTGCTCGGCGCCGATGCCGAGGACGAGGCCGACGCGCGCCCCGGCCACCGGGCCTCTCCCGGCGCGGAGGTCGCCGAGCCCGGCGTCGGCCTTGGCCGCGCTCGAGGCTGCCAGGCAGATCTGGCCGAGACGGTCGAAGGCGTTGTCTGAGTCGGTTGCCACCGTCGGGATCGCGGCGACCGGCGCGGCGAACTGCCGGGCTTCACGGCTGAATCCGGCGCCGTCGATTTCCACGACGCCCGATCTCCCGGCAAGGAGCGCGTCGGCGATGGAGTCGAAATCGTTGCCGAGAGGGGTGACGGCGCCGATCCCGGTGATCACGACGGACCGGTCGGCGGAAAGGGGGGCACGGTTCATGCGGCGTCCCTCCTCCACTCCCGCGCACCGAGCCGCGCCGGCGCGGGCTCGAGGTGCACCGTCGCTCCCCAGCCGAGGCGGAACGACCAGCCGCAGCCGTCGTCATGTTTGTCACGATCGCCTCCGCCAGCCTGGGCGGCTCGGTCGAGAAACGCCGCCAACTCGACGAGCGAAGACCGGCCAGGGAGGAAGGTCGGCGACGCTTCGTCGATCACGGTGAGGCTCGGCTCTGTGCGGAGCGAAAGCTCGAGGCTTCCGGCGGCAGCCCGATCGAGGGCCAGCGCCACGCCTCGGCAGACCGCATCGCCGGGGAGGTCGCCCCGATCGCCGAGCGTCGGCTCGTCGTCCCAGGCGGTGAGCACGAGCCAGCAGCCATCGACGCCCGGCTCGTCGAGGAGCGACAGCGCCGTGAGGAACGCCTCGGAGAGCGCCTCGGGGCCACCACCGACGCCGATGTTGGGGCCGTGGATCCGCAGGCCGACGCTCACGGCGCTGGCCACAGCATGAAGCGAGCACTGCGGGACGACGTGCGGCGAGACGGTCACCGGCCCGCCGTCACGGAGGCTGACGAGCGTCCGGGCAGTGGCCGGCCGGCCGGCGCCGCACGGCGCGGCGACGACGGCGAAGCGATCGCTCGCTGCGGACGGAAAAGAGCCTTGTCGGCGGCCAACTGCGGCCATCGCTTCCTGCACGGCGCGGATGCCGACGACCGTATGCTCGTCGGCGTGGCGGAGGAATCGTGGCGGCAGCGGCGGCGCTCCCGGCACGGACGCCTCGCGCAGCGCAGCCACTCCCGCCGCATGGCAGGTGACGTTGGCATGGACCGCGACGGGACAGGAGATGTGGGGCATCGAGAGTGCTCGGTGACCGTGCTGCCGGGGGCTCAGGCCGCCTTGCGGAGCGATTTGGCGGCGATCTTCGTCTCGAGGACGTTGAGCAGATCACCGACCGACTGGATGCCGTCGAGGAGCTCGCTCTCGATCTGGATACCGAAATGGCTCTCGATATGGAGGACGAGGCCGGCCATGTCGAGCGAGTCGAGGTTGAGGCCCTCGCGGAGCGTGGTCGATTCCTCGACGGCGGGGTAGGTCTCCCCTGTCTCCTTCTCGAGCAACTCGAGGACGACCGCCGACAACTGCGTGCGCTCCATGGGGATGGGCTCCTAAGCGTCCGGGCCGGCGCTCTCGGGCGTCGACTCACCGAACTGTGGGGGT
>CAMARC010000126.1 GCA_945860405.1 Candidatus Kuenenia stuttgartensis | reverse complement strand
GAGGGCGATGTCATCGGGCACCTCGCTCGGAGCGCGGCTGAACTGCCGCGGTTGCGGGGAGGAGTCTTGCTTCTGTGCCATCAGGACGCCTGAGGCCTTGGCGTCCGAAGCGAGCGATCCGTTCGAGGCGATCAGCCCCGCCCCATTCCAGTGCGAGCACGACAGCGGCCCCGAGAATCATCATCCCGAGAATCACATGCCCCGTGATCACAGCAGCGCCACGCGGACTCCTCGCGAGCACCGCCTCGGCGGGGGCCCAGGCATCCTGGAGCCAGGAGGGCATTCCCCAGGTGAACAGCCAAGCGCCGCCGCCGAGGAGCAGTTGTCCTATCACCATCACCATGATTGCCAGTGACCACCGTCGCGCCACCCGCGATTCGTGCGGCTGCCAAGCGATGACCGTCAACGCCGAAAGCACGGTGACTGCCGCCGCGCCAGCCAGATGGATTGCCACCATCCAGCGGAAGGTCGAAGGGGCGAGCGTGGCATCAGCGTGCCGTAGTTGGGCCCCGGCGACCAGTTGCAAATAGGCCGCCACAGCCAACGCTGTCGGCAACGAGGCTCCGAGCGCCCACGATGGGAGCGGCAGATGCACAGGCCCGACGGCAACAAGGGCTTCCTGCCCAACCGCGTGGCTCCGCTGCTCGGTTGCCGACGCCGACAAATCCCCCCTGCCCCGCCGTCCGGCCAGGACAGCGATCGCCGTGGCAACGGCGAAGAAGAGCGGACCGGTGCAGGCATGGACCTTGGCAACCGTCTTGTCGTCGAGAATGACGCGGAGCCCGCCGAGCGCCCCTTGCACGACAACGAGGACCACCGCCGCCACCACGAGCCAGCGCACGGCCGGCGATGCGCCACGTCGGAAGGTGACGGCCGCGAGGAGCAGGGAGAGCATCCCGGCGGTCGCCCCGAGGAGCCGATGACCATGCTCGAGGAACAGATCCCATGGCCCCCAAAACCACTCTACGAGTGGATAGAGGAACATGTTATGGCCGAACGTCCCCGGCCAGTCGGGCACCGCCATCGCCGCGTCGTAGGTCGTGACCAGCGCCCCGAACGACAGCAGCAGGGCCGTCGTGGCGACGAGCATCCATGCAACGACACACGGCCAATTGACCGTCGACCGAGCGGTGGATGATGTGCCGATGGTGGCGCTGGCCATGGACGGTGCCGTCACGCTCTGTCGGGGAATCGATCAGGCGTGGGCGGCCGCAGCGGCCGCCGCTTCCGCGGGATGGGGGGGATCGGTCTGCATGAGGTGATCCTTTTCGCACCCCGGCACGGAGAACTCGTAAGGGCCGCGGTAGACCACCGGTTGGAAGTCGAAGTTGCCGTGGCCCGGGGGGCTCGGGGCGGTCCATTCGAGCGTGTTGGCATTCCAGGGATTTCGGCCTGCGACCGGCCCCCGGAACATGCTCCAGAAGAAATTGATCGCGAAAATGATCTGCGTCGCGACCATGCCCATGGCACACCACGTCATGAAGGCGTTGAGCGGTTGGAGGTGGTGGAATGTCTCGTAGTGGTAGGCGTCGGCAAGCCGACGGGGGAAGCCGACCGCACCGAGGATGTGCATCGTGAAGAAGGTGCCGTTCAGGAACATGAACGTCAGGAAGAAGTGGACCTTCCCCCAAAACTCGTTCATCGTTCGGCCGAACATCTTCGGGAACCAGTAGTAGATCCCTGCCCACACGCCCATCGCGGTGCCTGCGAAGAGAACGTAGTGGAAGTGGGCCACGATGAAGTAGGTGTCGTGGATGAAGATGTCGACCGGCGTGGCCGCCATGAAAATGCCCGACAGGCCTCCGATGATGAACATCGAGACGAACGAGATCGCAAACAGCATCGCGGTCGTGTAGTGGATCCGCCCGCCCCAAATGGTGCCGAGCCAGTTGAACGTCTTCACGGCGCTCGGCAGCGCGATCATCATCGTCGCCACCATGAAGGTGATGCCGAGGGCGGGGTTCATCCCCGAGATAAACATGTGGTGGCCCCAGACGATGAATCCGAGTCCGGCGATGCCGGCGATTGAATAGACCATCGGCCGGTAACCGAACAGCGGCTTGCGGGCAAACGTCGTGAGGATGTCGGACACCATCCCCATCGCCGGCAGGATCATGATGTAGACAGCCGGATGGCTGTAGAACCAGAAGAGGTGCTGCCAGAGGAGCGGTTGCCCGCCGCCGGCACCCGACATGGCGTTGTTGATGATGTTCCCCTCGGGGCTGAAGAAGCCGGTGCCGATGAGGCGGTCGGTGAGTTGCATGAACCCGGCCGCGGTGAGGACCGGCAGGGCGAAGGCCTGGAGGATTGCGGTGATGAACATCGCCCAGATCGTCATCGGGAGACGGAACATCGTCATCCCGGGGGCACGCATGAGGATGATCGTCGTCATGTAGTTGACGCTGCCGAGCATCGACGAGACGCCGACCATCGTCAGACCGAGGAGCCAGAGCGTCTGCCCCATGCCGCTGCCCGGGGCCGAAACGGTGCTCGTCGAAAGTGGCGGATAGCTCGTCCAGCCACCGGCAGCTGCCCCACCCTCGACGAAAAAGCTGGCGCCGAAGAAGAAGAACGCCGGCCACATGAACCAGTAGCTCAGCATGTTGAGCGTCGGGAACGCCATGTCGTCGGCGCCGATCATGAGCGGGATGAGGAAGTTACCGAACGCCCCCGCGAGGATCGGGATGATGACCAGGAAGATCATCACCGACGCATGCATCGTGAACAGCATCGTGTAAAACTCGGGCACCATCTGGCCACCGTGCTGGGCGAAGAGCTTGCCCAGGACCGGCACATCGGACCAAGGCCAGGCCACCTGCCAACGGACGGCTAGGGCGAGAAGGCCGCCAATGAGGAACCAGACCAGCGTCGAGAACAGGAACTGCAGCCCGATGACCTTGTGATCCTTCGAGAACACGTAGGTCGAGAGGAAGGTCGACAGCGACGTCGAGCCGTGGGTGGCGACGTGTTCGTGATGCGCCGTGTCCTTGGGAGGACCCTGCGGTTGCGTGACGGTGCTCATCGGTGTTGGCCTCTGGATAACTCGCCCGAACGGTGGTGCTCGATGGCGGGGGCTGTGGATGGGTGGATAGGAGAGTGGATCGCGTACGGGGGCGGTAGAGAGCTAGTCTGCTGCGGCCACGGGGATTTCTTCCGGGCCGCGTTGGGTCGCTTTCTGTTCGGCTTCGATCAGGGCCAGCCAGCGGTTGAAGTCGGCCCGCGACTCGACCGTCACCCGACCCTTCATCTTGTAGTGGCCCCAGCCGCAGACCTCGGCACAGACGATGTCATAAGTGCCCGTCTCGGTCGCCTTGAACCACACCGGTATCTTCATGCCGGGGACGGCATCCTGCTTCACGCGGAAGTTCGGCAGGAAGAAGCTGTGGAGAACGTCCATGCTCTTGAGCTGAACAAGGAAATCTTCGTCAATCGGCACATGGAGGTCGTTGACGACGAACAGGTCGTCCTCGGTACCGAGCGTCTCGTCGCGGCCCGGGTAACGGAGCCGCCATTCGAACTGCCGAGCCACGACCTCCACCGAGGGGGCCATTCGAGGCCTCCGCATCTTCACGTCGGCCCACGTGTTCATCTGGTAGATGGCGAGGAAGAGCATCGTCGCCGCTGGGATGATCGTCCACACCACCTCGAGGGTGTGGCTCCCGTGGATGTAGGTGGCCGGCTTCGAAGAAGCTGCGGCGTCATACTTCCACATGAACCAAAACAGGATCAATTCGGTCGCCAGAAAGACGACGCCGGTGAGCACAAGAATGAAATAGAAGAGGCCGTCTATCGACTTGCCGTGAACCGAGACGTCCTTCGGGAGCCAGTGGTCGTAATAGGGCGCGATGACGAAGGTGGCAGTACCGAGGACCGGGACAAGGAGGAACAACAGGCTCCAGGCAATCCCGCTCCAGCGGCGGCCCTTGGGCAAGCCGTCGGCCCAGGAATCGCCCGGGGCCTTCCCCGGAGGAAACCCGCCTGAACCGGCATTGCGATCGCGATTGTCGTGGTCCACGGCCGTCTGCTCCGCTGGCTGGGAAGGTGGATTTGAGTCAGGTGTTCTTGAAGGCGTTGAACGATGGCGATCGTGAGGTGACAGTTTCGGTCGCCCGGGGGCGTCGGCGAGGATCAGAACCGGTCGCGGGCGACCATCGGGCGGTCAGCCCCAAGTTCGCCGTCGAGTTCATAAGGAAGTGAGCGGACGTAGTTGACGATGTGCCAGATGTCCTCCGGCGGAACTGTCCCCTTGGCCGCGGGCATCGGGGCGCCGTTGATCCCGGCATGGATCCGGTAGTAGAGATCGAGCGGGCGGCGTCCACCGCGGTAGATGCCGCGGCGGAGGTTGCGGGGAGGAATCGTCCGCGGTTCGAGGGAGTCACCATCGAGCACCCGGTGGGCCCGGCTGGCCCATTGCTTGTCGTCAGTGCCGACAACCTCCTTCGTCCACTCGACGATGGTCTTGTTCCAGTCGTCGTAGTCGTTGGCCTGTCCGTCGCCCATCGCCGTCGGGCCATGGCACTTCACGCAATTTGCCTTGTCGCCATAAAACAGCTCACGCCCCTTGGCGATCGACGCCACCATGTCGATGTCCGCCGGCATCTCGGGCACTGGAATCAGTGCGTCGGCAGCAGCCTTCCATTTCTCGGCGACAGGCTCGAGGACCTCGCCCACGAGGAACTCGCGGGTTTCGGGAAGCTTGCCCTCGGCGTCGTCGTCGAGTTCGAAGTAGGCCCGCATCAGGCCGAGCTCCGTTTCGCCGCGGATCGAGAGGTACTTGACGTATTCGACGAGGGCATCGATCTGGGTTTCGCTCAACAGCGCAAAAGACGGCATCGACGTGCCCGGGATCCCGTTCTTGAGGATCCGCGTCATGTCGGCATGGGTCGGCTTGTCGGCCCGCTCGGTGCTCTTGAACTTGTAAATACCCGGGCGGTAATCGCGGGGGTACGGATTGAGGAAGGCGGCGGTCGGCCCGAGGGCGTCTCCGGTGACGCCGTGGCAGTGAGCGCAGTGCTCGCGGTAAAGTCCGTTTTTGCGTCCGACGATGTCGCTACGGACAGGGCCGGCAGCGAGGCGAAGCTTCGCCTCGTCGAGGCCTGTCTCCGGCAGAGCCACAGGGTCGTCCGGCGTACCGAACATGGCCGCCATCAATGTCGCCACCTGACGCTCTTGGTCGGGGGTCAGCTTCTGCTTCGTCGCCTCGACCATGTTGAGGCGGAACCAAGCCGGGGGCGTGGCCCCGCAGCCGGTGCTCCCGAGTACGACCAGAAGTAAAACGATCTTGACGCTCCACGCCGGGCGCTGGCCCCGGGCATGTCGGACGTCGGTGGTAGTGGTGGGATTCATGGCTGTGGGATGGAGGGGGCGGAAGATTGGATCAGCCACCGAGAGCGGCAGCGGGCACCTCGAGCGTGCCGATATCCTTGACCTCGTCAGCTTCGATCTTGACCTGGAATCGACCCTTCGGGGTCCACTTGAGATCGGGCTTCGCAAGGCCAAGCGCGCCGTTGGGGCCCGTCGACCTTTCATGCCAGACCTGGAACTCGAGCGTTTCCCCTGCCGGAAGGTCGGAGATCGTGAACGAACCGTCGGCGGCGCTGACCCCGACATAGCCGTCCTTGCGGAAGACAGCATAGGCCTTCATCCAGGGATGAATGTTGCAGGTCACCATCGTCGGCATGCCAGTCTCGACGTCGGGCTTGAAGATCGTGCCATCACCGGCGGGGATCAATTGGTTGAAGCTCGTCCCGGCGATGTTCGTGTTGTGGCCCACCGGGTCGCTGTTGTGGACATCGATCGATTGGCCAACCCGGGCCGCAAACACCGGCGTGATGAACTCGCACTGCTTTTGGTCAAACACCAAGGGCTTCTCTGGCGGCGCGGAGTCTTTCACACGGCTCGATTTCCGGACGAAAAGCACCACGTTTGCCAGCCCCTTTGAGGACGGGTCAACAAGGAGGGAGCGATCGAGAAGTTTGACGCCATCCTTCGAGCAGACCTCGGTGTCCTTGTCGACCGCCAAAGCCTTGGCTTCGGCCGGAGTTCCCGCGAATACGAACCGTCCCTTGAGCGTCCCCCAGCCGGTGCCAGTGGCCGCTGTCTCAGTGCCCGTTTCGGCTGCGCCGCCGGTTGATGCCACGAGCGCCGTGCGGACTTTCGCGGCAGCATCCGCATCGGCGGCAGGCTGCCCGACACGGCCGTCGACGCAACCGGATCCGAGGGACACGGCCGCCAGAGCGAGCCCCAATCGAGCGACACCGCTCCAGGCGCACCGGACGCCAGGGCCCGCAACGGCCTGAGCCGATGACTCACTTCTTGAACAGGTTGGCATCGAGCACCATCTCCCCGAGGTCGTTGTCGCCGGCGGCCACCTTGATCTTCTTCCGCCCCTTGGCGATCTTCTCAGACTTTCCCTTGACGCTGATCTCGCCGATGTAGCCGGCCTTCTCGTGCCAGAGTTGGAGTTCGATGTCACCGGCCGGCAGATTCTTGATCTCGAAGCTGCCATCGGCGGACGAGATGGCCCCGTACGGGTTGGGACGGACGAGCACCCAGCCCTTCATCCAGGGATGGATGTTGCAGGTGACCTGCGCGGGAATTGCCTCTTCGGCCTTGAACGTGACGTTCGAATCGGCGCCGGCGGCAATCAGGCTGTTGGAGGGGGGGTTCTTGATCGTTGCGATGTTGCTGTTGTGACCGACGGAGTCGGAGTTCTTGAGGGTCAGCGGTTGGCCGACCTGCACGAAGGCCACGTGCGGCTCGAAGCGGCAGTTCTTGTTGTCCATCACCACCGGCTCTTTGGCCGCGGCGGCATCGGGGTGAACCTTGACATCCTTGTCGCGGACGAAGACGACGACGTTGGCGATGCCGCCATCGGCACCGATGGTGAGTTCTTCGTTGAGGAGTTTCTCCTTGCCGCAAACCTCGACGTCCTTATCGGCCTTGAGCTCAGCCGCGGTCGGAACGGCTCCGCCAAACTTGAATCGGCCCTTGAGCGTTCCCCAGTCGTCGGCGAGGGCCGGAGAAGCGAGCAGCATGGCCAGGGTGGCCGCGGCGCCGATGGTGGAACGGACACAATGGACGTGGGACATGGGGGCTCTCCGGGGCGATTCGGGCGAGATTGTGTCGGGGCGATCAGTCGCTGCCGGCGACCGCGATGGTGCGGTTGACGGCAGGCCGGTCGGGATTGAGCAGCGTCACGCTGCCAGATCCTCCAGGAATGGTAGGCGCCGGCCCGTCACTGGGGCCAGGAATTGGTTCAGAAGGGGACGAATCGATCGATGCCGCCGGTTGGGCAGCGGACGGCTCGGCCGCCGGTGGCTGCTTGAGATAGGCGTCGAGGGAGAGATTCCGCTTCGCAAACCGGTCGTAGTGCATGAGGAGATCGGTGAGCGCATCGAGCTGCTGGTCGCTCGTGCCGTGATAGAGATCCTGACTGACCGGCTTGTCGAACGGGATGTTGACCGGCATCCCCGTGTAGGGGAGATACCGCTTCGGGTTGGCGATCCAGTTGTGCACGTAGTCGGGCCGGAGCCGCTCATGGACGACTTCGAGTTGTGGCGCCAGGGCCTTCGGGTTGCCAGGCGGTGAGTATCCCCCAACCAGATGGCACTTCACGCAGTAGTTGTTGTTGGTGACGATCTTCATCGCCCCCTCGAGGTGACCCGGGTGGGTCGCTTCGGCCGTGGTCACTGAGCTCTCGTCGAGCCGCGGATCGTAGACGTAGGGGTAGTCAGCGCCGTCGACCGACGCGAAGTAATTGACCAGTGCCGAGGCCTCGGAAGACTGGAAGTTGAACTTCGGCATCCGCAGAACGGCCGCCGGCCTGATCGGCGCAGGGTTGAGGAGGAACTTGTGCAGCCAGCCCGACTGCACCTTCTTCCCTTCGCCGACAAGCGGGGGTGGGAGCCATCCCCAAGCGTCGTCGGGCTTCACGTTAGGGTTGATCTCCTTCTCGTCGGCGATCACCACCGGGAAGAGGAGGCGGGCCAGATCGCCACCATTGGCGGGATAGTGCCGGCCAGCTTCCAGCGCCTCGTTGGGCACCATGACGTTGGGACCACCGACGATCCGCGGCGTGCCGTCGACGAGCACGTCCTTCCAGAGCATGAACGGACGGTGCGGCACTGCTTCGGCGTCATCCTCTTCGATGGGAACGCCATCCTCGTCAACGAATTGGGGCTTCCCCGATTCCGGATTGATGCCCGGCATTCCGACGAGCGTGGCCTTGCGACGCCCTTGGCGGTCGGTGACGAGGGAATCCGCAACGTTTGCCGGGGTGAAGTGGGGGGAGAGGAAGGGATAATCGGCCGATTCCTGACCTTCGCCGAGGGATTCAGGGCGATAGCGGACGTCCCAGCGATCCATCTGCAGCGTGTGACAGCCTCCGCAGTTGTACTGCTCGGCGACTTTCATCCCGGAGAGCCGTGCCTGCTCCCGATCGCTGGGCGTGTAGACAAACTGCGGGGCCGGCGGTTCGGCGACGAGACCGAGGACAAACGTCATCACCGCTTCCCGCTGCGTGTCGTTGAACGGGAACTGGGGCATCCGATAACGCTCGTTGTAGCCCTTGTTCTCCGCCTTCTTGTAGTCGTAGCTCCGCGGGGCTCGGAGCTTCTGCCAGAGGAAGCCCTCGCGCTCGTGGGCGAGGAGCTTTTCCAGGAAGAACCCGGTGTTGGGGTCGACCGATTCAGGCGTGACATGGGCTTCCTCGATCGCGGCGTAGGCCAGATCGGAGTCGAGCCCGTCAACAACGGTGGCCTTTTCGGCATGTCCATGGGCTTCGCCGTGATCGGCTCCTTCGACGCCCAGGATGTGGTCGGTCGGCGTCGCATGGCCACCGTGCTCGCCATGACCAGCAGTACCAGCATGACCCCCAGCACCGGCGTGACCACCGTGACCGTGGGCGAGTTGGTGCGTGACGAAATGGGAAACCTGCTCGAAAGCGATCTTCGACGACTCCTTCCGGCCCCAGTCGGCCAGGGCGGCGCCAGCGGCCTTCGCATCCTCGAAGCCGGGAATGTCGTGACAGCCGGCGCAGGAGAGCTTCGCGATCGTCTTCTTGCCGACGTAGTCGAGGAGCTTGGCGTCGCGGTTGGCTTGGGTGACATCGAGGAGCATCCGCTCGTCACCCAGGATCGAGGCCATGTCGGCGCCCAGACCGGTGGCAAGGACATTGCGTGCCCGCACCTCCGGGAACCGTTCCTTGAGGTACATCAGCGCCAATTCCTCGGTCGCCGTCCGCTCCGCATCGGTGAGCGATGTGGCCGAAGGAACATCGGTCGCCTGCCAGCCCTCGGTCGACGACAGCAGGTAGGCAGTGGCGTCGGCTGCCGGATCGCTGACGCTCCCGTCGGCCTGTTTGACCGGCTCGAGAAGCACATTTGGCATGATCGTCCGCGGGTGATAGCGAGCCGGCTCGCGGAGCCAACTGTAGAGCCATTCGCTGCCGCGGGGGTGGGAAGCAACTTTGGCGCCGATCCGGGAGAGATTCGGGCCGTGGGTGCTCGTGGCTTCGGGGAAGTCGCCGTGCTGGTGGCAGGCAAGACATCCGCGCACCTGGACGACCTTCTTGCCTCGCTCGATATCGGGAGCCGAGGTGATGCCGTCCCAGGGGGCAACGTATTCAAACGGAGCGCTGGCACCCTGGAGATAGGTGATCATCGAGCGGATTTCGATTGGCTCGTAACGCTTGGACTCCTCCAGGCTCTTGCCGGAGAGATGCTCCCAGAGGCCGAAGAAACGCGGCATCTTGGTCGAAGGGCGGAAGTCTTGCGGATTCCGCAGCCACGAGTAGAGCCACTCGAAGCTGTTCTTCGAGGCAACGTGGCGGAGGCTGGGGCCGACCTTGGGGAGGGTGCCCGGGGTGTCGGGGGCCTTGAGTTGGGCGGCGAGCGTATGCGAGCGCGCCGAGAGTTTGGCATCGTCGCCGGCTGCGGCGTCGAGTTCGAGGAGTTCGCGGAGCTTCTCGCGAGACTGCTTTCCGTCCGGGCTGGAACGGACATCCTCGACGATCCGCCTCACCCCTTCCCCGAAAGTCTCGAGCCCAGGGTCGGTAGCGATCGCTTCAGCGACTTCATGGTAATTCGGGGTGACTCGCATGTCGGGCCCGATGCGCTTGTCGGGGCCGGCATAGCCATTGATCTCGTGGCATCCGTAGCAGCCGTACTGTCGGATGAGATGGTAGCCCTCGACGAGCTTCGGCGCGGGAGGCTCGGGGAATCGCTCGCTCGGCTCGAGATCGACAACCTGATG
>CAMARC010000125.1 GCA_945860405.1 Candidatus Kuenenia stuttgartensis | reverse complement strand
AAGCCGAACGGCGACGTGAAGTGGAACTTCGAGAAGTTCATCATCGGCAAGGACGGCGCGATCAGCGGCCGCTTCGCCACGCAGGTGAAGCCCGACGACCAGGCCTTCGTGAAGGCGATCGAGGCCGAACTGAAGAAGTGATCGCGGCGACTCCCGTCGATCTTTTATCCGCCCCTGCCCCCTGTTCCTGCCTCTCGAGGCGGGAACGGGGGCGCAGGTGAGTGGGCGGAGGAAGAGAGATTTCAGGCCACGCGCGATCCGGCATGATCGGCATGCTCCGCTCCGGCGGCCGATTCCCCATCGATCGTCCGCTTCACGACCCATGAGGGGCGGCCCTGAACCTCGCGGTAGGTGCGGACGACATATTCACCGACGATGGCGACCGCGGAGGTTTGGATCGCCCCCGCCAGGGTGATCACCGCGGCGATCGCCAACACGACCGTTCTGTCTCCGGTGGGCATCAGGCATGCCAGGAGCGTGCAGCCGACGCCGACGGTCGCCAGCAGTCCGGCCGCCCACCAAGCGGCCCGCAGGGGCGTGTCGGAGGAAAGCATGACCGCGTCCATCGCCAAGCGGATCAATTTCCTGGTCGAGTACTTCGTCTCGCCAGCCGAGCGGGCGTGCCGGTCGTACCAGACGGGCTCCTGCCGGAAGCCGGTCCAGGCCACGAGCGAGCGGAGGTAGCGCCGCTTCTCCGGCAGGTTGCAGACGGCGTCGACCACGGCCCTGTCGAGGAGTTTGAAGTCGCCGGTGTCGACCGGGATCGGATAGGGAACGAGGCTCGCGAAGAAGCGGTGGAAGCAACTCGCGGTGACGAGTTTGAACCACGTTTCCCCTTCGCGCGACCGCCGCCGACCGTAGGCCACGTCGGCTCCCGACCGCCAGCACTCGACCATCTCGGGGATCACCTCGGGAGGATCCTGGAGATCGGCATCGATGATCACGACCGCGTCGCCGCGGGCCCGTGCCAGCCCGGCCGACATCGCCGACTGCTGGCCGAAGTTTCGCGACAACTCGATGACCGTCGCGCGTGGATCGGCCGCCGCGATCGCCTCGAGGCGGGAGAGGGTTCGATCGCGGCTGCCGTCGTCGATGTAGAGGATCTCGAAATCCATGCCTGTCGACGGGAGCGCTGCCACGAGCCGGCGATGGGTCGACTCGATCACCTCCTCCTCGTTGTGGCAGGGGATGACGATCGACAGGAGGCCCCGGGAGACTGGGCGGGCCCGGTTGAGCGGGCGGTGCGGCAGGATGTCGGGGCCATGTTCGGACGAGGCTTGAGTGGTCATCGTGTGAGGCTCTCCGTAGCGGCCTGGCGCGGCGGGGGGGCGTCTGTCCTGCCGATGAGGAGGAAGTCTCCATCCTTGAAGAGGGGGCGGACGCGGCCCACGACACCGGTGCCGGACGGCAGATTCGATTCGATCGTCCGTAGCGCCTCCTCCGTGACCAGGAGGACCCGGTCATCATCGTTGGAAAGGTCGGCGATCGCCTGATCGGCCTGCTCAGGGCGCCATTCATTGACATGGCCACGGGCGTAGTAGACGACGTTTGGGGTGTTCTGCCCGTAGGTCGACAGCCGGGCCGTTCCTCCGGCATGACGATGGGCCTGCTCGACGAGGCCGGGCAACGCATTGGCTCCGGCGATCCGCGCCGCGGCGGGGCCGACGGCCAGGGCCGTGTAGACCAGCGACAAGCCGACCATCGCAGCCAAGGGATCGAATCGGCCGCTGCGGGCGCCCCACCAGCACACCGCGGCGCCGAGGATCGGGACGAGGCCGACAAGCGCTGCCGGGGTCGCGCCGGTCACGCCGAACCGGCCGACGACGAGGATCGTAGCCACGGTGGCCACGCCCCCAAACACGACCCATCCGAGTCCGGCCGCCAGCCACCGGGGCATGGACACCGTCCCGCGGTTGACCAAGCGCGTGGCCGTCGCGGCGACGACGAGGGCGGCGGCAGGGTAGGCGGGAAGGACGTAGTTGGGCAGCTTCGTCGCCGCCAGCGAGAACGCACCGACCCACACCAGCAGCCAGAGAAGGGCCAAGCCGAGGCCGCGCCGCTCGAGCGTGGAAGCGTTGGTGCTGGTCGCCCGCCACGTTGCCACAACGATGGCGAAGGGAAGGAAGCACGACCAGGGGTAGAAGCCGACGAGCATCGCCAGGAGGTGAAAGAAGATGCCGCCGCTGTGATTCTCCATCGGGGCTGCGAAGCGGCCGACGTTGTGAATCAGGAAAAACCCTGCCGGCCACTCCCCGTTGGTCCGCAGGCCGACGGCGACATACCACGGGGCGGCGACAGCAAGCATCGCGAGGGTGAGGATCACCGGACGGATGAACGCCACGGACCCGAAGCCAGCCCGGATCGCAGTCAGCATCTGCCGGCCGACCGACGCCGCCGGATCACGGCGGGCCTGCCATTCAACGGCCGTGACCCACGGGAGGATCACCGCTAACGGGCCGACGAAGCCGACTGGTCCTTTGCAGAGGACCGCGAGGCCACCGAGGGCTCCGACGAGAGCCGCCTTGCCAGCGGCGAGCCGCTTCGATGAGCCAGGGGAGCCGGCGGTTGCGGCGAGGAGGAGCGGCTCGGTGGCGAGGACCGTCATCCACGTCGTCAGCGCAGTGAGGATCGCGTCCGGGGTGGCGGCGTGCGATTCGATCCCGACCAGGAGGCAGCCGATCCAAGCCAGCGCCGCCACCACGCCCGTCCGGACGGAGAACCAGGCCGTGCCGGCGCGGAGCAGCGCGAGCGCCGTGGCGAGCGCTGCCAACGCCGAGGGGATCCGGGCGGGGATCTCGGAAACCCCAAACAGCCGGTAGCAGGCCGCCATGCACCAGTGCATGAGCACCGGCTTGTCGACGGCAAGTGTGTCGTTGTACATCGGCACCACCCAGTCGCCCGTCTCGAGCATCGTCCGGGCGATGGCGGCGAAACGCGGTTCGTCCTCGTCCCAGAACGGCATCGGCGCAAAGCCGACCGCCAGCGTCACCGCGGCGGCGACGACGACCACCACCAGCGGGTGTCGCAGTGTGGAGCCGTCTCCGGCGGTCGTCGGGGCGACGGGCATCGGGCCATTGCCAAGTGGACCGCTGGCGGTGATGTGGGTGCTCATGGGGTCGGGGCTGGGGCGTGCCATGCCAGGGGGGTCTCCGGACTCTGGGCGTGTGGGGCAGCGATCGGATCGCCGTGCTCTTGGGGCTCGGCTCGGGGGCCGATGACGAGCAGGCCGGGGCCAAACAGGGGACGTTCTCTGGCAATGACCCCGTAGCCCGGGGGCAGGGGGGAAGGAAGGTTCATCTCGAAGCGGGCATCGACGAGGAGGTGGGCATCGGGCCGCCCCTCGAGATGGGCGCCGACCGCCTCGGTGGAGTGCAGTTGTGGGATCGTGTCGGCGGCATAGAAAACGACGCTCGGCGGAACGCTCCCGAATCCGGCCCAGGCCCCCGCCACGGGACGTGTCGCAAGCGTGTCGATGAGGCGCTGGGCGGCACGGGCCCCCCCGACCAGATCGCTGCCGACGGCCGCCAGCAGCGTGATCACTAGGCAGGCGCTGATCGCGAGCGCCCCGAGGGCATCCTGGCGTCGTCCCCTGGATTGGAGGGTCCAAGCCGCCGCGGCCCCGGCCGCCGGGATCAGGCCGATCGGTGAGAGCAGCTGCAACGCGGGGATCCCCAGGGCGGCAGCGAGTGCCAAGCCGATCCCGATCCCGATCCCGGCGAGGAACAGAATGGACCACGCCAACCGCATCACCCCGTCGATCGCCGCGCCTGGAACGCGGCACCACCGGGTGCAGATCGCTTCGCCGGCCGCCCACGAGGCGAGAAGGTCGCCGGTGATCACCGCCAGCGCCGGGTAGGCGGGCCAGATGTAGCCGGGAAGTTTCGTGCCGGCTGAGGAAAAGGCGATGACCCAAGTCGCCAGCCAGCAGATCATCAGTCGGATCGCATCCCGCCGCGCTGCAGCCGGCCCTCCGACGGGCCCGGCTGTGGGGCCGACGATCGCGGCGGCGTGGACGAGCGCTGCGGCGAGCACGATCGACCAGGGAAAGAAGCCGATTGCGAGGACGGCCGGGTAGTAGACGAACGCCGATCCGTCGTGCCCCTCCATCGGTGCCTGGAATCGACCGACGTTGTGGACGAACAGGAAACCCTCGAGCCACGCGCCGCCGGTGCGGATCGTGACCGCGGCGTACCAGGGGAGGGCGACGGCCGCCGCCGTTCCCGCCACCAACGGGAGGCGGAGGCCCACGACGGCCCGCCACAGTCGGGGAATCCGGGGGACGGCGGAAGCCTCGTCATCCCAGGCCTGCCAGAGCGTGAAGGCGATGAAGGCGACGAGCGGCATGACGAGGCCCAGCGGCCCTTTGGCGAGCACGGCACACCCGAGAGCAGCGCCGCAGGCGCAGGCCCTCCGCCACGATCTCCAGCCCGGGCCGAGACACCCTTGCGCCGGCCGCTGGCCGGTCACGAAGCACCACAACCCGAGGGTTGTGAAGAAGACGAGCGGGGCGTCCGGAGTGGCCGATCGCCCCCCCACGGCCGTCCAGACGCAGGTGGCCATGGCCAACCCGGCGAGCAGTCCGGCGTGGGCTCCAAAGCCGATCCTGCCGATCCGCCAAACGATGAGGCAGGTGAGGGTCGTAAGGATGGCCGAACCGAGGCGGGCGCCGGTTTCGTTGCGGCCGGCAACGGCGAAGCCGGCGAGATGGACCCAGTTGACCAGCGCCGGTTTTTCCACCCGGAGGCGGCCATTGAACATCGGGACGACCCAGTCGCCCCGCTCGAGCATCGCCAGCGAACAGGCGGCGTTCTTCGGTTCGTCCTCGTCCCAGAGCGCCGGTCCCCCCAGATTTGTGAGGAGGACCAACGCCGCGGCGGCAGCGACGACGGCGGCGTGCAGGCGCGGCGGGATCACGGCAGGGCACCTTCCCGGGGGGGCAGACGAACAGGACCGCGCCTCCTGGCGGTCGCGCGGGGAGGGGACAGTAGGGGGAGCCATCCGGCGGGTCAAGCCATCCGCCCCCCCCGGAACGGCCTTCCGATGGCCCCGGTTTGGCCACGTTCCGCGTCCGGTTGACCCAGTTTGCCAGACAGGTATCTTCAGGCTTTTCCGGCGGTTTCCCGCCGACGCCGAAGCTGGGAGAGTGGCCGTTGGCAGACGAGCATTCGGACGACCAGGAGCCGGGGCCCGGGGGGCCTCCGGAAGGGGCCGAGGGCCCGCGCGGCCAAGACGCCGTCAATAATCCCTCCGAAGCGGGCGTGCTCCGCGACAGCGCCGGCGGTCGGCTGATCGAACTGCCGATCGAGCAGGAACTCAAGGACAGCTACCTGACGTATGCGATGAGCGTCATCGTGGCGCGGGCCCTGCCCGACGTCCGCGATGGGCTCAAGCCCTCGCAGCGCCGCATCCTCGTGGCGATGAACGACCTCAATCTCTCCCCCGGGGCGGCGCGGGTGAAGTGCGCCAAGATCTCCGGCGACACCAGCGGTAACTACCACCCGCACGGCGAGAGCGTCATCTACCCCACGCTCGTGCGCATGGCCCAGGAATGGAACATGCGGCACGTGCTCATCGACAAGCAGGGAAACTTCGGCTCGATCGCCGGCCTGCCCGCGGCCGCGATGCGGTATACGGAGGCCCGTCTGTCGCCCATTTCGGCGATGTTGCTCGACGATCTCGAGCTCGACACCGTCGACTACGTGCCGACCTACGACGAGCGGAACACCGAGCCGGTGGTCCTGCCGGGGCGATTCCCCAATCTCCTCGTCAACGGTGCCGGCGGCATCGCCGTCGGCATGGCGACGAGCATTCCCCCCCACAATCTCGGCGAGGTCTGCCGGGCGCTGGTGGCGCTGATCGATGATCCCGGCATCGGCCTCGGCCAACTGCTGCAGATCGTCCCCGGCCCCGACTTCCCCACCGGCGGGATCGTGATGGGGCGGGAAGCGCTGGCTCGTGGCTACGCCACTGGCCGGAGCACGATCACCCTCCGGGCCCGGGCCACCGTCGAGGAGTTCGGCAAAAACCGGACCCGGATCGTCGTCACGGAAGTGCCCTACCAGCAGTCCCGCGACGCGATCGAGGAAAAGATCGCCGAATTGGTCAACGAGGACCGGATCCGGGGAATCTCGGCGATCCGTAACGAGAGCGACCTCAAGGAGCCGGTCCGGTTGGTGCTGGAGCTGAAGCGTGACGCCGATCCCGACGTCGTGCTCAACCAGCTCTACCAGTTCTCCCCGCTCCAGACGACCTTCTCGCTCATCTTCTTGGCGCTCGTTGACGGCAAGCCGCGGATCCTCACGTTCAAGAACATCCTCGAGGAGTTCCTCCGTCACCGCACGGCAGTCCTCCGCCGGCGCACCCAGCACCTCCTCCAAAAGGCCCGTAGCCGCAAGCACACCCTCGAGGGGTTGCTCGTGGCGCTGGCGAACCTCGACGAGGTGATCCGGATCATTCGCAGTTCCCGCTCTCAGGCCGAAGCCAAGGAACGCCTGACGAAGATCGAGGCGCCGGCGGCGCTCCTCGAACGCGCCCTCGGGTCGGAGGGCTTCGCGGTGCTCCAGGAGGAGCGTGGAGTGTCGGAGGCGTATGGCCTGTCGCCTGTCCAGGCAGATGCCATTCTCCGCCTCACCCTCGGGCAATTGGTCAATCTCGAGCAGGAGAAACTCTCCGGCGAACACCGGGAGTTGCTCGGCAAGATCGGTGACTTCCGGCGGCTGCTCGCAAGCGAGACGAACATCCGCGGCGTGATCCGTGCCGAGCTCAGCGAACTCGCCGAGAAGCACGGGGACGACCGGCGCACCGAGATCAGTGGCGAGGCGGGTGATATCCGCGACATGGCCGAACTGATCACCGAAGCGACGATGGTCGTGACGATCAGCCGGGCCGGGTACGTGAAGCGCACCGCTGCCGACACCTACCGGGCCCAGCGCCGGGGCGGGAAGGGGCTGACCGGTGCCCGGAGCGACGAAGAGGATCCGATCGAGCACCTCTTCGTCGCCAGCACCCACGACTTCCTCCTTGTTTTCACGACGCACGGGAAGGTGTTCACGCTTCGCGTCTTCGAGCTGCCCGAGCTCGCCCGTGACGCCAAAGGGCGGGCGCTGGTCAACCTCCTCGAGTTCGAGAAGGGGGAGAAGGTGGCCGACTGCCGCGCCGTGTCGGGCTTCGAGGATTCGGGGCAGTTCCTCATGCTCGCCACCCGCAGCGGGGTCGTGAAGAAGACGCCGCTCGAGGAATACAAGCGCCGGCGCACGAAGGGGCTGATTGCCGTCAAACTCCGCGACGGCGACGAGCTCGTCGACGCCGTGATCACGCGGCCGGGGGACGAGCTCGTCCTCTCCACGGCGAAGGGGATGGCGATCCGCTTCCCCGAATCCGACGCCCGTCCGATGGGGCGCGATACCAGCGGCGTCCGCGGGATCAAGCTTTCCTCGGGCGACCGTCTCGTGGGGATGGTGGTGGCCGACCCCGAGGCGACGCTCCTCACCGTGTGCACCCACGGCTACGGGAAGCGGACGCCGTTCGGCCCGGGTACGGAGCTCACCGGCCCCGGCCCAGACAGTGACGGCGAGGGAGAAGCCGCCGACGTCGTGGCCGCCGATGCCGACGATGGCGCCGGGGATGAGGGGGGCGACGGCGGATCGAGTGGCATGCGCTACCGCACCCAGCACCGCGGCGGCAAGGGCGTGCGTGACATCAAGGCCACGCAACGCAACGGCGAGGTTGTTTCCGTGGTGGCCGTCAAGGACGACGATCAGGTCTTGATGATGACTTCGCGAGGCAAGATCCAGCGGGTGAACGTCGCCGAGATCAAGGCCATTGGCCGCAACACCCAAGGGGTGAGGATCATGCGTCTGGATGACGGCGACACGCTCGCGGCGGTCGTGCCGGTACCGGCGAGTGAGCAGGAGGAAGGCGATCCCACTGACGGGGATGGGCCGGTCGACGGCGGTGATGCACCGCTGGCGGGCGGCAGCCCCACCGCGACCGGCGGCGACGCGCAGGCGACCTGACACGCGGCAGGAATTCGAAGCACGCCCTTTTGGGCGGCCCGGTAGCTGCGAGGCCGGGGTTCTTTGGCAGGAACTGGATCTGTCACCGGATTCACTCAAGGGGGCATCATGCGGATCGCGGTCGTGGGAACGGGCTACGTCGGCCTCGTCTCGGGAACCTGTTTTGCGGACAGCGGCAACGTTGTCACGTGCCTCGACATCAATGCCGAAAAGATTGCCCGGCTCAATCGCGGCGAGATCCCGATCTACGAGCCCGGGCTCGAAGAACTCGTCGAACGCAACGTCCGCGCCGGTCGTCTCCGGTTCACCACCGATACTGCGGCAGCCGTGAGTCGGGCGGAGATTGTCTTCCTCGCTGTCGGCACCCCGCCGGCGGCTGATGGCTCGGCCGATCTCACCGCCCTCTGGCGGGTGACCGAATCGATTGCCCCACACCTCGATCCGGCGGCGCTGGTGGTCACGAAGAGCACCGTCCCGGTGGGGACGTGTGCCGGGATCGAGGCCCGATTGCTTGCCGCGACGGGCCGGCCCTGTCGGGTGGCGAGCAATCCGGAGTTTCTCAAGGAAGGAGCCGCGATCGACGACTTCCAGCGGCCCGACCGGGTTGTTGTTGGGGTCCGCTCCGCCGCCGATGGCGAGTTGCTGCGGAATCTCTATGCCCCCTACCTCCGCACGGAGCATCCGTTTCTGGCGATGTCGCCGGAGAGCGCGGAAATGACGAAGTATGTCGCCAACGCGCTGTTGTCGACAAAGATCAGCTTCATTAACGAGGTGGCGAATCTCTGCGAGCGGATCGATGCCGACATCGACGACGTCCGCCGCGGGATCGGGCATGACAATCGAATCGGCTTCGCCTTCCTCTTTCCGGGCGCCGGGTATGGCGGCAGTTGTTTCCCGAAGGATGTTCAGGCCCTGGCGGCGATGGCCCGGGCCCGGGGGCTTTCCCCGCGCGTCCTCTCCGCCGTTCATGACACCAACGTCGCCCAGAAGCTCGTCCTCGGAGCCAAGCTCGAGGCCCACTTCGGGGGGCAGCTCTCCGGCCGCCGCGTGGCGGTGTGGGGGCTGGCCTTCAAGCCCCGCACCGACGATATCCGCGATGCCCCGGCGCTCGATCTCATCGACCACCTCCTTGCCGGTGGGGCGACGGTTGCTGTCCATGATCCCGAGGCGATGGCGAACGTCCGGGCCATCTACGGCGACCGCCTGACTTACGCGGAGCGGCCGATGGAGGCGCTCGACGGGGCCGACTGTCTCGTCATCGTCACCGAGTGGGGGGAGTTCCGTCGGCCCGATTTCGACGAGATGGCCTCGCGGCTCGGGGCGAAGGTCATCTTCGACGGCCGCAACCTCTACTCGCCGGCCGAGATGCGGTCGCGCGGCTTCACGTACCACTGCATCGGCAAGGCGCCGGTCCTGCAGGGCTGATTGGGCCGACGGGAACGGGGGAAGCGTGCACGAACACGATCGAGCGGAGCAGGGGGGGGCCGTCCCTCCGGTGCGTTGGACAGAGCAGGCGACCTCTGATGGTGCCCGGGCCGGCACGCTCCTCACTCCCCGCGGGTCGGTGCCCACCCCGCTGTTCATGCCCGTGGCAACGGCGGCGACGGTGAAGGGGGTCGATATCGGGCGGGTCGCCGGCACCGGCGCTCGTATGGTGTTGGCCAATGCCTACCACCTCCACCTCCGCCCCGGTGAGGAGATCGTCGAGGCGGCCGGCGGAGTCGCGCGGTTCATGGGATGGGACGGGCCGATGCTCACCGACAGTGGTGGGTTTCAGGTGTTCAGCCTCGCCAAGCAGGTGAAGGTGACCGAGGAGGGGGCGTTCTTCCGCTCGCATCTCGACGGCCGGGCGATCGCCTTCACGCCGGAGGCATCGATGCGCATCCAGGAGCGGATCGGCGCCGACGTCGCGATGCAACTCGACCATGTCATCGCCCTCCCCGCCGATCGGGATGCCGTCGCCGACGCGATGGAACGCTCGATCCGCTGGGCGAAGCGCTGCCGCATCGCCCACCAGCGCCCCGATCAGGCCCTGTTTGGCATCGTGCAGGGGGGGCTCGATCCCGACCTCCGCGCCGAGAGCGCCGCCCGGCTCGAAGAGATCGGCTTTCCCGGGTATGCCGTCGGCGGTCTATCCGTCGGAGAGGGCCCCGAGGCGATGGTGGCGACGCTCCGAGTCACCGTGCCCCGGCTCCCGGCCGACCGCCCCCGGTATCTCATGGGGGTGGGGCAACCGGCCGACATCATCCAGGCGATCGGCACCGGGATCGACATGTTTGATTGCGTCCTCCCCAC
>CAMARC010000124.1 GCA_945860405.1 Candidatus Kuenenia stuttgartensis | reverse complement strand
TTTTCCTGCCTTCTTGGCCAGATCGACGACCTCGCGGGCCTCGGCGACGGTGTTGGCCAGCGGCTTCTCGAGGAACACATGACAGCCGGCGGCGAACGCCTTGCGAGCGTAATCGGCATGGGTGTCGGGGTAGGTGTTGATCGAGACCGCATCGGGCTTCGTGGCGGCGAGAGCTTCCTCGTAGTTCGAGAACTGCGGGTAGTCGTGGCCGAGGGCCTCGAGGAGGGCCTGCCGCGATTTCGGGCCACGCGAGACGACGCCGACGATCTCGAAGCCGTCGAGCGACTGATAGGCCTTGGCATGGGAGGTGCCCATGTGGCCGCAGCCGACGACGAGGATCCTCAAGGGAAGTGACATGATGGGATTCCTGGGGAGAGGACTTTGAAGCCCCCGCGGGAGTGGTGGGGAAGTGGCCGGAGAACGAGCCCTTGGCGCCGGCCGAGGTCAGCCGCGAGCCTCGCTGGCACGACGAACGGCCGTGGTAACGAGCGCCCGAAGCTTCGGCTCGGCGGCCCGGGCCACGCCGAGGATCTTCTCCACCGTCGCGACCTCGAGGTGATCGGGGAGACACATGTCGGTGATCACAGAGATCCCCAGCACCCGCAGGCCCGCATGAACGGCGACGATCACCTCCGGAACCGTCGACATGCCGACGACATCGGCGCCGATGGCCCGAAGGAAGCGGTATTCGGCTCGCGTCTCGAGGTTCGGCCCGGTGACGGCGACGTAGACGCCGCGGTGGGCGACGAAGTCCTCGTGCCGCGCGACGGCGAGGGCATCGTCGATCAGTTCCGGCGTGTACGGGGCCGACATGTCGGGGAAGCGCGAGCCGAGCCGGTCGTCGTTGATGCCGACGAGCGGGTTGTCGTTCATGAGGTTGATGTGGTCATCGATGACCATGATGTCGCCGGTCCGGAAGTGCGGATTGAGCCCGCCGCAGGCGTTGGTCACGATCAGGAGGCCGGCGCCGAGGCGCTCGAGCACCCTGACCGGGAACGTGATCTGCGCGAGCGGATAGCCCTCGTAGGCATGCATCCGCCCTTCCATGACGATCACGGCCACGCCGTCGAGATGGCCACAGACGAGCTGACCGGTGTGCCCTGTGGCCGTCGAGCGAGCGAAGTGGGGGATCTCGGCGTAGGGGATGACGACCTGCCCGCTGATCGCGGCGGTCACGCCGCCGAGCCCGCTGCCGAGGATGATCCCCACGGCTGGTTGGTGGGGGAAACGCGCCTGGATCGCGGCACTGGCCTCGGTGATCTTGTCGTACTGATCGAGCATGCTCTCCCCGCCTCGCTGTCACCAGAAATCGGGCCCGGTGTCAGGCGCGACCGACGAGGGCGCGGAACTCCGGGCGCTCGCGGATCGACGCCAGGTCGGGATCGACCTCCATGTGGGCGACGTCGTCGTAGCCCAGCCGGAACGCCTCCCCGAGGCAAAGAATCGCCTCGTCGGCACATCCGGCCAGAGCCAGCGAGCAAGCCAGATTGTAGCGGGCGAGGAAATCCACTGGCAGACGGGCGACGAGACGCCGGTCGAGTTCGAGGGCCCGCTCGTGGAGGCCGCGGCGGGAGGCGAGTTCCCCAAGCACTCGGAGGACGTCGATCGAATCGGGGCTGCGGGCGAGGATCCGCTCGAAGAAATCGATGTCGAAGTCGAGTTGGCTGAGGCGGCCGAACCAGGGGAGGGGAGAGGCCTGTGAACCTCCCGCTGGCTGTGCAGGCCGCCGTTTGGAACGGCGCGGCCGCCCCGACCCGGCATCGCCGGCGGGATCATCCGCGCCTGGGGTGTCAGCGGGAGCGGACAAAGGATGTGCCAAAAGGGGATGGGCAAAAAGGGGACGGCCCACGTAGGGACAGGCCGAACGAGGAGACGATCAGGCCTGCAGGTGTACTTCCTGCCGGATCAGAGGCCAGGATCACTTCTTCTTCGAAGGGCCCTTGCCCGGCGGCGGCGGCTCGTTCTCTTCAGGGTGATCCCAATCAGGATCGTTCTCCTCCTCCTCGAAGTCATCGTCAAACTCGTCATCGAAGTCGTCAAAGCTCGACTCTTCCTCGGGGAGGGGCTGGGCCGTGATGTCTTCCTCGTCGCCGAGTTCTTCCTCGGAGTCTTCGGAGTCGTCTCCCTTCATCACCGCGCCCGACCGCGGCCAAGCCCCCACCGCCGGAAACGCGGACGGCGGCGTCATCGCCCCGAACAAGGTGGGAACGACCGGCAGGGGAAGGGGAGCGAAGGCGATCATGGGGCGGCTGACTTCAGGGGGAGCGGGAGAAGGCGGAGGTGGGGGGGAACGGTGGCAAAGCCCCTTGAGAGAACCCTCTCGTCGGGGGCGCGTCAAGACGCATCGCCGTGGCCGACGGCATCGCGGCGGAAAACCGGCCACCGAACGGGCGGGGACGGAGAAGCCGTGGGGAACGGAGCGGGACAATCTGCCCCGGAATTGTCAGGTGTGGTAGTCGGCGTTGAGGTGAACGTACTCTGCGGTGAGGTCGCTGGAATAGAAGCGGATCGACTCGTTCCCAAAGCCCATGTCGAGCTCGATGAGGGTTTCCCGGGCCGCCTTGATCGACTCCGAGACAGCATCACCGTCAAACTCGACCGGCGCCCCGTCGCGAAACAAGAGGGTGCCGTTGAGGCGGAGGACCATCTTCTCCGGGTCGAAGAAGACGCCCGAATAGCCGGCCGCCGACACGATCCGGCCCCAGTTGGGATCAGCGCCGCAGATCGCCGTCTTCACCAGCGGACTGTCGGCGATCGTCCTGGCGATCTGTCGGGCCTGATCGCGGGTCGGGCATCCCCGCACCTCGATGCGGAGGACGTGGGTCGCCCCCTCGCCGTCGTCGGCAATCTCGCGGGCGAGGGTGTCGCAAGCGTCGAGCAGAGCGCGGCCGAACGCCTCGAGATCGGCCCCTTTCAGCCGCTTTCCCCCGGCCGCACCGTTGGCGAGGAGGAGCACGGTGTCGTTGGTGCTCGTGTGGCCGTCGACGCTGACGCAGTTGAAGGTCTGTTCGGCGGCTTCACCGAGGAGCCGTTGCGCGTCGCGCGGGTCGAGATCGGCATCGGTGAGGATGACGCCGAGCATCGTCGCCAGCTTCGGGCCCACCATCGCCGCTCCCTTCGCCATTCCGAACAGCGTGTACGAGGTGCCACTGGCGGTGAAGGTCGAGCCGGCGAGTTTGGGGCGTGTGTCGGTGGTCATCATGCCGCGGGCGGCGGTGACAACCGCATCGGCATCGTGGGCGAGCTTTGCCGCCACCAGTCCGAGCCCCTTCTCGATCTTCGCAAGGGGGAGAAACTCCCCAATCACCCCAGTGGAGAGGACGAGGACGGCATCGGCTGCAGCGCCGACCTGTTCGCCTGCGACGGTCGCCATCCGCTCGGCATCGGACAGGCCCCGGGCTCCCGTGCAGGCGTTGGCATTGCCGGAATTGATGGCGACGGCCCGGAAGCCCTCGCCAGGCGTCCGCGTCCGGTCGTAGACCACCGGTGCCGCGCAGACGAGGTTCGTGGTGTAGACGCCAGCCGCGGTGGCAGGGCGGTCGGAGACCACCAGCGCCACGTCCTCACGAGTCGGATTCCGTTTCAGTCCGGCGTGGATGCCGGCGACAAGGAAGCCCTTCGGGAGCGACGGAATCGGGAGACGCAGCGGAGTTTCAGCGATGGGCATGGAGGCGTGCCTGCGGGAAAACGGAACGGGATCGGAATCGGTGGGAGGGGAAGAAACGCGAGTCGATGGAGAGGAGGAAACAATCTTCCAGGCGCAACCGGATCAGAGCATGCCGGTCGATTCGGGGAAACCATGGAGGCAGTTGAAGTTCTGGACGGCGGCCCCCGACGCCCCCTTGACGAGATTGTCGAGGCAGCTGATGAGGAGGACGCGGCCACGGACGATGCGGGCGGTGACGTCGCAGAAGTTCGTGTCGACGGTGTCCTTCGTGCCGGGAAGGTGATCGACGACGCGGACGAAACGTTCCCCCGCATAGACCTCGCGGAGACAGGCCATCACCGCCGCCTCGGTGAGCGTGCCCTTCGGCTTGGCGTAGATCGTCGAGAGGATGCCGCGGTCCATCGGGGCCAACTGCGGCGTGAAGATCACCATCGGGGCGGTGCCGGCGAAGCGGCCGATGACCTGTTCGATTTCGGGGGTGTGGCGGTGCCGGCCGACGTTGTACGCCGACATGCTTTCGTTGCACTCGGGGAAATGCGTCATCAGCTTCGGCTGACGACCAGCCCCGCTCACCCCGCTCTTGGAATCGACGATGATGTCGTCGCGCTCGATCAGGCCGGCCCGCAGCAGCGGGGCCAGCGGAAGGATCGCAGAGGTGGCGTAGCAGCCGGGATTGGCGACGAGCGTCGCCCCGCGGATTTGCTCCCGGAACAGCTCCGGCAGGCCATAGACCGTGTTTCCGAGCCGGGCGGCATCGGGATGCTCGTGGCCATACCACTCGAGGTAGGTGGCAGCGTCGTCGAGCCTGTAATCGGCCGAGAAATCGACCACCTTCGCACCGGCGGCGAGGACGCGGGGAAGGATCTCGGCGCTGGCGCAGTGGGGGAGGCATCCGAAGACACAGTCGGCCCGCTTGCCGACCTCCTCCGGGGAGAGATCCTCGAGGGCCAGATCGAGCCGGCCGACGAGGCTCGGATGGACGCTCGAGATCGGCGGACTTCCATCCTGACGGCTGGTGACGGCGACGATCTCCACCTCCGGATGGCGGAGGAGGATCTTGAGCAGTTCGAGAGCGGTGTAGCCGGTGGCACCGAGGACGGCGACTTTGACCATCGGGGTTCCTCGAAGGGGATCGATCCAGCGGTGTTATAGCGATCAGGGGCCGGAACACTCTACGGCGGCCGCAAGCCGATGGCCGGGCCGGGGCACCGATCAGGCCTGCGGACCGGCCGGCCGGCGGCCGCGGGGGCGGCGGCTCACCGGCGTCGAGCAATGAACGGCGATCAGCCGCACCAGCCAGGAGGAAACGGCCCCCTTCGTGCCCCGTCGCTCTCCCACCTTCGCATGGGCCGCGTCGTAGACGGCGACGGCCGTTGTCCCGGCATTCACCGCGGAGAGGTCGTTGACGACGATCAGATCGCACGCCTTGGCATCGATCTTTTCCAGGGCCCGCTGCGGATCGCCGCCCGGTTCGAGGGCGAAAGCCACCATCCACTGCTCCGGACGAGCGCGGCGGGAGAGGGTGGCGATGATGTCGGGGGTCGGCTCGAGGACGAGGGAAAGCCCCGAGCCCTTCCGCGGGATCTTGCCGGGGACGCGGGCCGCCGGTTCGAAATCGCACGGAGCCGCTGCCGCGATCACGCCATCGGCGCGCGGCAATTCTACGAGGCAGGCGGCCAGCATGTCGCGCGTCGAGACGACGGGGACAACGCGTGCCTTCGGGGGATAGGACACGGCCACGGGCCCGCTGACGATCGTCACGTCGTGTCCGGCGGCGAGCGCGGCGCGGGCGATGGCCGCGGCCATTCGTCCGCTCGAGCCGTTGGTGAGGTAGCGGACGTCGTCGATATACGCCCGCGTCGGCCCGGCGGTGAGGAGGATGCGTGTCACGGCGGCGCTCAATTCCTCCGCGGCCGACCGGCGCCGGCGAGGACGGCCTCGATCACCGCGGCGATCTCGGTCGGCTCGGCCATCCGTCCCACGCCCGCTTGGCGGCAGGAGAGCCAGCCGCTCCCTGGGGGCACGATGCGGGCGCCGTCGGCCGCGACCTGGGCGACGTTCCGCTGCACGGCCGGTTTTGCCCACATCGCGGCATTCATCGCCGGCGCGACAACCACCGGGCATTCGGCACAGAGCAGGAGGGTCGTGAGGAGGTCGTCGGCGCTCCCCTGCGCAGCCTTGGCGAGAAAGTCGGCAGACGCCGGCGCAACGACGACGCAGTCAGCCCGGGCGGCCAGTTCGATGTGGGCCCCGAGGGGATGCGACGAGGGATCGAAGCCGCGCGTCGCCACCGGACGGCCGGTGAGGGCAGCAAAGGTCGCCTCGCCAATGAACTTTCGGGCGTTCCGCGTCAGCACGGCCGTCACCCCGGCGCCCTGCTGAACGAGGAGGCTGGTCAGCGCCGCGGCCTTGTAGGCAGCGATGCCTGCCGACACGCCCACGATGATTTCAAGGCCGACGAGATTGCCTGCCGCCACTGGAGCGCCCACCGAGACTTCATCCCCGCGAGGAGAGGGTACCGGGGACGATTCCTCGAACGGCCGAGGAGTTCTCCACCGATTGGAGAGCTAGCTGCCCGTGGAAAAAGTCATCCATGACTTTCTTCCACTTGGAAAACTTCCGGTATCCTCGAGTGCTACGCACTCGCGACCGCCTCGTGCGGTCGGGCCGGCACTTGATCCACAGCCTGCTCGTCAGAGATCGGTCGGATCGAAGTCGAGCGGGCCACCCGCCTCGGGCGAGGCGCCTGTGATGCGGAGGTTCGAGGAGGTGTCGAGGTAGATCTTGTCTTGCTTGATCTCCTCGATGACGATCTGCATCTTGTCGGTGCTGTCGGTGTCGACGAGGGGACGCCCGCCGGCATTGAGCGCCACCATACGCTTCTGGATGAGCGTGGAAAGCTTGAAACGCCCTCCCACCTTGTTGACGATCTCTTCTTCGCGCAGGTCGTCGATCATGGTCGTATTCCTTGGGTGGTCGTCTGGGGCGGGGGAGTCAAGCAGCGATTCGGGGAGGATGGTCAGATTGCCGTCGGCCAGCGTCGGTCTTTTTGCTGCGGGGGAAGGCCGGCCGCCCGGAGGATCTGTTCGATCTGGCCAACCGCGGCGTCCACGTGGTCGTTGACAACACGGTGACGGTAACGATGGGCTTCTTTGAGCTCCCGATGGGCGACCTCGAGCCGCCGGGCCATCGCCTCGGGAGTCTCGGTGCCCCGGGCAACGAGCCGTTGTTCGAGGTGATCGGGTTCGGAGGGCTCGACGAAGATCGTCACCGCCTCAGGGTACCGATCGAGAATCGACAGTGTACCCTCAACATCGATCTCCAGCACCACCCAATCGCCGGCCGCCAGACGGGGAGCGACTTCGCTGGTCAGCGTGCCGTACCAGTGCTGCCGGCCGTACACCCGGCAACACTCGAGGAAATCCCCTCCATCCCGCCGTCGATCGAACTCTGGCTGGGAGAGGAAGTGGTAGTCAATTCCATCCCGTTCGCCGGTCCGCGGGGGGCGGGTCGTGGCCGAGATGCTCGGAATGAGCTGTGGCAGACGGGAGAGGAGTTGGCGCAGGATCGTCGTCTTGCCGACCCCGGAGGGGCCCGAAATGACGACGACATTGCCCGTGCCGGGCTTTTCTGGGCGAACCATCGACCTGTTGTAGCTTACGGCGGGGGAGGCTGAAAAGGACTCGGTGTCCGAGCGGGCGATGGGGCTTCCGCGGGGGCGATTACTCGAGGTTTTGAACGAGTTCCCGGAGCCGTTCGACCCGTGTTTTCATCTCGACCACCGCATGGGCAATCGTCACGTCGGAAGACTTCGACCCGATCGTGTTGGTTTCCCGGGCGAGTTCCTGGGTGAGGAAGTCGAGCGACCGTCCGGGCGAATCCTCGCCAAGGAGTCGGGCGAACTGGTCGAGGTGGCTTTCCAGGCGGACAAGCTCCTCGGCGATGTCGGTCCGGTCGGCGAGAAGGGCGATCTCGCGGGCCAGATCCCCTTCGTTGAGGGTCAACGCGTGCTGTTCGAGCACCTTTGCCACCCGGTCGCGGAGCCGCTGTCGATGCTCGACGAGGACGGCGGGAACACGATCGCGGATCGACGCCGTCAGGCCGCGGATCTCGCCGCACGTGGCGAGCATGTCGCGGGCCATCGAGTCCCCCTCGGCGCGTCGCATCCGCTCGAGCCGGTCGAGCGCGGCTTGGAGCGCCAGCTGCACGAGCGGCCAGACCGCGTCGATCGCCTCCTGGGACGGGGTCGATTCGACGAGGATTCCGGGGAGGGCAAGAAGAGCATCAACCGTCTTCGGAACGGGGAGATCGTGCGAGGCGCAGAAGTCCTCGAGTTGGTCGAGGTAAGCGGCCAGTTGCGTCTGATCGAGGCCACGGGACGCGGGAGCCAGCGGGCCGGCGATGTCGAGCGCCACCTGCACGGCTCCGCGCCGAACCCTCTGGCGTACGTCCGCCTCGATCCGCGACTCGAGCACGGCGAAGCCCTCGCGAGCGCGAAGCGTGACTTTGAGGAAGCGGTTGTTGACGCACCGCATCTCGATCCGAGCGGTGTTGGCCCCTTCGGTGGCGAACGCCTCGCCACAACCGGTCATGCTGAGCGCCACGGAGTCGTCATCCCTCGCCGCGTTGAGTGGAAAGCCTTACTTGGATGCGTCAGCAGCCGGGGCCGGCTCAGCCGGGCTCGCGCCCGCAGCCGGCGCGGTTGTGCCACCGGCAGCCGCACCGTCGCCAGCCTTCTGATCGGTTTCAGCCGGTGTTCCGGTCGTGGCGGCGGGCGTGTTGACGGCCGGGAGGGCCCCACTGGAGTTGTCGGTGCCGATCGGGGCCGAGGCGCCGAGGGTCGAAGCACTGAACTTCGACTGCTGCCTTCCGAGGATGTTGAGGGCAAGGATGCAGAGGAGGATCCAAAAAGCCGCCACCCCGATCGTGATCTTCGTGAACACGTCCCCCGCCTTCGTGCCGAACGCGCTCTGCCCCCCCGCGCCTCCGAAAGCCCCAGCAAGACCGCCGCCACGCCCCCGCTGGATGAGGACCAGGAGAATGAGGAACAACGACGAAAGAACAAGAAACAAGCCGAGGAGAAAGCGGACGATCATGGCAGCGGATTCCGGGACGGGCGGAAAGGGAGAGGCGGGGATGGAAGGGACTCTCCGGTACCGGTACCGGAGCGTGGGCAGTCTAGCAGTCTGGTGAAAAAATCATCCATGACACTTTTCCAACCGGTCGCGTTGCGGGCGCGGTTATGAGGTCGTCCCGCGGGGCGGGCGGACTTCAGCCGAAGGCCTTGGCGATGGCGAGGAAGTCATCGGCCTTGAGGCTCGCTCCCCCCACCAGCGCCCCATCGATATCGGGGCAGGCGGCCAGTTCCGCGGCGTTATCGGGCTTGACGCTGCCGCCGTATTGGATGCGGATCGTATCGGCAACCGTCGGCGAGGAGAGGCGGGCGAGGAGCGAGCGGACGAGGGCGTGGACATCCTGAGCCTGCTGCGGAGTTGCCACCTTCCCGGTGCCGATCGCCCACACCGGCTCGTAAGCGACGACAATCTTCGCCAGATCATCGGCCGAGATCCCGGCGAGCGAGCCGAGCACCTGCTCGGTGACAACCGCCTCGGTCCGCCCCGATTCGCGCTCCTCGAGCGATTCCCCGACGCACACGATCGGGATCAGGCCCGTGGCGAGGACGGCCTTGACCTTCGCGTTGACGACTTTGTCGGTCTCGCCGAACAGCGTCCGCCGCTCCGAGTGGCCGAGGATGCAGTAGCGGCTGCCGATGTCGCGGAGCATGCCAGGGGCCACCTCGCCGGTGAAGGCCCCGCTCTCCTTGTCGTGGGCATTTTGGCCGCCAAGCGCCACCCCAGACGGCGCCACTCCGGACGGCGAGTTCCCCGCCGCCAAGCCGAGGGCCGCGGCCACGGTCGTCGCATAGAGGGCCGGCGGGCAGAGGACGAGATCGACGTTGGCCGCCTCACCGGCCCGGGCAGCGACGGCCTCGGTGAGGCTGCGGGCCTTGGCCGCATCGAGGTTCATCTTCCAGTTGCCGGCGACGATGGACTTCCTGCGGGTGGACATGCGTGGATCTCGGTGGAGGGAAGAAGGGCTGGACGGTGGGAAGAGCGAACCAGATTTTTACGCCGGTGGCAACTGCGAGCCGGGAGCGGCCGCGACGCTGCCTGGGAAGCAGCGTAAAAGCCCTCAGCCGACCGCGGCGGCGGAGGCGTACGAGCCGAGGATCACGACCCGCTTGCAGCGGCGCTCGAGGGCCGAGATCGCCCGGCGGACGCGGAGGTCGTCGCGGTGCCCCTCGAGCTCGACGAAGAAGATGTAGCCCCGTTCCTCGCCCGGGAGCGGGAACGACTCGATCCAGGTGAGGTTGAGCTTTTGTTTCTTGGGGATCGCCAAGGCGTCAGCGAGGCCGCCGGGGCGGTGCTCGATCTCGAACATCAGCGACGTCTTGTCGTTGCCTGTGCGCGACGAATCGGCATGGCCGATGACGGCGAAGCGGGTGGTGTTGCCGGCGACGTCCTCGATGTCTTCGGCGAGGATGTCGAGACCGTGGTGCACCCCGGCCTGGCGGCTGGCGATGGCGGCGGCCCGGGGCGTCTTGGCAGCGGTCTCGGCGGCGGCGCTCGTGCTGGTGACTTCGACGAGCCGGGCATCGGGGAGGTGCCGGGCCAGCCAGTTGCGGCACTGCGA
>CAMARC010000123.1 GCA_945860405.1 Candidatus Kuenenia stuttgartensis | reverse complement strand
CGCTTCGACACCCCCGATTCCTCCATCGTGACGCCGTAGAGCGTGTTGGCGGCGGCCATCGTCGCCTTGCGATGGGTGACGACGATGATCTGGGTGTTTTTGAACTCCCGCAGCACGCCGACGAACCGGTCGACGTTGGCGTCGTCGAGAGCGGCGTCGACTTCGTCGAGCACGCAGAAGGGGCTGGGACGAGAGCGGAAGATCGCCAGGAGGAGGGCGACGCACGTCATCGTCTTCTCGCCCCCGGAGAGCAGGGAGATGCTGCGCGGCTCTTTGCCGGGGGGGCGGGCGACGATCTCAACGGACGTCTCGAGGACGTCGACGCCGGGCTCGAGGATGATGTCTGCCTGTCCGCCTCCGAAAACCCGCTCGAAGAGGGTGCGGAAATGACCGCGGACCGTCTCGATCGTCTCGGCGAGGAGGCGACGGCTGTCCTCGTCGATCCGGGCGATGAGCTGCTCGATCGACAGTTTGGCGTTGGTGACGTCGGCGAGCTGGGCTTCGAGCCCCGCCAGCCGTTCGGCAAGCTGCTCCGATTCGGTGAGCGCCTCGAGGTTGACGGTCGTCATCGAGGCGAGCTTCCGCTTCAGCTCATCGATGTCCGCATCGAGCGTGAGACGATCGGAGGGGATCTCTTCCCCGGCCGCCGCCGCTTCCTCCACTCGGGTTTCCCCCGTCGTCTCGACGGCGGCATCCGCCGCCTCGATGTCGATGTTGTACTCATCGCGGATCCGCTCCACGATCCGCACGCGCCGGTGCCTGGCCTCGCCGGCCTCGAGCTCGCGGGCGTGAATCTGGTCGCCGAGGCGGCCGGCGGCAGCGCGGGCGCTGGTCGCGGTGTCGGTGGCGGCCGCCGCAGCGGCCCGGATCGTTTCCTGGTGCGAGACGAGGAGGGCAAGCGCGGCCTCCGCATGCTCGGCGGCCCACGTCGCCTCGGCCAGCAGGCCCCCGGCCCGGAGAACGTCGAGCTCGGTGGCGTGGAGCCGGTCGCGAATGCTGTCGTAGCGGGCGAGGATCGAGAGTCGCAAAGACCTCCGCTCCTCGACCTGTGCGGCACGCGCCGTTGCCTCGTGCTCCGCCCGCGCCAGCCGCTCCCGGCCCGTTGCGAGTTCGACGCGGAGTCGGTGGATTTCCTCGGTGAGCGACCCTCGGGAGCGGTCGATGTCGAGGATCGATTGCTCCAGCTTCGTTCGGTCGCGGCGGAGATCGGCCAATTCCGCTTCGGTGACTCCGAGACGGATGGTGATCTCGTCTCGAGCACGCTCCGCCTCGCCGGCCCGATGCTCGATCGTGGCAACGGCGGCTTCTGCGGCGGTGAGGGCCTCGTGGGCCGAGTCCTGCTCGCGCGCCAGGCGCGCGGCGTCGGCCTTGGCGGCGGCCACGCTCTCGGCGTCGTGTTGACGGCGTGATTGCAATTGGCGGACGGCCGTCCCGGCCGCCGCGAGCTCGGCCTGGAGATTGCCGACCATCGCGGCGTGGTCGTCGCTGCGCCGCACGAGCTCGTCATGCCGCTCGATGAGGGACTTCAGCTCGGCTCGACGGGCCACGAGTCCCAAGGCACCCGCGGTGCTCCCCAGCTCATACCGTCCGCCGCGGCAGCTCTGGCCGTCGCGGGCGACGAACAAGAGCGCGGGATGGGCGGCGGCCAGGCGGCGCGCGTCGTCGAACGTGGTCACGACCCACGTCTGCGCGAGGAGCCACGAGGCGGGTGTTTCGGTGGGGGGGGCGTCGCCGGTGGCGATCAGGCGGTCGAGCCGTCCAACGACGCTCTCGTCGGCGGCGAGATCGGGCTCCGGGGCGGCAGGGATCGCGCCCGCTGCGACGATGCCGATCCGCCCGCCGGTGGCGAGCGCCCCCTTGCCGGCATCCGTAGCGGCCCACGGCTTGAGCCAGTCGGCGAAGCGGTCGAGCGACGTCACGGCGATGTCTTGCGCCGTCACTCCCAGCGCCACGTCGACGAGTGTTGCCCATTCCATCGGCGCGTCGATCATCTCGCCGATGATCCCACGCACGGCGCTTCCCTCCGCGTCGTCGGCCGCGGCGGTGAGCAGGCGCCGGGCTGCCTCGGCCACTCCCTCGTGCCTGCCGGCGAACTCCTCGAGGAGCCCGCGGCGCTCCCGGCAGGCCTCGAGCTTCGCCTGCCAGCCGGCGAGCTCGCGCCAGCCGGATTCGAGCGCCCCGGTGGAAGCGCGGACGGTCTCCTCGGCGGCGCCGATCTCGCGGCCGGTGGCCTCGAGCCTTTGCACGAGGGCTTGGAGGTTCCCCTGCCGTGCCGCCAGGGCCTCGGCGGCGGCGTCCATCCGGCGCCGGGCGGTGTCAATGACAAGCCGGTGGTCGGCCGCAAGGCGGCGGGCCTCCTCCTGCTTGCTATCAGCGCGATCAGCCTCGAGGAGAAGCCGCTGTCGCTGGGCGGAAAGGTCGTCGAGCCGGGTGGCGAGGTCCTCGAGGCGGGTGCGGGCCCGCTCCACGTCGGAGTGCGATCCGGCGGCGGCCTGCTGGCATTCGGTGAGTCGTTCTTCGAGGGCCTCACGCTCGGCGGAGAGCCCAGATGAGCTCGCCTTCGCGGCGGCAGCGGCCTCGAGGGCGGTGCGGAGGGTCGCGGCGCTGGTGCATCCTTCCTGATCGATGCGCGCCAGCTCTCCCTCCCATTCTCCCATCCGTTCGAGGAGTGGTTGGCGGCGGGCCTCCGCAGCGGCCGCCCGCTCCCGCTCGGCGGTGACCACGCTGCGGAGTTGTGTCACCTGTGGCGTCAGCTCCTGATCCTCGGCGTTGCGGGCCGCGGCCATGGCGGCAGCCTCGCTCGCGGCGGCCTCGGTCGCCGCGAGGTCGGCGCGGAGCCGGGCCAGAGCCGATTCCACCGCGGCGACCGCGCCATCGACCTCGGCGAGATCCTGACGGGCCGCAACGAGCCGGAGCCGGCGCAGACGGTCGGTCATCTGCCGCCAGCGGCGCGCCCGCGCGGCCTGGTGGCGGACCGTCTCGAGGCGGGCGGCGACCTCGCCGACGATGTCGGCCAGACGCTGCCGGTTTTGCTCGGCACGCTCCAGACGCCGCAGCGACTCGGTGCGACGGGTACGGAACTTCGTGATCCCGGCTGCCTCCTCGAAGACGGCGCGGCGATCCTTGCCAGAGGCCATCAGGAGCGCATCGACACGCCCCTGCTCGATGACGCTGTAGGCCTCGGTGGCGGCGCCGGTGCCGCTGAACAGGTCGCGGATGTCGCGCAGCCGGCAGACCTCGCCATTGATGAGATACTCGCTCTCGCCGCTGCGGTAGACGCGGCGGCCAATCTGCACTTCGTCGGCCTCAACGGGCAGCAGCCGGGCGCTGTTGTCGAAGATGAGGGAAGTTTCAGCGCTGTTGAGCGGCTTGCGCGAGACGGAGCCTGCGAAGATCACGTCGGTCATCTCGCGGCCGCGGAGGCTGCGCACCGACTGCTCGCCGAGGACCCACTTGATCGCGTCGACGACGTTCGACTTGCCCGACCCGTTCGGTCCGACGACGACGGTGATGCCGTCGGGGAACTCGAAACGCGTCCGGTCGGCGAAGCTCTTGAAGCCGAACAGTTCGAGTGCCTTGAGCCGTGTCATGACGAGGTACCGACGCGGCCCTCCCCGGCGGCCACGTCCGTCCCACGCCCCGAGCCGCTGCGGGCCGTGTCACCTTCCGCTTCGGCTGGCTCCTCGGCCGGCTCGTCGTCTTGCTCTTCTTCATCCCTCCGCTCGCGTGACGCAGCTTCGTCATGGATCGAGGTGCGTCCGTCGAACTCGTTCGGGAGAGCGTCGAAGGCGAGCCGGCTCGAAAGGCACCGGGCGGCGCTGGCCTGCTGGAGGAATTGGACGACGTCGGGATAGGTGCCGCCAACCTGGACAATGCCCCTGGCGACAGGATCGACGCGGGCATCGACCTCGATGATCTGGTCAGGCTCCCCCGCCACGAAGCGGTTGATCGTGGCCTTGCCCCCTTCGACGACGACGACGATCGAGCTCCCCGCCTCGGCGCGGAGGCCGGAATCGATTGAATGCTCCGTTCCAAACAGGACAATCTCCGGCCGTGTGCTCCGCGTGCAGTGGACCAACGGCGGGCCGGCAACGTCGAGACAATGGATCGAAAAGGCATCGCCGAGGCGGTCGCCGCGGATCAGCGGAGCGGTGGGATCGATCTTCCAGAGAGCGCGGAACGCGCCGTAGCGGGTCTCGGCGCTGGGGCTTGTGAGGAGCGACTGGAGGGCATCGATCCCGTTGGCATCGTCGAGCACCTGGAGCGCGGCGAGGGCCGCGGGGCGGGCGCTCCGGAGATGGAGGGCCGCTTCGGCCAGATGGGTCGCTGCGGTCGACTCCCCCAGATAGGCCAAGGCCTCAGCGGCAGCGAAGCGGACCTCGGCGTCGGACGATTCAAGCCCCTGCTTCAGGACTGGCAGGGCATCGCGGCCGATAGCCTCGAGCTTGAGCGCGGCGGAAGGGGCCGTGACGGGATCGGCGAGCTGCCGGGAGAGGAGCTCCATTCGTGCGTGGCGGCCCGCCGGCGGCTCGACCACCGCGATCGCCCGGATGACGCGGATGTAGCGGGGGAGATTGTGCTCGTAGGCCGGCGCGATATCGAGGTCGAGAAAGCGTTCCGTCTTCGGGGTTGCCACACCGCGCTTGGTGCCCTTGATGACCGCGTGAAAGCGGCGGTTGATCGTGTCACCGACGCGCTTCGAGAGCGCGATCGAGCGGTGTTCCGGGGCGATGATCAGGCCAATTTGCCGCGTGGTGCGGGAGATGCCGCCGCCAGGGACGCGGGCGCGGACCTTCGACTTCGAATCAAGGGTGCCTCCGGAGACCGGATCGACCAGCAGCGGCCCCTCGGCGTCGCCGAGGACATGGCCGTCGCGGACCCGTTGGCCGAGGATCGCCATCTCTGCCAGACGGGTCGGCATCAGCCAGCCGCCGCTGAGGCTCGTCGTGTCGTTGTCGGCAGGGACCTCGACCATGACGTCGAACCGATCTCCCTTGCGGATGCCGGGAGGAAGGTAGCCATGGACCCACACAAGCGCGGTTGTGGGGGAGGCAAGGAGCTTGTTCGGCTCGGCCACTCCGCGGGCCTGCATGTCGGCCATGAGGAGTGCCCGTTGAGTGCCCGGCGGAGGATCGCTCCCCGTCCCCGGAAGGCCGGTGACGAGCGCGGCCCGTTCGATGCGCAGCGGATGTGTGCCCCAGGGGGCCGCATAGTCGCCAACGAGTCGGATGTCGGATTCCATCCCGATCAGGGCCGCCACCTCGGGGCTCTGGCTGCGGATCGCGGGGCCGGCGCAGCCGATGAGGGCGATCAGCACTGTGGCAACAGGAAACAGCCCGCCCCGTCGACGCGTTCCCGCGGCAGCCGCGGAGACGGGGAGGAGAGAGGTGGGCGAGGAGTGTCGAGTGGTCTGCATGGCACACCGTCATCCCCGGGGTCGTGTCGTACGGGGCGCCGTGGGCGCCGCCTCCATCCGCTCCGGCTTCACGAGTCCGAGCGGTAAGGGCGGGGAGGGTAGGAAAATCGCCGGAGAGGGGTCAAGACGGTTTCACCAACCGGGCGCCATTCGTGAAGGAGTTCTCTTGGCTCGCCCGGCGACGGTTGCTACGGTCCGCCCCCACCTTGACCCCCGACTCGATGGAGTGACGACACGTGGCGACCACGGAAGCCGACCGACTCCGGATTCAATTGCGCTGGATGATCCGCCGAGACATGCCGGAAGTTCTGGCGATCGAGCAGGAGGCTTTCGAGTTTCCCTGGTCGGATGAGGACTTCACCCGCTGTCTTCGGCAGCGGAACTGCATCGGGATGGTCGCCGAGGTGGGCGACTCCGTCGTCGCATTCATGATCTACGAGCTCCATCGGACGCGCCTCCATGTCCTCAATTTCGCGGTTCGCCGGTCGCACCGCCGGTTGGGGATCGGGACGCAGATGATGGGGAAGCTGTTCGCGAAATTGAGCGTCGAACGCCGCGACCGGATCCTTCTCGAGGTCCGGGAACGCAATCTGCCGGCGCAGGTGTTCTTCCGCTCGCTCGGTTACCGGGCGATCACCGTCCTCAAGGATTTCTACGAGGACTCGACCGAGGACGCCTACCTCATGCAATTCCTCTCCGCCGAAGCTGCCTCCGTCGCGATGCCGCGGCGGATGGCCGGCTGAGCCGGGGTGTCCCAAGGGATCGTCGGCGAAGAGCTCACGGGCGGCCGATGGCTTCCTGAACGACTCCCATCCGTTGGTCGAGGAGATGTCGTGCTTCCCGGCCGGTGTCGGCGACCGCGAACAGGCTGATGCACGGTGCGTTGGATGGCACGACGGTGCCTGCGCGAGGGAGATCAGCGATCGCCGGCCAGCCATCTCCGTGGCTCCAGGCGGAATTGAATCGGTCGAGCCGGTCGCAGAGCCTGTCATCGATCTCGGTCAGGGAGGCAACGCGGAGGATTCCCTTCGCCCACCTTCCACCGGACGGGGCAGGGGAGCCGCGTCCGGTGACGATCCCGCAGGCGGCGAGATGATCGGCCGCGAGGGCGCTGCCGGTGCGGCGATCGACCAATTCCATCGAGGCGGTCGGGCGGGGATTGACCTCGACGACGACCAGTCGGCCCGACGGGGTCACGATCGCATCGACGCCGACGACCCCACGGAGGCCCAATGTCCCGGCTAGCAGCGTGCCAATTCGATTCCATTGGTCACCGAGATCGTCGGGAATGGTTTGCGGGTCGACATCGACCGATCCGCAGTAGGCGTACGGGAGCGCGTGCCAGGCCGTGACGCCGATCAATTGCCGACTCGCGCCGACGAGCCGCGACCCTCGGCTCGTGACGACAAACGCGCCCGACACCGGCAGCCCCGGACAGCGTTCCTGCCAGACGTGGTCGCGTCGCGAGTCGAGCGTTGCGCCACCGACACCAGGGCCGGTCCACGGAGCGATCCCGTGCCCGCCACCACTCGCGCGGGGCTTGCGGAGCCAGCTGCCGTCGCGCGGGATGGCCGCCGCGTCATCGAGCGTTCGCGGAAAGCCGATCCCCGCCCCGGCGAGCTCCTCGGCCAAATGGCGGGTCGAGCGGACACGACGGATGGCGTCTCCCGCATTGCCGGCCAGCGGGCGCGCGGCGGTGATCGCATCGACGAGCCCCGGATGATTTTCGAGGGCGCCGGTGTAACACCACGGCCCGGAGGGAAACGTGTCGGCCACCTCGGCAAGGGCGCTCGGGTACCGCTCCGACGGGACGGCGACAGCCGCCGTGATGGCGAGCAGATCGCGGTCGGCGAACAGGTCGGCGGCATGGACGACAAGCCCGGTCCGGGAGACCGACGCCGCCCAGGCACGGGCGCTGGCGCCGAGGATGAGGAGCGACCGGGGCGCTCCCTGCGCGGGATCGCGCGGGCTGGTTTCGCCGCCGGTCCCGCGGCCGGATGGGGGAGGGATGGCGTGTTCCGGCGGCATCCGAGGGCTCGGGGCGAGGATGTCCCGGCGGCAGGGAGGAGACTTTGTTGCCGGTGACCGGGGACATGGTATTCTCCCGATCCCATTCGGACCTGCCTACGGGGCGGGAGTCGGGGGGGCGTGCGTTCGGTGTCCGGCTCGTTGAATTGTTCCCGAATCACCTGTGGGTGGCCCGGGAATCCGAGATGGGCTCCGAGGGCACGACCTGCACGCAGGTGACCGCACCTGAGATTTCCGGAGCCGGCCCTGAGTCGCCGGATCCGCTCCACTCCTTCCCAGTCAGGGGAGGGGTTTCACTTCACGAGGAGACAGAGATGTCGATGTTCATTGGTGAGGCGCTCGACGGTGAGGGCAACGAGATCGCCCACATCGATCTGCTGATCGGCAGCAAGGATGGTCCGGTGGGCTCGGCTTTCGCCAACGCGCTGGCCCGGCAGAGCGAGGGTCACTCCAACCTCCTCGCAGTGCTGACGCCGAATGTCGCCGTCAAGCCGGCCACGGTCATGATCACGAAGGTCACGATCAAGGGAGCGAAGCAGGCGGTGCAGATGTTCGGCCCAGCGCAGGCTGCGGTCGCCAAGGCTGTTGCTGACAGCGTGGCCGACGGCGTGATCCCCCAGAAGGACGCCGAGAACCTCGTCATCGTCTGCGGCGTGTTCATCCACTGGCAGGCCGCCGACGACAAGAAGATCTACACCTACAACTACAACGCCACGAAGATGGCGATCGCCAACGCGATGCACGGCAAGCCGACGGCTGCCGAGATGGTCGCCAAGCGCGATGAGGTCCATCCGTTCCGCGGCTTCTGAGCCCGGCCGGTCTTCGTAAACGTGTTCGCCCGTGGCGCGGCCTTCCGCGCCACGGGCGGCGTCGTTTCGGTGTCTCGTGATCGTGTTCGCTTCCAGTTCCTCTCGTCTCCTTTCCCCCTTCCCGCTGTCCCTCGGTTCCCGAAGGAGTGGCTCGCCATGCCAGCCCGGATCCTCCTCCAGCTCGACACCGATCCTCACGCCAGCACCTTCGACGCGGTTGTCGCCGTCGATGCTGGCGCCGATGTCCTCCTCCGCCACGGCGGCGTGACGGTCGACACGGTCGTGCCGCTCGTCCTCGGAGCGATGTTCACGCGTGGCGGTGCCGATCTCGCCTCGACGGCGATCTTCGTCGGCGGCAGCGATGTGGCGGCGGCGGAGGGGGTGTTTGCGAAGATCAAGAAGACGTTCTTCGGCCCGGTGCGCGTCGGTGTCCTCCTCGATCCCTCCGGGGCCAACACGACCGCTGCGGCTGCGGTCGTGGCGGCGTCCCGTCATCTCCCGCTCGACCGTCGCGGTGCCGGCCTCGCGGCGGTGGTCCTCGGCGGCACCGGTCCGGTAGGACAGCGCGTGGCCAGGCTCCTCACTGGCCTCGGCGTCGGCGTCACGCTCGTGTCGCGTTCGCGAGAGCGGGCGGGCGCGGTGTGTGATCGCGTCCGGGCCGACGTGCCCGGGGCGACGCTCCATCCGGTCGAGGCCCGAAGTGCGGCTGGCACCGAGCCGGAGCTCGCCGCGGCTCTTGCGCGCGCCGAGCTCGTCGTCGCCTGCGGCGCCGCCGGCATCACGCTCCTCGACGCGCAGGGCAGGGCCGCTGCGACCGGGGCACGGGTGCTTATCGATCTCAACGCCGTGCCGCCGGCGGGGATCACCGGGATCGGGGCCGGTGACAAGGCCCGCGACGACGGTGGCCGGATCGTCTACGGCGCCCTCGGCGTCGGCGGGACGAAGATGAAGATCCACAAGGAAGCGATCCGCCGCCTATTCGCCGCCAACGACACCCTCCTCGACGCCGAGCAACTCCTCGCCATCGGCATGGACCTCGAGCGCGCGAAGGGGGCGTGAGGGGCGGGCGGCGGCTTCCCCAGCGATCAACCCTTCGCCATGCGCCGGCGGACGATCCGGTCGATGAGGCGCGGGCAGAAGCGGGCGGCGAGGGCGAAGCCCTTGGCCGACCAGCCGGGATAGACGGTCGCCCGATGGCGCTCGAGGGCGGCGATGATCGCGCGGGCGGTCGTCGTGGCGTCGAGCTGCCGGCCGCGCGACCAGACGGGCCTGTCGCCAGCGAGGAGGCTGTCCCAAAACTCCGACGCCGTCGGCCCTAGGGTGGCAAGCAAGACGTCGATGCCGGCAGGGGCGAGCTCGGCGCGGAGCGTGCCGGAGAGGGAATGAACGGCCGCCTTCGCGGCGCAGTAGTCGGCATGGAGGGGAATCGGATGGAGGCCGAGGATCGAGCCGACGAGGACGACGGCCGAGTCGCGGCCGCAGGCGAGCGCCGGCAGCGCGAGCCGGACAAGCTCTGCCGGAGCGAAGAAGTCGATCTCCATCACGCGCCGCAGTGTCGCCGGATCGGCCTCGGCAAATCGGCCGATCGCGCCGCTTCCCGCAGCGGCGATGACGACGTCGAGGCCGCCGAGGCTCGTCGCCGCGGCGGCCACAAGCTCGCGGCGGAAGGCGTCGTCGGTGACATCGCCGGCAAGGACCGCGATCGGATGCTCGGCGGCGAGCGTGGCGAGGAGGGGCTGGCGACGGGCCGTGGCGAAGACGGCGGCTCCGCGCGCCGAAAGCTCGACGGCGAGACTCCGCCCCACTCCCGACGATCCGCCGGTGAGGAGGACGCGCAGACCCCTGAGCGCCCGGCGCGGCCGGAGGATTGCGGGGCGGTGGCGGAGGGCGTCAGGGGAGGGGGCAAGAGTCGGCATCGGCGTGGATTGCCCTCGGGGGAGTCCGGCGCGGACGAAGGCCATCAAGAGCCTCGTTCCCGGACGGCTCAGGAGGATTCGGTCGTCGGCGTTGCATCCGCCGCGGCAGCGGCGAGCGGGTCGTGGGGCGTAACCTCGGCCTCGGCCGGGTCGATCCGGCCGAGCATCGCCGCCGGGATCCGGCAGTGGACCGTGACGGAGTGGTCGTCGAAGTGGCGGGA
>CAMARC010000122.1 GCA_945860405.1 Candidatus Kuenenia stuttgartensis | reverse complement strand
AGTCGTTGCCCGCCCCGCCACAGGTACCCGCGAGTCCCGCCGACTCCGTCGCCAGGGGTTTGTCCCCGCCGTTTTGTACGGGCACGGGGAAAAGTGTGTCGATCTCGCTGCCCGGCGGGAGGCACTTGAAGCGGTCATCCGCCACGGCGGCCGCATCGTCGAACTCAAAGGCGCTGTGAAGACAAGCGCCTTGGTGCGCGACCTCCAGTGGGATACGTACGGAGTCCATCCGCTCCACATTGACTTTGTTCGCGTCGACAAGTCCGAACGGATCAAGGTCCGCGTCCCACTCGATCTCCGCGGCGAGGCCCCTGGGCACCGCGCCGGCGGCACGGTCAACATGGTGCTCCACGAGATCGAGATCGAGTGCACGCCCGACACGATCCCAGAGAAGATTCACGTCCATGTCGGCAAGCTCGACGTCGGCGGCATGATCAAGGTCCATGATATCGAGCTCCCTGCCGGAGCGAAGGCTGTGACCGACGGCGAAGAGACCGCCGTCAGTTGCACGGTCACGATTCACAAGACCGACGAAGCCGCTCCGGCTGGAGCCGCCGAGCCGGAGATCATTGGCCGCAAGGCCGGCGAGGAGGGGGAAGCCGCTGCCGGAGAAGGCTGATGCGTCCGGAGGTTGCGACAGCGGTTCGTGAGGTTGGCGGCGGCCCTTGGCTGCTGTCCCTTGATGCCGCACGGCGCACGTTCCAAGCCGTTGGGCGGTTTTGTCAGCCGAGTGGCGATGAAGCCCTCGGCCAAGGAAAGCCCGGACCAGGGCGATTTCCCGAAGGCAGGCTTGTTTTTGGCGTCCCCTTCGCGGTGCAGCCATGAAACTGGTCGCCGGTTTGGGAAACCCGGGTCGGGCCTACGACGGAACGCGTCACAACATCGGGTTTGATGTCCTCGAGGTCCTCGCCAAACGGGCGGGGGGCCCGGGGCGTCGAGCACGGTTCCAGGGGGAGTTCTCCCAGACAACGATCCGCGGCTTTCCGGTGCTCCTCCTCTGGCCGCTGACCTGGATGAACCTCAGTGGTGCCAGTGTCCTCGCGGCAAAAGACTTTTACAAAATAGACAACGCCGACATTCTGGTGCTCTGCGACGACTTCCAACTCCCCACCGACACGATTCGTCTGCGGGGAAGTGGTTCGAGTGGCGGCCAGAAAGGGCTTTCCGACATCCTCGCCAGGCTCGGCTCCAATGCGGTGCCAAGATTGAGGATCGGGGTTGGGCCGCTGCCAGCAGGTTGGACATCGGCCGACTTCGTGCTCGGCAGGTTCACCAAGGCGGAGCGGCAGGAGGTTGCAGCACTCGTGGAGCGGGCTGCGGATGCCGTGGAGGAATGGGTCGGTGCGGGGATCGAATCGGCGATGAACAGGTTCAACTGACCCCCCCTGAAAGTAGTGTTTCCTGCCACGATTTGTCAGCGCCCCTCTCTTCACTCTACAACTCAGGCAATCATTCAGCTTCTCTTCAACGCCCCATTGGGGGCTTTTCAACGACCTTTCAACGGCAGATTCAAGACACTCACGACAACCCGGCCCGGCCCCGCCGGACCCTAGCAGAGGAGCGACGAGCGACATGGTGGTGTACGAAGGGATGTTCATCCTCGATCCGACGAAGTACTCCCGCGACCCGGCGGCGATCACGCAGCAGGTTGCCGATCTGATCACTCAGCACGGTGGCACGATTCTGGCGGCACGGTTGTGGGACGAGCGGAAGCTTGCCTACCCGATCAACGGCCACAAGAAGGGGGTCTACTGGCTCACCTACTTCAAGATGCCAGGATCGGGCGTGACGCCCTTGGAGCGGCAGTGCGAGATCAATGACGACATCATCCGCAAGTTGATCCTTAAAGTGGATGCGCGGATCGCTGACGCTCTTGTCCAGCATGCTCTGGCAGGCAACGAGACGGCGGCCACGAAGCGTCCGGCGGGCCCGACTCCCGGACCTTCCGCCGCGCCGGTTGCCGCGGAGTGATCCAACCACTCCGCCGCTTCCCGCCTCATGCCCGGCCGAGAGCCCGGGCGGCGGGAGGAAGCGGTCGATATGGTCGGGGGTCGGCGGGCGAGCTTGATGGCCCGGGGGTGATTGCACGGCGCCCCACGAGGGGGTATCATGGTGAACATCTGTTCACACACCCCCAGCACCTCGCCAGTCCAAGGAGCGAACCATGGCCAGTTTCAACAAAGTGATTCTCCTCGGGAACGTCACCCGCGATCCAGAACTCCGTTACGTGTCCACTGGCACTCCTGTCACAGAGATCGGCTTGGCCGTTAACAGCCGACGCAAGGGCCCAAACGGCGATTGGATCGAGGAGACGACCTTCGTCGATGTCACATTCTGGAGCCGCGAAGCAGAGATCGCGGGGGAATACGTGACGAAGGGCTCACCGATCATGATCGAGGGGAGGCTGAAACTCGACACCTGGGAAAAGGACGGCAAGAAGAACTCCAAACTGCGGGTCGTCGGGGACCGGCTGGTCCTCCTCGGCAACCGCCAAGGAGCCCCTGAAGGGGCGAAGGGAGGGGCAGAAGGGCCCCCGAGGCCGAAACGGGTCGACGCCCCCCGGCAATCGACGCCCGATGACGCCCCCGACTATTCCCACAGTGAGTATGATGGTGCCAGTCGCGACGGCGGCGGAAGGGCTCCGGACGCGGTCTCCCCCGGGGGATCCGATGACGACATTCCGTTTTGATCCATTTTTTGGCACACTCCGCCTAGCTGCTTGTCGCCGCCGGCTCCCTGCGAGTCCGAAGGTGCTGCCTAGCTCGAACTGATCCAAGCTTCCTGAGCCTGTTTTTGTTCGATCCCCTTTTCCCCAGAGCCTCAGTTTCAAGAGACGAATCATGTCACAGTCCTCCACCGTCACCTCCCGCTCTCGGTCCGTGAATGCGACCGGCTCCCATACCGGTCAACTGCCGAAGGGGCAGCGTGGTGGTATCGAACTTCTCCTGGTGCACAACGTCGAACATCTCGGCAAGCAGGGGGAAGTCGTCGAGGTGAAGCGTGGTTACGCCTTCAACTACCTGCTGCCGCAGGGCCTGGCGACGGTGGCCACCGAACACCACAAGCGGATGGTGGCCAAGCACAAGGCGAAGCTCGAGGAGATCGCCCGTGAGCGTCTCGCCGGACTCCGATCGCTCCTTGAGGAACTCGTTCGCACGAGTGTCACGATCGAGGCCAACGCCAACGACGAAGGCCACCTCTACGGCTCCGTCACCTCCGTCGAGATCGCCCGAGCACTCAAGCAGCAGGATCTCGTCGTCTCCAGCGACAACATCATCCTGCAGGGGCCGCTCAAGGAAGTGGGCCTCTACACCGTTCGCGTGCGACTCGCGGCGGAGGTCGAAGGGGATCTCAAGGTGTGGGTGGTGCCGACCAGCGGCGACGCGACAACGAAGTAACAACTTCTTTCCCTGCGGCCAGAACACGGTTGTCCGTCCTGATCGCAGTGGTTGAACGATCCGATGGGCAGGGCTGCAGTATTGCGGCCCTGCCCATGTTCGTGTGTATCGGCTTCTCGTTGCGGCTCCCGTGCCGCAGTGCGGAGTGGATGGCACGGCCGTGACGGTGCGTCGTGCGGCCCGCGGCAACAGACGGAACGAAACGGGGCTGGAGGCTCGATCAAGTGGCATCACGACGCAGTGGCGACGGGGGCAACGGCGAGGGACGCGACCGCCAGCGCGATGGAGGGCGGCGCCGCACCCGCGACAACGGCGACGGGGCAGGCGCGGCGCCCGACCTCCGCGAGCGCCCCGTCGATCTCGCCGCAGAGCGCGGCGTGCTCGGCAGCATTTTTCTCAAGCCTGACGCCTGCGACGACGTCGCGCTTGTGCTCCGCCCGGAGGATTTCGCCGACGAAGCCCACCAAATCCTCTTCCGCCACCTCCTCGACCTCCACGACGGCGGCAAGCGGATCGACACCACGATCGTCCTCGACCGGCTCCGATCGAAGGGAGACCTCGAACGGATCGGAGGCGTGGCCGCCATCGGTGAGATCGTGCAGTCAGTGCCTCACGCTGCCCATGCGACGCACTACGCGCAGATCGTCCGCGACAAGTCGCTGCTCCGCTCGCTGATCGACGCCGGCACCGACATCCTTCGCGACGCTTACGACTCGACCGACGAGCCGAAGGAGCTCCTCTCCCGGGCGGAGTCGAAGATCTTCACGATTCTCGAGGACCGCAGCTCCGCCGATGCCACCCCGATCAACGAGGTGCTCGGCAAGGTGCTCGAGCGGATGGACGCCCGGATGAAGCACGAGCAGACACTCGGCGGCGTGGAGACCGGATTCACGGAACTCGACGCCCTCTGCGGGGGGCTCCACAACTCCGAGCTCGTGATCTTGGCGGCCCGGCCGAGCATGGGAAAGACGGCGCTGGCGATGAACATCTCCGAGCACGTGGCGATCACGAACCGCCATCCGGTGTTGTTCGTGAGCCTCGAAATGGCGGCCATGGAACTTGCCGACCGTCTTCTCTGCTCGGTGGCGGGCGTCAACGGCCATCGGCTCCGCAACGGGACGATCTCCAAGGAGGACCGCCGCAGGCTCGTGGAGAAGTCGGCGGAGATCAGTGTCGCTCCGCTCCTCATCGACGACACCCCGGGGCGAACGCTCACCGAGATCGCCGCCGTCGCCCGCCGACAGAAGCGGCGTGGCGGGCTGTCGCTGATCGTCATCGACTACCTTCAGCTCATCGAACCGGACAACCCTCGCGATCCCCGTCAGGAGCAGGTGGCAAGGATCGCGAGGCGGTTGAAGATGATGTCCCGCGAGCTCGACATTCCGGTGCTCTGCCTCGCTCAGCTCAACCGGCAAGCGGAAGCGTCGCGGGACAATCGACCGCGGCTCAACCATCTCCGCGAATCGGGGGCCATCGAGCAGGACGCCGACCTCGTGATGTTCGTGCATCGCGAGGAGTATTACGCGACCAACGACGAGGACCGGGAACGGGTGAAGGGGACGGCGGAAATCATCATCGCCAAGCAGCGAAACGGCCCGATCGGCGACGCCAAGCTCCTCTGGCAGCACGACTTCACTCGATTCGTGAACCTCGAACACCGCCAGTACGACGAGTTCGAGCAGTTCTCGAGTTTTTGAACTTGATAGAGCGCCCCAAAAGCCCTCCCTGGCCTTTTGGGGCTTGGGCCGCCGCATCCTGCGGCGGGACAGGGCGATCCGAAGCGAAGTGGGGGTCCTCCCAAAAGCCCTCCCTGGCCTTTTGGGGCTTGGGCCGCCGCATCCTGCGGCGGGACAGGGCGATCCAAGCTCGAGTCAACGCCCTCGAGCCGCGCTGCGATCGGTGCCGGGACGGACGTCGAGTTCGAGGCCGTCGTCTTCACCCCGCTCCAGCCGCTCCCAGGCGATCCCCCCCATGGCGGCGTTGTCGGTGCACAGCTCTCGCGGCGGGATGAGCACATCCACGTGTCGCTTCCGGCCGAGTCGCTCCAAAGCCTCCCGCAGCGCCGTGTTCGCAGTCACTCCCCCTCCAACCGCGAGCACGCGGCACTTCGTCCGGGCGAGGGCCAGATCGACCTTGGCGAGGATCGTCTCAACCACGGCCTGCTGGAACGAGGCCGCGAGATCGGCGAGGGCGCGTCCGGTGGGAGCGGGTGTGTCGTCGGGAGCGCCCGGAGGCCTGACCCGGTAACGGAGGGCGGTTTTGAGGCCGCTGAAGCTGACGTCCATCCGCTCCCGATCGGTGGCGAGCGGCCGCGGAAAACGGTGCGCGGCGGGATTCCCGCCGACTGCGGCCCGCTCCATCGAAGGGCCACCGGGATAGCCGAGGCCGAGGAGGGCCGCCGCTTTGTCGAAGGCCTCGCCGGCGGCGTCGTCGATCGTCCCCCCCAGCCTGTCGAGCTCGAGTGGCGAATGGAGATGGAACAGCGACGTATGCCCACCGCTGGCGACGAGCCCGACACACGGGTAGGTCATCCGCTCCCCGTGGGCCAGGCGGCACGCATAGAGATGGGCGGCAATGTGGTCGTAGCCGACGAGGGGACAGCGGAGCACGGCGGCAATCCCCTTGGCGGCCGACAGGCCGACCAGGAGCGAGCCGACCAACCCCGGCCGGACGGCGACGGCGACGGCTTCCAAGCGATCCCTGGAGACACCGGACCGGGCCAGCGCCTCGTCGATCACCGGCACGATCCGTTCGACATGGGCCCGCGAGGCGAGTTCCGGGACGACCCCCCGCCACCGCGCATGGAGCTCGTCCTGACTGGCGACCACACTCGAGAGCACCCGACGCGACCGATCAATCACGGCAGCCGCGGTCTCGTCGCAGGTCGTCTCGATCGCCAGGAGGGGCACGGAAGGAAAGCTCCAGGATGTCGGGGCGGGCCACCGACGGGGAGTCGCCCGTGGACCAGCCGTCCCGGCGCGGGTCACTTGTCAGCCCGAGTGACGTCAGTAGTCGTACCACATCCCGATGCCGGCCCGATTTTGGTTCTTGTAGACGAACTCGTACTGCGGATCGGCGCCATAGAGATACTCGAAGCCGATCCGGTAGAGCTTTTCGCTGCGGCGTCCACGCCACGCCCAGCCGGTCTGAACGCAGACATTCCCCCCCCAATCGAGCTCCTGGCGGGAGAATCCGTTGACGGCGAGGAACGGAACTCCCTGCCTTCCCGTGGGGCGTGCCTGGATCAGTTCGACGCCCCCCTGGAACTCCCACGGCTCGGCCCCTCCGGCGGTGAAGAACGCCCACCCAGCTTCGCCGTAGATCCTCATCCAGTCGTAGAGGTAGTAGGAATTGCCCCACACGATGCAGTCGCGGACGTAGTTGATCCGCGGGAAGGTCGGGTGCTTGAGCATGAACTCGTCACCGAGGTGGGCGCTGTTGTGGTAGTAGGCGAGCTTCGTCTGCCACCGCCCCACGCCGTAGACGACGGGAATCCCGAAGCGGTAGTCCGCCGACCGCAGGTCGCGGTCGTCCTGCGGATCGAGTCGCACGAACGCGGCACCTTCGATCTGGACCTCGAAGCCCTGCGGATGGAGAACCGGATCGGAGCCATACCGGACGATCGAGGCTCTCCCGCCGAGCGTCGAGTCCCACAACCAGCCCTCCTGTCCGGTGGTCGCATAGGGTGGCGGAGTCGTGTCGTCGTACCAGACGGTGCCGAAGCGGGACTCCTTCGGGCCAGCGAGGTAGCTGGTGTAGATGAGATTGTTGGGCATGATTTGCCACGACCACGGCCGCGGCGCCCAGAGATCGTCAAAGCCCTCGGGGAACGCGGTCCCCGGCGTCAGGTAGCCGTCCTCGGAGGCCGAGGGAAGGGCCTCGTAGGGCATGTCGAGGACCACCGGCCCGGCGCCCCCCACCGGAGGCAGCGGATCGATCCCCGGGAGCCCCGGAGAGGGCGACCTGGAAAGCGAATCGGGCATCGCCCCAGAAAGACCGGGATCGAGGCCGAGCCCCGGCGAGGGCTGCGGTGACGACTCCGGCGGCAGCGTGGTGCCGACGGGTGAAGGCAACCGGAGGGGTATTTCAGGGGGCTGGGCGTTCGCCCCCGCCATCCCGACCACCAGCGCGCAGGCCGGGACGAGCAGGATCGCCAGGGCGATCCTGCTGGCCCGCAGGGAGAGGTGGCGGGAACGCTTCATGGAATCAAGAGTGACCACGACGGCCACGGCCTTGCCGATCGCCTGGCGAGATCCTGGCGGACAGGCTCGACCCGCCGGTCGACTGTAGGGATCACGCCGAGTTCGACTCCAGAGAGATCGGCATCAAACGACCGCAACACGACCCGGAAAACGCCCTCCGATCGGCAATCCGTCCCCCTCTCCCCTCCCCCACACGACCGCGGAAAACAGGGTAGGATGGAGACCTCCCGAGCTTCGCTCGTTCCCTCATTTCCTCGCGACTTCCCTGACCCCATCCCCTGCCGGGGCTGCCTGTCCCTCCTCCGCTGACACAAAGCCCATGGCCACATCGCCCGACTCCGCCGGACCTCGCTCCGCATCCCCGCTGCCTCCCCAGTCCCCCGGGGCGCCCGGGGTCAGCGAGGGGGTCGCCACGGCGCTCGGGCGGATCCCGAGCGGGCTGTTCGTGATCAGTTGGCGGGACGACGGGGCCGATCGGACGATGCTCGCCAGTTGGGTGATGCAGGCCGGCTTCGCCCCCCCATCGGTCTCCGTGGCGGTGGCCCCGACCCGTGATCTCCTCGCCGCGATCGACCGCGGTCTTCCGTTCGTGGTCAACGTGCTCGGCGAATCGCAACGCGGCCTCCTGTCGCGGTTTGGGAAGCCGTCGAACCCAGGGGAAGACCCCTTCACCGGCCTCGACACCCTCCGCACTCCCGGCGGCACCGCGGCCCTCGCGGCAGCGTCGGGCTGGATCGAGTGCCGAGCGACGAGCCGGGCGGATGCCGGGGACCATGTGGTCGTCGTGGCCGAGGTGGTGGGGGGGGATTCCGGATCGGCCGGAGCACCTCTCGTGCATGTGAGGAAAAATGGGTTACGTTACTGAGCCGGTAGGGAATCCCCGCGGGGGGATCGGTGACTTGGGGTGGGGTGGGCCCTGATCTGGGGCCTCGGCGTCCGATCCTGAGGTCGTCTCGAATCTCACTCAACACACTTCGTTTCTCAAGCTTTGTCTCTTCAGGGTTGAAACCATGTTCACGCGACGGCAGATGACCCTTTCGGTGGCGTGCCTCATCGGCTTGGCGGTCGGGTGTTCCCCCGCGGCGAAGAAGGAAAGCCCGGACGCGACCGGGAAGGCCGCCGCCGCTGGCCCGACGAAGCGGTTGATCTTCCTCACCAACGGCGACGATCCGTTCTGGGATGCCTGCAACGCCGGCCTCCAGGAAGGGGCAAAGCTGTTCGGCATCGAGTCGAAGGGCCTTGTCGCCGTCATGGAGAAGAACAACGGCACCGCCCAGGGGCAGATCGAGAAGCTCCGCCAGTTCGCCAGCCAGTCCGATATCGCCGGCGTGGCGATATCGGTCATCCAGGCCGACAACGCCGCGATCATCGAGGAGATGAAGAAACTCGCGGACAAAGGGGTCAAGGTGATCACCGTCGACAGCGACGTTGACCGGGCTCGCTTCCGGGACGCCCGCCCCTACTACATCGGCACCGACAACATCGTCGGTGGCCGCCTCCTCGGGGCCGCCGCCGGGAAGATCCTCGCCGCCCGCAATGTGACCTCCGGGGGGTACGTCCAGTTCGCCGGCTTCACCGACGTCGACAACGCCCGGGCCCGGATGGACGGCTTCAAGGAAGCGGTCGGCAGCGCCTACACCGAACTCGACCGCATGCCCGACGGGATGGAGGGGGCGAAGGCCCGCGACAACGTCCGCACGGCGCTGGTCAACCACCGCGACCTCGTGGCCCTGGTGGGAATCTGGGCCTACGACGCCCCGGCAATCGCGGAGGTGGTCAAGGAGCGGGATGTCCGCGCTACGACGACGGTCGTCACCTTTGATGCCCAGGCGATCGCGCTTGAGCACATGGGGAACGGCCTCATCGACGCGATGGTCGTCCAGAATCCGTTCGAGATGGGCTCGCAGACCATCCGTCTCCTCGTCGCCATGCTCGGCGACGATCAGGCCGTCATCAAGGACATGTTCCCGAATCTCGGCACCGAGAACGGCGACATCTACACCACCGGCCTGCGGCTGATCGTTCCGGACGAAGGCTCGCCGATCAAGCCGGACTCGCTGCCGGCCGACATCCCGCACGAGTTCAAAACGCTGACCGAGTTCCGGGAGTGGCTCAGCCGCTACGGTCTGTCGAGTTCCTGAAAAAACGCCCGCGGACTTCTTCCCCGCCCCTGTCCGGCCGGGACCGCTCCCCCACATCGACCTGCCATCCATTCCGGCTCCTCGAGTCAGGACGCTGGTCTGGGCTCCCCCCGCTCGCATGACGCCGCCGAACGACGCCAATTCCCGCCGCTCGTCCGAGGGTTCGCCCTCTCCCCAGGGGAGCGCCGCGCCCCGTCTCCGCCGGACGGCCTGGCTCGGACTGCGGCCAGCCGAGTGGGCGCTCGTGGCGGCGATCGTCGTGGCGGTGCTGCTCACGGGGATCGTTGATTCCAACCACAGCTACTTTCGTCTCCCCTGGCAGAGCCTCACCGACATCCTCCGCAACACCGCGCTGCTCGGGATCTTCGCCCTCGGCGCGACGGTGGTGATCATTGCCGGCGGGATCGATCTCTCGTCAGGCTCGATGATCGCGCTCTCCGGAACCATCGCGGCGACGACGATGCTGGCCCTTGCGCCGAAGGAGATCATGGCGTTCAAGCCGGTGGGACCGGCCGTGGTGGGGGTAGGGGTCCTCGCGGCCCTTTTGACGGGCTTTCTCGTCGGCACGCTCCACACCTGGCTGATTACGGCGGTGCGCCTGCCGCCGTTTATCGCCACCCTCGCCACGCTCGTGGGACTGCGGAGCTTCGCCCGGGCGCTGTGCGAGAGCTGCACGCTCGGTGTCGTGGGGACCAAGAGCGCCCAGATCAACGTCTCCGATCCGATCTTCAAGGCCATTCGTGACAACGTTTGGATCCCGGTGGCGGTGTT
>CAMARC010000121.1 GCA_945860405.1 Candidatus Kuenenia stuttgartensis | reverse complement strand
GGGCCCGCCAGCGGCTGCCAGGTCGAGCCCTGCGGGGCCGACTGCGCCTCCGCCTTGCCGTCGAAGAACAGCGTCATCCCGCCGGGGAGGCGGCGTTCGATCCGCGGCCCCAATTCCAGCGCAATCTTCGCCGCCGTCGGGGCTTGGGCGATCGACGTGCGGAGCTCGAGCGATTCGCGTCCTTTCGTATGATCATGGGCCATCGCCATCCCACCGACAAACTTCTGCGGCCCTGCCTCGATCACCATCCGATCGGCAAGCAGGCCGGCGGAGAGATCGATTCCCTCGATCCGCCCCTTCAGCTCCGCTTGGAGCGGGTTGGCCGCCTGCTCTGCCCCCGACGGCCCCTTCACGAGCACTCGCAGCGGCGTCGGGGCCCCAGGGGCTGCAAGGTCGCTCGCCCTTAGGCCAGAGGCCATCGATCCCGCCCCCTGGAAATCGTCGAGCCCAAAGCCCTCGAACTCGACCGGCTCTTCCACGTCGAACAGCGCGAGCCGCTCATCCCAGCCCTCGACCACCGAAGGCGGAAAAGCTTCTCCCGCGGCCGGCCGCGCGAGGCACGCCGGGAGGAGCAGCAGGGCGAGGATGGCCGGCTGGAACCGGGAGTGGGGCATGGTGGGCGTGCGGTCGGCGGGGCCCGGCACAAGGCTCCGGGTCACCGTCGTATCGGACGGCCAAGCCCCTCGGCTCTGATCCGCCCCGCGGCGCCGTCAGAGCCGCGTCACACTGGGAAACGCAGAGCGCTTCCCGGCGACTGGGAAAGCCGTATCGATCAGCCCGTCCGGCGGAGCCGGGAAGGAAGTGGCACGGTCGCCGGGACCTGGCTTCTCCCCAGCGTCGTGGTGCGGAGGCTGTCGACGACCCGATTGGCGATCTCGAGAGCCGCAGCCCCCGCGGTCGCCGGCACCAGCGGCTGCCGCCCCTCGCGGAGGGCGCCCAGGAAGTCGTCGTGTTCACTGGCGATGGCATTCGCCTCCGGGATCGCCAGCGTCTCACGGGGGAGGACGTCTTTGAAGAAGGCCTCCTTCATCGCCGCGCGCTGTTCCACCGGGACATCGGTCGCCACAAACGCACCGCTCCGCACGGCGGCGGACGGCGACACGACCTCGACAGCCTTGGCATGGAAGTCGACCGACACGACCCCCTCGCTCGACCACAGCGTCAGCCCGCGGCGGAGCGTGGGGTGGATCCGCGAGGCGGTGAGCGAGGCGACTAGGCCCGACGAGAAGACGAGCTGCGCCCGCACGGCATCCTCGTGGCCGCCGGTGGCACGCAGCCCTTGGGCGTCGACGCGTTCGAGCTTCCCCGGCTCGAGCGAGAGGACCAGATCGATGTCGTGGATCATGAGATCGTGGATCACGCCGACATCCATGCAGCGGTAGGTGAACGGCGCGAGACGGACACTTTCCAGCGACACGATCCGCCCGGCGCGGGCCACCGCCATCTTCCAGGCCGGGTTGAAGCGCTCGACGTGCCCGACGGCGACTGTCCGGCCGCAGCGCCGGGCCGTGGTCACGATCCCACGCGCCTCCTCGACGGTGGCCGCGATCGGCTTCTCGATGAGGAGATCGATCCCCGCTTCGAGGAGCGGCAGCGAGACAGCCGCATGCCGACCGGTCGGCGCGGCGACAACAGCCGCCTCGACCAAGCCGATGAGCTCCTCCGGCTCGGCCAGCGCCCGGCAGCCATGCTCGGCAGCAACTTTGTCGCGCGACGCGACAAACGGATCGACGACGGCCACGAGCTCGACATCAGTCCTGCCGGCGAGAAGCCGGGCGTGGATCGATCCGAGATGTCCACATCCGACCACTGCCACCTTCGTGCGTTTCATGCCGCTCTCCGTCGGGGAAGGGCGCGACCGTGCCGCCCCTCCTGCTGGTTGGATAGAAACTGGAGGACTGCCTCGACCTCAGGGAGAAGCATCGATTGCGAGCGGAGGATCTCCCGGGCCTGAGCCTGGCCGACGCGCGCCCGGTAGAGGAGCCGGTGCGCCTCGGTGACGGCTTCCACCGTGCCCGGGGCGAAGCCGCCCCGGCGGAGGGCGACGACGTTGACGCAGCGTGGCCGCGCCGGCGCCCCGTCGCAGAGCATGTAGGGGGGCACGTCATGGAGCACCCGCGACAGCCCGGCGACGAATGCATAGCCGCCGATCGTCGCCCAGTGGTGCACCGCCACGCCCCCGGAAAGCGAGGCATGGGAGTGGATGCGGACATGCCCGCCGAGGAGCGTGCCGTTGGCGATGATCACGCCGTCGCCGATCCGGCAATCGTGGGCGACATGACAGCAGGCCATGAGGAAGTTGCGGCTCCCCACGACGGTCACGCCGTCCTCTTTCTCCGAGGCCCGGTTGATCGTCACCCCCTCGCGGATGACGTTGTCGTCGCCGATCTCCACGCGCGTGTCGCTGCCGCGGTAGCTGACGTCCTGCGGGTCGGCGCCGAGGACGGCGTTGGGGAAGATCCGGTTGTGGGCCCCGATCCGCACGTTCCCCATCACGGTGACATGATTTTCGAGGATCGTGCCCGGGCCGATCGTCGCTTTACTTGAGACGACGCAGTGCGGCCCTACGACGACCCCCGGGCTGAGGCATGCCCCAGCCGCCACGATCGCCGTGGGGTGGACCGCCGGAGGCGCCAGAGGCGTCAGAGGAGTGGGATCGGACATCGGGCAAGGATCCGAGGGGCGGTGGGACTCCGCGGGTCAGGCCGTCCGCCCCAACCACCGTGTCGCATCGCGCGCGACGAGTTCGCGGACGAGGCCGGCGTTGAGGGCGTGGCCGCTGCGGAAGGCGCGGACGTGGGCGTGGAGCGGGCGACCGGCCAGCGCGAGATCGCCGACGGCATCGAGCACCTTGTGGCGGACGCACTCGTCGGGCCAGCGGAGCTCCGTGCCGATCGGACCCTCGGCCGAAAAGACGACGAGATCGCCGGGCGAGACGGTGGCGCCGAGCCCGGCCGCTCGGAGCCGGGCGGCATCGTCGGTCGAGATGAACGTCCGCGCCGACGAGAGCTCGCTGCGGTAGGCGGCGGGGGTGATATCGATGTCGAGGCGCTGCCGGCCGATCGGCCCGGGGCCGTAATCGAGGAGATACTCGATCGAGAGGCCGGGACATCGGGGCGGCCCGGCCTCAATCCAGCTGACCGCATCGCCGACGCGGACGGTTTCGGAGACCGTGATCGGATCGACCGCGGCGTCCTGCTCGACGATGCCGGCCCGGTCGATCGCCGCGACGAAGTCACGCGACGAGCCATCCATGCCAGGCAACTCCTCGGCGCTGACGACGACCCTACAGTTGTCGACGCCCAAGCCCGCCAGAGCGCTCATGACATGTTCGATGAGATGGACGCTCGCTGGACCACGGACGATCTGGGTGCGGTTGCGGGCCTCGACCACCGCCCCGACAACCGCCGGCACCGAGGCGGGGGGAGCAAGATCACCGCGGACGAACACGATCCCGCTGCCGACGGCGGCGGGATGGAGCTCGACGCGATTCTCGCGGCCGCTCCAGTAGCCCCGCCCGTGGACGTCAGCCGCGGTGCGGAGGGTGCGTTGCGGCCGCGCGGGTGGGGTTCGGGGCATGGACGCTGCCGGAGAGTGATTGGCGGGTTGACCCAAGCCCCCGCGGCCGCCACAGAGGGCGGCCGCGGGGCGCCCGAATCAGCGGGTGCGGGGCTGTGCCGCGGCCGGTGTCGCCACGGCCGGGGTGTTGAGCATCTTGAGGACATCCGGCGTGATGTCGATCCCGGGCTCGATATAGACGATCGGCTTGGTGATCCCGCGGAGGATTTGGTTGCGGTCGCTGTTGTCGACCGGGTCGCCGTCGAACCGGTGGACGATGGCGATTCGGTGCTCGCGGGCGAACTGCTCGACGGCCTTCTCCACCTCGGTGTAGACGCTCAGGTAGACCTTCGCCTCGCGGTCCATGAACTCCTTCTTCTGGAGCTGGGCATCGACGTTGAAGTCGCCCTGAGCCTTGGCGATCTCGGACTCGAGCTTCTTGAACTCCGGCGTGCCGGGATTGAAGCCCTTGATCTGCTCCATCATCCCGTTGATCCGGTCACGATCCGCCTTGAGGGTGTTCTCGGCGGCCATCACCTCTTCCTTCATTCGATCCATCGCCGCCTTGAAGCGGGCGTGGTTTTTGAAGATGTAGCCGACGTCAATCACCGCCACGTGCGTCGCCGGGCTGGCGGCGGTGGGCGCCACAGGGGCGGCGGCAGCGGGGGGCGCCGCCGGACGCTGCGGGGCCTGAGCGTGGGCCGCGGTGGGCACCGCGAGGATTGCACAGAGAATCGCTGCCAGTTGCCACTTCACGGATAGCACTCCTTGCTGGGTCGCACGCGCGGCCGCCGCGACCGCGGCGGGGTCGGTCCGGGGCCTCCGTCGCGACCATCCGTGGTCACGGCGCAGGGGCCGGTCGGGGCGGGACTATGGCAGCGGCATCGGCCCGGCTCAAGGCCAAAAACGGAGTCATTTCGACGGCGAAACGCTCATTCTCCGGCTCAGCGCGGGGCGCCGAGCGTGACCTCGAGGGTGATTTCCTGCTCGCCCCGTTTGACGACGACCGGCACCGTCTCGCCCCCCTTGTGCTTCCGCAGGGCGCTGTCGAAGTCGTCGAGGCCGGTGACGGCGCTCTCGCCGATGCGAATGATGAGGTCGCCCCCGAGCAGCCCCCCCTTGGCCGACGGTGAATCCTTGGAAACTCCTGAGATCGCATACCCCTTCCCCGGCTTGGCGAAGTCGGGAATGCTGCCGAAGTAGGGGCGATCGCCGTCGCGTCGGGCCATCGTCTGCCGTCCGGCCACCTCGATGTAGGCCGGGGCCTGCGGCGCCCGCGCCAGTTCCTTCACCCCCTCGGCCACCATCCGGGCAATTCGGCTCATCCCGTCGTAGTTGATCTTCTCGGGGGTGTCGGTGGGGCGGTGGTAATCGGCATGGGTGCCGGTGAAGACATGGAGCACGGGGATCTTCTTGGCGTAGAAGCTGGCGTGATCGCTCGGGCCGAAGCCCCCCGGATCCTTGGCGACGTCGAAGCCGTGAGTGGCGACGAGCCGGTCGACCATCCCATCGAGGCCGGTGCCGGTACCGGTGCCGTGGATAATCAGCTTGCCGCCGTCGAGCCGGCCGACCATGTCGAGATTCACCATCGCCACCGTGTCGGCCAGCGGCACCGCGGCATTGGCGGTGTAGTGGGCGCTGCCGAGCAGCCCCCGTTCCTCACCGGAGAACGCGACGAAGAGAATGCTCCGCGGATAGGGCCCCTCCTCGGCGAGGATCCGGGCCACCTCGACAAGCATCGCCGTGCCGCTGCCGTTGTCGTCGGCGCCTGCGTGGATCGTCGTATCGCCCGGCGCGTTGGAATTGCTCCCGCCGTAGCCGAGGTGGTCGTAATGGGCGCCGACGATCACCGTCTCGGTGGGGAGAATCGGCTGCAGGGCCTTTGTCTCCTGGCCCTGCCCTGCCCCATGCGGCCCCGCGGCGGCATGCGGATCCACCGTGGCATGCGGGTCGGCGCTCGCATGTGGGTCGGTAGCGGCATGCGGGTCGGCGGGTGTCTCTTCGGTGCCAGCCGGAGCCGCGGCCTGCTTTTCGAGATCGCTGAGGGCCTTGGCTTCGGAGGGCGAGGCGGGGGGATCGTCGTGCGGGCCGGCGGGCGCCGCGGGGCCATGGGCGGCGAGGAGGGCCGCGGCGTCAGCGGCGACGGAGGGAGGGACCACGGCACCGATCCCCGGCAGGATCGCCAGGATATTGCGGGCCTGGGTCTCGGAGCGGTCGATCGCCACGCGGCCGCGGATCCGCCAGCCCTCGAGTGGGGACGAACGTGGGGTCGGCCCGTCATCGATCTGCTTCTCGAGATCGACGAGCGTCTTCCCGAGCACCTTTTCCACGATGGCTTCGACCACCGGGCGCTTCACCTGGAGGATCGGCAGCGTCCGCTTGTCGGAGCCGTCGCCGGCCCGGGTGAAGGCCATCAGGGCGTCGTCGGTGTTCGAAACGTCGTTGCAGAACACCACGGCCCCGACTTCGTGCTCGGAGGCGTTGGCCACCTTCCGGCTGAGGGCGGCGTACTGCGAAGTCTGATTGCCGTCGAACTTGCTCTTCGGATCGTCCTTCTGCGGTTCCTGCCGGAGCACGATCACCGCGGCCCCCTTCGCCCCCGCGGTGCCGAGCGGAGCGTAGTCGTCGTAGTCCTCGGCCTTGGCCGTGATCCCGTAGCCTACGAAGGTGATCGGCAGATCGAACTCCCCCGCTCCCCCCGCCGCCAGCGGCGTCCAATCGGTGCCGAGGACGAGCTTGGTGACGGCCTGGCTCCCGTCGGCGGCCGGCGGCGCGACGACCTCCGCCACGTTCTCCTCCGCGGCCCCCAGCTTCGCATCGAGCGTGATCGGGAACGGCTGGAAGCTCGCTTCACCGACGACCGACGTGTCGAGCCCGAGGGCGACAAACTGCCCCGCAACCCACTCGGCGGCCGCATCGATCCCGGCAGTCCCCGGGCCGCGCCCCTCGCGCTCCGGGGATGCAAGCCATTCGACACTCGACCGGAGCCGATCCCGTCGGGCGATCTCCGGCGCGGTGAGCGGCCGCGGCGGAGCGACCGCCGGCGGAGCTGCGGGCGGGGCGGCGTCCTGGGCCGATCCGACGCGGTCGCCGGCGCCGATCGCCGTTGCGATCAGAAGGGCGATCGCCATCGAGCGCGGGAGCACGCTTTGCATTCCCCCTCCGAACAGACACGCAAGCGACGGCACGGCACAGCCCTCCAAGAGACGGACTTCAGTGGGTTTCCAGACCACGCTCCGGCATTCCGCCGGACGGGTCACACGCCGGCATGTCGCCGGACGCCGCGGAGCGGACTCCGCGTGTGAAAATTGTATCCGCATTTCGCCCCGTCGCTTGCCCCACCCGAGCAGTCACCCCGCACCGCTTCCCGCCTGCGCGGCGGTGTGCCAGAATCGGGGGCGTCTTCACGGACTCTCCCTTCCGACGGCCCCCCCTTCCAGAGCGCCTCCACCGTGCCGTCGTTGTTTGTCATTCAGGGCCGCAATCGCGGCACGCGGTTCGACCTCTCCGCCCGCGAGGGGGCCGTGAGCATCGGCCGCGAGTCGGGCAACGTCGTCCAACTCGAAGACAACGAGGTCTCGCGGCGGCATGCCGAGATCCGCCAGGTCGGCGACAGCCACGTCATCGGCGATCTCAAGAGCTCCAACGGTACGTTCGTCAACAGCCGGCGGGTGGAGCGGGCAGAGCTCCATCACGGCGACCAGATCCTCATCGGCCGGACGGTCCTCTCCTATTCCCGCGACTCCGTCACCGATGCCCCCGGCGATCAGGTCGAGATCGTTACCCCGGTCTCCGAGGAAGGGTCGCGGATCGTCGCGGCACTCAAAGACGACATCCTCGACGGCTCGAGCGGCGGCGCGCCCGGCGACACCGACGACCGGTGGCTCGCCCGGGCCCGCAGCAATCTCCAGGTGATGTACCGCACGGCGCTCGCTGTCAGCCACACGCTCGACATCGATGAGCTTCTCGGCCGGATCCTCCAGCTCGTCTTCGAGTGGGTCGAGGCCGACCGCGGCTGTGTCATGCTCCTCGATCCCGACACCGGGCAGCTGAAGACGAAGGCCCGCCGCGACCGGCGCTCGGCCAACGTCAGCTCGATGGCGATCAGCCGCACGATCCTCGACTACGTGCTCGACCACGGCGAAGGGGTGCTGACGAGCGACGCCCAGGACGACGATCGCTTCAGCTCCGGTCACAGTGTCTTGCGGACCGGCGTCCGCGAGGCGATCTGCGTGCCGATGCAGGGGCGCTACGGGACGGTCGGGATTCTCTACGTCGACACCACGACGCCGTTGGCCGACGCGCTGGGCGCCGGGCAGCGGCGCTTCAGCGACGAGCATCTCAAGCTCATGATCGCGATCGGCCACCAGGCCGCCCTCGCCGTAGAAGACACCACCTACTACTCCGCGATGGTGCAGTCGGAGCGCCTCGCGGCGGTGGGGCATACGATCGCCACCCTCTCCCATCACATCAAAAACATCCTCCAGGGGATTCGGGGCGGGAGCTACCTCGTGGAGATGGGGCTTGAGAACGAGGACCTCGGCGTCACCAAGAAGGGCTGGGACATCGTCTCCCGCAATCAAAACAAGATCTCCTCGCTCGTCATGGACATGCTCTCCTTCAGCAAAGAGCGCGAGCCCGACCCGATGCCGACCGATCTTGTTGCGCTGGTCACCGACATCGTCGAGACGGTCCACCATCGTGCCGCCGAGGCGGGGACGACGATCCGCTGGAGCCCCCCCGCCGATCTCCCCCGGATGCTCTTCGACCCGGAGGGGATCTCCCGGGCCGTCCTCAACGTCGTCACCAACGCCCTCGACGCCGTCGAGGGGCGCCCCGACGCCCGCGTCGAGATCCGGGTCACGGCCGATTCTGGGAGCCGCATCACCCGGATCACGGTCAGCGACAACGGCGAGGGGATGTCGCCCGAGACCCTGTCGCGGATCTTCAACCTCTTCGTGTCGACGAAGGGCTCGCGCGGCACCGGCCTCGGGCTGACCGTGAGCCGGAAGATCCTCAAGGAGCACCACGGCGACATCCGCGCCGACAGTCGCCTTGGCGAGGGGAGCACCTTCACCCTCGAGTTCCCCCTCCTCCTCGCCGGTGACGCGCCGGCTGGTCCTGGCGCCCCGGCTGGTCATGGCGCGCCGGCTGGTCATGGCGCGCCTGGCGTCTCTGGGGACGACAGCGCTCCCGATGACGACGGCGATGACAACGGCAATGACGACTTTGGCCCCGGCCCATCGACGATGCCCGGCTCCGGCGGGGGAACGTCGCAGCGGACGCTCCCCGGCGGCGATCGCGCTCCCCGGGGCTCCGGCCCCCGTTCCCAGCCATGAGCCCTTCCCCGCCGGGCCGAGCGATCGGCAGCCTGCCGATCTCATGTGTCGTCATCACCCGCGACGCCGGCGACCGGCTCGCCGCCACGCTCGAAAGCGCCGGAGCTTGCGCCGAACGCCTCGTCCTCGACTCCGGCTCGACCGACACCACGCTCGCGATCGCGCGCGACTTTTGCGCGCGGGTCGAGCACCAGCCGTTTCTCGGCTTCGGGCTCCAGAAGCGCCGCGCCGTCGAACTGGCCACCCACGACTGGATCCTCTCGCTCGACGCCGACGAGGCGCTCGACGCAGAGGCTGCTGGCGGCCTCGCCTCCCTCGATCTCTCCGATCCGAGCCGCTGCTTTGCGTGGCGACGGCGGACCTTCATCGGCACCAGAGAAATGCGGCACGGCCCCTGGGGGCACGAGCGGGTGCTGCGCCTCTTCAACCGCACGGCTTCCGGTTTCACCGCGCACCGGGTCCACGAGCGGGTCGACGGGGCGACGGCGCCAAAGCTCGCCCCCGGCTCGATTCTCCACCACAGCTTCGAGGCTTGTGCCGATGTGATCGTTCGCTCAGCCAGGTACTCAGGCCCCAAGGCGGCGATCCTCCGCGACAAGGGGGAGACGTCGCCGGCCTGGATGCTCCCCATCCGCGGCCTTGCCGCCTTCACCAAGAGCTATTGCCTCCAGGGGGGGTGGCGGGATGGCGCCGCGGGCTTCATCGTGGCTCTGTCGCGGGTCGTCGATTCGACGCTTCCCCGCGCCATCGTCAGCGTCGATCCGCCTCCGTCGCCGCCGGCCGATCGACCGGGCGCCCCGCCCCCTCGGTGAGAATGACGAGCCGGTCGATCCCCGCCACGTCCGCCGGTCACTCGCCGCTGAGGACGGCGAGGAGGCGGTTGATGTCGGCCGGCAGCGGCGCCTCGAACAGCATCCGCTGCTGCGTGCTGGGATGATCGATGGCGAGGCTCGAGGCGTGGAGCGCTTGGCGCGTGAGGAGCGGCGCGCTATCCCCCCGCAGCCCCAGGAACGACCGGTCGACAACACCGCGGCCGCTGTAGAGAACGTCGGCGAGGACCGGGCAGCCTATGGAAGCCAGGTGGACGCGAATCTGGTGGGTGCGCCCCGTCTTCGGCGTCACCTTCAACAGCGCCGCCCTGCCGAAGCGCTTCATGACTTCGTAGCGGGTGACGGCATCACGGCTGGTGGAGTGGTCGCGGCGGACGGCCATCCGCTCGCGCTGATAGGGATGGATGCCGATGGGAAGATTGATCTCGTCGCGATCGAAGCGTGGCTCCCCCTGCACGACCGCCAGGTAGGTCTTCTCGGTGGTGCGGCGCTCGAACTGCCTGGCGAGCGCGTGATGGGCCTCTTCATTGCGGGCGACGATGAGCACGCCGCTGGTGTCGCGGTCGAGGCGATGGACGATTCCGGGGCGGGTCGGCCCGCCGACGGTGGAGAGGCCACCGGCCACCCGTTCGAGATGCCACTTGAGCGCCCCGGCGAGCGTTCCCTTCCAGTTCCCCTTGGCGGGATGAACGACCATCCCGGCCGGCTTGTTGACGGCCCCCATCACATCATCGAGGAACAGGAAATCGAGCGGGATCTCCTCGGCCTCAGGCCCCGCCCGCGCGGGCTCCGGCACGGTGTAGGCGACGACCATCCCCGCCTTGAGTTGGAGCGACGCCCTGGCCACGACGCCATCGACCCTCACCGCCGCGGCATCGATCGCCCGGGCCACGGCCGAGCGGCTCAAGCCCCCGGCATG
>CAMARC010000120.1 GCA_945860405.1 Candidatus Kuenenia stuttgartensis | reverse complement strand
CGGAAAGAGATCGTCGAGGACGTCATTCACACGGTCGAAGGGGCCGACGGCCGCACCACCCATCTGCTCACGATCGTCAATCTCGAGCAGCTGCGACGGATGCTCGAGCGGCTCCACGACAGCGATGAGTTTCTCGCCAAGCATGGCATCCGCTCGCTCTCCAAGCATCATGAAGCCCATCCGTTCGAGCTCGACGGCCGGAGGGTGGGGTATGAGCCGGCCGAGTCGGCAAGCAAGCTCAAGGGGGGCAACTCCAACTGGCGCGGGCCGATCTGGTTCCCGACGACGTTTCTACTCATCGAATCCCTTCGCAAGCTCGGCACGGCCTTCGGCGACACCTACACCGTTTCCACGCCCGGCTCCGGCGGCGTCGCGATTCCCCTCAACGCCATGGCACGCGATATTGCCCGGCGGCTGATCGAGATCTTCCTCCTCGACGAAAACCGGAAGCGGCCGGTGTGGGGAGGCGCCGCGAAGTTCAACGACGATCCGCTGTGGCGGGATAACCTGCTGTTTTACGAATACTTCCACGGCGACAACGGCGCCGGGATCGGCGCCAGCCATCAGACGGGTTGGACGGCCCTGGTCGCCAACCTGATCGATGAATGGCGTTGAACCAGCCGCGCGATCACCTCCGCTGCGCCGCCCCGGCTTCCGCACTCGGGAGCCTGTCTGGCCAGCACGCCGGGGTGGGTGCAAGGGGCGGTCTGCGTCAAGGGCGCCCGGAGCTTGGAGCAGCGTTAGCCGGCTCTGACGCCGCCGGCTTCGGCGGGCGACGGCGTTCGGGGAGGAGATCCCCCCGGACGATCAGCTCGTTCGGGCCCGCGGCGCGCTTCCGAAGCGTGAAGCCGTCGTAGAGGGCGCCGATGGCCGTCCGGGATTCAAAGCGCAGTTCATCCCCCTCGATCTCGATGATCTGGAACAGTTGCGTGTCCTCTCCGAGACGCTCCATGAGGGCGTGGCTCACGCTTAGGTCGTACTGCTTCGGTCCGCTGACGCTGACGACGTACACCGTCCCGCTGGTCGGATCGACCCGATTGACGCCGGTGGGGGCATTTTCAATCGTGGCTGGAGGGTCTCCTGGCGGCACGAGCCCGGTGCGGCCGTAGACGTGGTCGTGGCCCTGGAGAACAAGGTCGACACCATGCCGGTCGAAAACGGGCTTCCAAGCAGCGCGAAGGGGGGCGTTGTCCCGGTTCTTCGCCGCCGAAAAAATCGGGTGGTGGAAACTGCAGACCACCCAGCGGCGCCGGTCGCGCGCGAGCAGGTCGTCGAGCCAGGCTGCCTGCTCGGCGAGCTTCTCGTTGCTGTTGAGGGCCACGATCCGGGTGTCGCCGTAGACGAGCGAGCAGCAGGTCTCCTCGAGTCCCGGCGGGCCGTTTTCGGGAAGCGTGAACTGCCGCCGCCAGTGCAGTGCAAGCCGGCTCGTCGCCGCGTCCCCCTCGCCGATCTTCACGTATTCGTGGTTGCCGGGGATCGGCAGGGAGGGGATCTGGGCGTGGAGGAACGATCCGGCCCGGAACCACTCCCCCCATTGGGCGTCGTCTTCGCCGCGGTTCACGAGGTCTCCGGAGTGGATCATGAGCTGGGCCCGGGGGGCGTGGCGGCCGGCCTCACGGACGACCCGCGACCACATCGAGAGGATGTCGTTTTGGGCATCGCCGAAGTGGATGAACTGGAGCCGGCCGGGGTGGGCTGGGGCGGTGTCGAATTGCAGCCACTCGCTCCAGTTGGCCCCGTCGCCGACGCGGTAGGCGTAGCGGGTGCCGGGCTCGAGATCGGCAAACTCGACCGCATGGCAAACGCTTGGGCCCAAGTCGGTCGGATGGGCCGCGGTGCGGGCGGGGATCGTCACCGCCCTCTCCCGCAACTCCGGCCCGTGGGTGGCGGCGGCGAGTTGCGCGAAGCCGTGCGGGGCATCGGTGCTCGTCCGCCATGCCACGGCCATGCCATGGGCCGGATCGGCGACGGGGGAGAGGATGATCCGATCGGGGAGCCGCGACGGCCGATGCGCCTCGGCCGGCGCGACCGCGAGTGGAGTCGCGTGGGGATGGTCGTCGTGGGCGCGGAGGGAAAGGGAGGGCGACACCGCGACGATGGCGAGGGCCACGACGCGAATGCCGAAGAACCGATTGCAGTTTCCGGGGAATGGGTTTCGTGGGCTACGCATCGATTGATCGGGGCGGGGGGGGCGGATGGAGGCGAACGCGTTGCGGTGATGGTACAGCGTCCGCGAGCGGAGGATCGCTCCTTCACGTCTTTCACACAGGGTGCGCTGACCGGTCGCTTTGCCCCCCGGATGAGGCATGCTAGATTCGGTTGTGTGCCTCGGAGGGGAGAGCTTAGCCGTCCCTCATGCTCCAGGCTCTATGGAGGGATGGTCTTGACATCATTGGCGCAGCGTCACACCCGTGCGGCAACACGCGGTCGCCGTCGTGGGCGACAATCGATGCCGTGCTTGGGCGCTGAGGCGCTCGAGCCTCGGCTGGCGCTTGCCGTTGTCCCTGTGCTCGACGCCGCGACGCTCCGCATCACCCTCGATGCCGCCGATGACCATGCGGTGCTCTCGCGCGTCGGGGAGAAGTACGTGGTCTATGGGCAGTCGGAGGTCGGATCGTTCCCGGTGCAGCGGGTGGCGCGGGTCGTCGTCAATGGATCGCCGGCCATGGGGCAGTCGTTGACGATTGCCTCCGGTGGCGGCTTGCCGATCACCGCGGCGCTCTCGGTAAACGCGACCGTCGAGTCAACGGAACTGCGGGCGCCGATCGTGACGTCTGGTGACGTGGTGGTTGCATCACCGGCAATCACCTTGGCGGGGGATGTCAAGACCAAAGGACTGCAGCGGTATGTCGGTGCGGTGATCGTCGATCCACCCGCGCGGGGCGTGATTCCGCTCCCGCGTGAGCGCTTCGAGTGGTTAAAGGGTGATGATCCGATCGTGGTGTCGCAGACGGGGAGCGTGCTTCTGGCCAAGTCTACGAGCGGACAGTCGGTGACGATCGTCGACACCCGAAAAGCCTCCGTGGTGGCGAATGTTTCGTTGCCGGCGCTGCCGAAGGGGATCGCGGTGACGGCCGATGGGTCGAAGGGGTTTGTCAGCCATGTCATCGTCGAGGACGTCGGGGGTATCGCACGGGCGAAAGTAGCCGTGTCGACGATCGATGTTGCCAATCATCGTGTCGCCCAGACGGTCGCAGTGGGGGCTGAAGGAAGCCCCGAGCGAATGGCTGTTTCACCAGACGGTAAGCGGCTGTACGTGGTTTGTGACTCATACTCAATCGGTCAACGGTCCTCGTCACTGGTGGTCATCGATGCAGACCGGATGACGGTGGAGACGACGATTGCCTTGCCGCGGTCGCCATGGTGGGTGCAGAGCATTCTCGTCAGCGGTGATGGAAAGCGGGTGTATGTCGTCGACGCCGGCGCGAACTGGGGGGGCTTCCTCCAAACATTTATCGATCCCTCGATCACGGTTGTCGATGCAACGACCAATGCCGTTACCGGCACGATCGACCTCGGAGTATTTGGGGCCGGAGCGCTTGCCGACTGTCGGCTGGGGAGCGACGGGAAAACGGCTTTCGCTATCAGTTTTTACGGAGAGGTGGGCGTCATCGATCTTGCCAGGATGACGGTCACGAAGACGTTCTGGCCAGTGGGCCGAGGGCAGAACAACAGTCTCGCCCCAAGCTCCGACGGTCGATGGCTGCAGGTCATCGCTTGGGACGGCCTGGCGAGTCGGTTGGTCGATGTTCGTGTCGCGGATGGCAAAGTTGTCAAATCGCGGAGCGTTCCGTCTGCTGGAGACATCGTCCTGGCTCCGGGCACGAATCGCACGTTTCTCCGGATCGACAGCGGAATTGCCGTCGTTGACGGATCATTTCCGGGCACAGGCGTGCTGACGATCCAGGGAGCGAGTGTGGCGTTTGACTCCAGGGTCGACGGCTCGGCGGGGCTTGAGGTGTTGTGCGCGGGAGCGACGACCTTTGCCGCTGCCGTCGGCGCTGGATCGCCGCTCGCGAGCCTCGTCACTGACCGGGGCGGCTCCGTGTCGCTCCATTCGGTCGCCACGTCGGGGATTCAGCGGTATGCCGACGCGGCCGTCCAACTCTCCGGCGACTTCTCGATCACGAAGCCGGTGGTTTCCGGCGAAGCGTTTGCCGTCCTTGGTCGAACGACGCTCGAATCGGACTGCACCGTCACGGCGGTCGGTGGGCGGGTGGCTTTTCAGGGGACGGTCGACGGCGTTGCGAGACTCACCGTTGATGGCCGCCCAACGGCTCCGGGAGGCGTCACCGACGTCGTCTTCCGCCAACGTGTCGGCGGCGGGGTGCCACTCGTGTCGATGTCTTTTGTGGGCCTCGCTGGAGTCGTCGCGGATAGGGCGGTGTCTGTCAATCGTCGCGGGTTCTGGGACGTCATGGTGGGGATCCGTATCGATAGGGTGAAGAGAGTCCGCTTGACGGCGCCGGGAAGCGAGATTCGTGGCATTGGGTGCGGGATGGTTATCGGAAGTGATGGCGGTGACGTGATCATCTCCGGCTTCCGAATCGCCGAGAATTCCGTCGGCGTTGTGCTCAACGCGGGGGATCTGTCGCGGACGCGGATCGTCGGCAACACGATCGAAGGAAATACCCTGGGCATCATCGTGGAGGGGCGCGGAGCGCTGATCCAGGGCAACACGATCCGTAACAACGGCAGCGCTGGCATCGAACTGCGGGGACCGAACGCCTCCGCCACGATGCTGTCGAATACGATCACGGGAAATTGGCCGACTTGGACGGTCTTGCCTGAGCGAGGAATCGTGGCCGCCGAGGAAGCCGTAACGCCTCCTGCACCGACCGTTCAATCGATCGAGCGCGTCCGAGGGATGGTCCGAATCACCTTAAAATCAATCCTTCCGGCTTCCACGACGCTCCGGTTTCAACTCTTCGCCAACCGTGTCCCACCTGCCGCTGGTGATGCGGATGTGGCCGGCCTCGTGCAGGGAGAGCGGTTGATCGCGGATGTCTTGCGTGGGGCGACGAACGGGACAATCACGATCAGCCTTCCAGCGAAAAGTCTGCCGGCAGGCGATTGGGTCACGATCACGGCAACAGCGACCCGGCCCGGCGAAGCCGGGAGCACTTCCTGTTTCTCGAAGGCTGTGCGTGTCCCCTGATGTGCTGGGCGGCCGGACGGTCGACAACATCGCCATTCCGGAGGCACGATTTCAGCCAGCTTGTTTGCTTGTGCGTTGCTCCGCGGGCTATCGTGAATTGATTCCCGGGCTCGCTGGCAGGACGGGTGGGATCGATCAGGGAATACGACGATGCCGTTCCATCTTCACCTCTGTGAGGGTCGATTCTCTCGCCGGCGGATCTCGTGGATCGCGATCGTGATTGCCTCATCGTGGGCGGTCGGCGGGGCCAACGGTGGTCGCGGACAGGAGATCACGGCGGCCATCTCCGCTGCCCCTGATGTGTCCTCCAGCATCCGTGCGCGTGTCAAAGAGCTCGGCTACGCCGACGACGTCGGCGATCAGTTCGTTCGACTCGTGGCTCCCTGGAGACCGGCGGATTGGAAACGCCGCATCGACCAGGCCCGTCGGCGCGAAGCCGATGGGAAGGACAAAGCCGGCGAGGTGGCCCGGGTTCAGCTGCGTGTCTTGGACGAGCTTCGGCGCCGACTCGCCGAGTCGATCGAACAGGTCGACGGAAAAAGTGACAAGTACCACCTCCATCGGGTTCTCGAATATCGGCAGTCGCAGTGTCTCGGCAATTGCCAACTGCTCCTCGTGCTCGGTGGCGCGGTAGGGCTCGACGTTCGCCCGCTTGACGTCATGCTTCCGGTCAAAGGAGACCTCGGCGAGCACATGTTCCATAACGCGAGCATCGTGCGATTTGCGGACGGCCGCGCGAGGATGGTGGACGAGCGCTGGAACCTCGACAGCCAGCCGTTTGTGTTCACTGAGCATTACGGGCGGGAAGGGGTTCATTGGCGTCTCCTCGACGACGACAACCCCCTCGGGCTCCATCGCCTGATCAGGGTGCGCGACCTCGGCGGACTCAAATCCGATCTGTGGACGAGCATCGGGTATTCGCGCATGAAGGCCTCGCGCCTTGACGAGGCCCGCGATTTCTTCACGAGGGCCCATGAACACGATCCGGAGTCGACATTCACGCTGCTGGCGCTGGCACAGGTTGCGGCCGCCGACGGAAAGTGGGGTGAGGTCGATGCTCTCGTGGCCAGATCGCTTCAACTCGATCCAGAACGGGCCGTCGCACACGCGCTCCGGGCGAGCTTGGCGGCCGGTGCGGGGCGCCGCCGGGAGGCGATGTCGTCGTACAATTCTGCGATCCGCCTGGTGCCGGAATCACCCGATGCGCTCTGTGCACGCGGGCTTTTGCACCGCGATCTCGGGCATGAGGAAGAGGCGATCGCCGACCTGACAGAGAGCCTGCGGATCCGTCCGCAGCACGGCCCGGCGCTGGTAGGGCGTGGAGGTCTGTACGCCCAAAGAGGTGAACACAGCCTGGCCCTGACCGACCTCGACGCCGCCATCGCGGCCGATTCGAGCGACGCGATCGCCTACCTTCAACGCGGGGTTGCGCTAGCGCATCTTGGCCGCAAGGTGGAGGCGAGACGATCGATCGAGGCGTCGATCACGGCCGACCCGGAGTCGCGGCGGCGCGCCGAAGCCGCGATCCAACGATTCGGGCTGTAGGCATCGATTCCAACCGGTTTCCCTGGTGACGGTCCGCCAGCAAGGCTGTGGGAAGTTTCCGAGCCTGCTATCTTGATCTCCCGATCGGGAGAGATGTTTTTTCTTTCCACGCAACGGCGACATGCACTGGAGACTTCGATGGCCTTCCAAGCAGCGTTCATGAAGCGGACCAGTCAGTGCGTCGCCGGGGCGCTCGCCTGCCTGCTCGCAACCCCAGCCGGCGCTGGTGAGGCGACGCTCTACCGCGACACCTGGGGCGTGCCCCATGTTTACGCCGACACCGAGGCGGCCGGCTATTACGCGCTTGGCTACGCCCAAGCCGAGGATCGGCTCGACGACATCTACCTCGCCATCCGTGAGGCCACCGGACGGATGGCCGAGGTGAAGGGGAAGGGTGCGCTCGGGAATGACTATCTCATGCGTCTCTTCCACAACGACACGCTCCACGAGAAGTATCTCGAGACCGCTCCGAAGCACGTCCAAGATGCCATCCGTGGCTTCGCTGCCGGGATCCGCGCCTACATCGCCGAGCATCCCGACGAGGCGGCGGAGGTGAAGGTCGAGATCGAGGACTGGCATCCGCTCGCCGTCGGCCGCGCCATGATCCTCCGCTGGCCGATCGGCACGATGATGGGGGATCTCCGCAATGCCGCGGAGCCTGTCAAGCCGGCGATGGGCTCGAACCAATGGGCCGTATCACCAAATCGCTCCGCCGACGGCCGTGCCATCCTCCTCTCCGATCCCCACCTCACCTGGGAAGGCATAGCCGTCCTCTACGAGTCGCGCCTCCACGCCGGCGCCATGCACACCAACGGCTACTCCCTCATCGGCACGCCGATGATGGCGATCGGCCACAACGAACACACCGGCTGGGCGCTCACGACCGGCGGCCCCGACACCTCTGATGTCTACCGGATCGAGTTTCGCACCGAGCCGCGGCTCGAATACCGCTACGACGACCAGTGGAAGCCGGTGCGCGCGACCGAGTTCACGTTTGCCGTCAAGGATTCCGATCCGGTGACGAAGCCCGCCTATTACACCCACCTCGGGCCGGTGATCAGCGAGCCCGACATGGAAAAGAAGATCGCCTACGTCGGCGCGAGCCCCTACACCGAGCAGGTCGGGCTCTACGACCAGTTTTACGCGATGGGGATGGCCAAGAACGTCACCGAGGTCAACGCCGCCCTCGAGCGCCATCAGTACAACGAGCAAAACGTGATGAGCGCCGATTGTGACGGCAACATCTCGTATGTCCGTAACGGCGCTACCCCCGTCCGCCCGGAGGGCTTTGATTACAGGCGGCCCGTCGACGGGACGACGAGCCAGACGGCGTGGACGAAGCTCCACCCGCAGGCTGAGCTTGTGAAGATCGTCAATCCCGAGCAGGGCTACATGCAGAATTGCAACATCAGCCCGGCGAACATGATGGTCGATTCGCCGCTTCAGCCGGAGAAGTATCCGCCCCACGTCTACAACACCACCTGGGATCAAAACAACCCGCGCGGCAGGCGCACCATCGAGCTGCTCCACAACGACGCCTCGGTGAGCCCTGAGGAAGCGAAGGACTACGCCCTCGACATTCACGATCGTCTCGCCCGCTCCTGGCAGGGAGAGCTGCGCCGGGCCTATGAAGCCGACGCCGCTTGGGCGGCAGACGCCGAGGTAAAGAAGGCCGTCGAGGTGGCGCTCGCTTGGGATGGCGACTATCTTCCCGATGCCCGCGGGGCGGCGCTGCTTAAGTTTTGGCGGCTGAAGTGCGGCGAGAAGCTCAACCTCGCACCGCTCCACAACGACGGCCGGCTCGACGACGCCACGCGGAAGGAAGCGATGCAACTCTTCCGCGCGACGATCGACGAGATGAATCACAAATATGGCCGGTGGGACATCCCCTGGGGGGAGGCCCATGTCGTCGGCCGTGGCGGCCGCTATTTCCCCGCCCCCGGCGCCGACTTCGACAAGGGCAACAAGGACGCCAATTTCTCCGAGACGCTCATGGATGTCCGCTCGGCCGAGGATCCGACGAAGCCGGGCCGGTTCATCGCCAACTCCGGCTCGATGGCGGTGATCCTGATGTTCTTCTCTCCCGACGGCGTGGAGAGCTTCACCTGCACCCCGTGGGGCCAGTCGGGCCACCCCGATTCCCCCCACTACGTCGACCAAGCCGAGAAGCTCTACTCGCGGCGCGAAATGAAAAACACCTGGTGGAAGAAGGCCGACCTTCTCGAGCATGTCGAATCAGAGAAGACGTTCCGCTGGCCGCAGGAGTGAACTCTCGCGTTCCTCGTCCCGACTCTGGGCCCACGCTCGGCTTCGGGGTCGACCGTGCCCCGTCGCCGGACGCTCGTTCCGGCCATCCATGGCCTCCACTCGCTCGGACCCGCCTGCGCTTCGCCCTCCGGGGCTGCGCTTGTCGGCTACGCCGGCTCTCGGAGCACGGCCGACCCCTCGATGGCGGCGTTCATTTTTACTCCATTGCCGGCAGGGCTCCGCATGATTGAAGTGCCAGCAGCGGCAGCGTCGTGCCACTGTAGGTGATGAAGTGCCAGGTATCGGTGTTGAGGCTCCGCGTCCACCACCGGCCGCTGGCTCGCTGGTTGGCCTGGAGCCAAGCGATGCCACGTTTGATTCCCTCGTCGTCGGCCGGCACGCCCGCTTCGCGGAGGGCGAGAATCGCCAGCCCCGTCATGTGGCCGTCGCTGGCAGGCGTCTCGAAGTCGGGCTCGGCACGGAGCTTGTCGGCCCGGTTTCCACGGCCCCACGATTCCGGCGCTGCAAAGGTGCGGATCGACCAGCCGCCGTCGTCGCGCTGATGGCGCTCGATCATCGCCGCGATCTCGGTGGTGCCGGCCGCATCGACGAGACCGGGAAAGCGGGTCGACGCCTGGAGGAGGAGCACCCGGCCGTAGTCGTGCGGGGGCGGGGTGTCGTGGAGGTAGGTCCGCAGACGGGCGATCCGCGCCTGGAGATCGTCGTCGCTGCCGGCCTCGACGTCTGAAAGCCAGCCCGGGGCCGTCGCGGCCGCCAGTGCCGCTACGGTCGCCTCGTGGTAGGCGTCTGATTCATAGGGCGGCCAGCAGTCGAGCGTTCCCCAGGTGCCGGAGTCTTCCTGGATCGCGAACATGAGGCGGAGGGCCTTGTCGGTGTCAGGCGAGAGCGTGCCGGTGACATGGCGGTCCCATTCGGCCAGCCCCGCGGCGAGGTAGATCACCTGCGCCGGCTTCGTCGATTTGCGCAACGACTCATGGGGCTCGGCCGTGAGGCTCTGCAGTTGCTCAAGGAAGAAATCGAGCGTCGATGCCGGAGGCGTCCCGAGCGCGGCGGTGAGGGCCGGCCGGGCGAGCATGTAGCTGCCGTTGGTGTGGCAACTGATGCAGCGGCGCTGTCCGCTCCAGGCAACGGATCCCTGCTCGAGGTGGTCGATTGCCAGCGTCGTTGAGACACTTTTCCGCCGTGGCTCGTCGGCCGTCGCCGCCGGCACGGCGATCGACTCGAAGGAATACTGATGCGGCTCGGCGGCAGAGAGGGGCGTCGGCACGGCTGCGCACGCGGAGAGGATCAGCAGCCGGGCGATGGGGCCGAGCAGGCCGGAACGATGAGGCGGGGCGACAGCGATCATCGGCGGAATCCTTCCAGGGTGTTGGTGGCAGCGTGGCGATTTCGTTGTGATGGCAGGATCGATAGCTCCGGGTCATCCCCCGGCGCGGAGCAGCGCGAGGAGATCGAGGATCTCGTCGAGCGAGAGGGTGTCGAGGAGCCCCTCCGGCATCGGGGACACCGTCGCCGGATGGGAGCTTTCGATCTCGCTGCGGAGGAGCTTGAGCGATTCCCCCGAGAGGGCATCGACCTCGACGCCGATCTCCCGGTCGTTGACCATGTTCGCTCGCCCCGTGACGACTCGGCCGTCGGCGAGCACCCAGGTCGTGGCGTGATACTTCGGATCGACGACCTTCGACGGCTCGAGGATCGACTCCAGAATCGCCCGGAGATCATACCGCTTCCCGATCGCGGAGAGATCGGGGCCGACGGCGGATCCCGACGACCCGAGCCGATGGCA
>CAMARC010000119.1 GCA_945860405.1 Candidatus Kuenenia stuttgartensis | reverse complement strand
TCCTGGGGCGAAAGCGGCCGGGCAACGAGCCTGCGGGCGAGGAAGTCGATCCGCGAGTCGTCGGTCTGACCGCCGATCTCCCAGGCCCGGTCGGCGAGCACCCGGGCCGACTCGACAAACTGCGGGTCGTTGAGCGTGACGAGCGCCTGGAGCGGGGTGTTGGTGCGCTCGCGGCGGATCGTGCAGGTCTCACGCGACGGGGCGTTGAAGATCTCCATCGACGCCGGCGGCGCCGTCCGCTTCCAAAACCAATACATGCTCTTGCGGTAGAGATTCTCTCCAGAGTCACGCTTGTAGCTGCTCGTGTTGCCCCCCATCGAGACCGCCTCCCAGACGCCGTCGGGCTGGTAGGGCTTTACGCTCGGGCCCCCGATCTGACGGACGAGGAGGCCGCTGGCGGCGAGGGCGTAATCGCGCACCATCTCGGCATCCATGCGGAAGCGCGGGCCGCGCGAGAGGAGCCGGTTGGCGTTGTCCTTGACGAGCTTGTCAGGGGTCGTGACGGCTGACTGCCGGTAGGCGGCACTGGTCACCATGAGCTTGAAGAGCCGCTTCACGTTCCAGCCCGTCTCGCGGAACTCCACCGCCAGCCAGTCAAGCAACTCGGGATGGCTGGGGACCTCACCCGAGACACCGAAGTCGGCGCTCGAGCGGACAAGCCCCGTGCCGAAAACTTCCTGCCAGAAGCGGTTGACCGTCGTCCGGCTGGTAAGGGGATGATCGGCCAGCAGGAGCCAGCGGGCGAGGCCGAGCCGGTTGCGCGGCGCCCCCTCGGGGAAGCCGGGGAGGACGGCGGGGGTGTTGGGCTGGACCTCGTCCAACCGCTTGTCGTACTCGCCGCGGGCAAGCACGAAGGCCTTCGCCATCTCCGGCTTTTCGTTCATGACATGGGCCACCGTCCCGCGGCGGCGGATCTCCGCCTGCTCGGCGTCGAGGGCCGCGGACTTGGCCGTGGCCGCCTTGAAGGGCTCGTCGGCGGTGGCAAGCCACCAGTCATAAAGCGCGCCGGCCGCGGCGGGGCGGGCGGCGGGATCGAGGCGGACGATGTCAGCAAGCGCCTGGCCACGGGTGAGCCCATCGATCTCGCCGTCGGCAAGCGTCCGGCCCCACACGGAAAGCCCCGCCAAGCCGCAGGCGTGGGCCGGGGTGCCGGGAGACCGGCTGCCGATCGTGAACGGCACCTGGTTCCTGATCGTGTTCTTCTTGAAGGCGTTCGTCTCGATGTTCAAGCCTTGGAGCTTGCCGTTGTAGAAGACCTTGATCCCCTCGGGGCGGCCCGAGCCGTCATAGGTGATCGCCACCTGCGTCCAGGCATCGGCGGGGAGCTGATCCTTGGCCGAAACCTTCATCGCGTCGTCAGGCCAGGCATGGATCATGTGCATGCCGAGGCGGCGGCCCTGGATCCACGCATCCCAGCCGCGGTGGGCGTTGGCAACGTCCATCCGGGCGACGACGGCATAAGCCGTGTCATTGGCCGGCGGGCGGACCCAGAAGGAGAGGCTGAAGCCCTGGTCCTGCTCGAAGTCGCCGAGGCCGGGCAGCTCGGCCGCCTTGCCGTTGAGGAGCAGCCCCTGAGTGCCGGGGGGCCCGGCCTGCCAGGTCGTCTCAGGGGTGAGGGGAAGATCACTTTCAACGCCGGCGAGCTTCACCTTCGTGACGCTCCCCTGCCCTTCCGAGAGCATCAGCTCCGCGACGGGGGCGTCTTGGGGAAGCAATGTGCGGACGGTGTCGATAGTGGCGGCAGTGATCCAGGCATCAAACTCCGGCCGGGCCGAGCCCTTTCGCGCCTCGACGGCGGCCCGCGCCGCGGGGAGTTCCTGCTCGAGCTGCGTGAAGCGGGGAAGATCGTCCGGCTTCGGCACCGGCACGATCGGCGGCGTGTCGTGGACGTTGCCGTCCATTGCCGGCTGCGTCGTGTTGTTGAAGAACGCCGAGAGTTCGTAGAACTCCTTCTGCGAGAACGGATCGAACTTGTGGTTGTGGCAGACGGCGCAGCCGGTCGTCAGCCCCATCCACACCGCAGACGTCGTCTCGGTCCGGTCGCGGCAGTAGATGACGCGGTATTCCTCGTCGATCGCCCCCCCTTCGCTCGTCGTGATGTTGCAGCGGTTGAAGCCGCTGGCGATCTGGTTGTCGAGCTGCGTCTCGCGGGGAAGGGACGGGGTCTCTGCGTTCACCAAGTCGCCGGCGAGCTGGAGAATCGTGAACTCGTCGAACGGCATGTTGCGGTTGAACGCATTGGCGACCCACTGCCGGTAGGCCCACAGCTCGCGGAAGTTGTCGATGTGGATGCCGTTGGTGTCGCCGTAACGGGCGTAGTCGAGCCAGTAGCGGCCGCGGTGCTCGCCCCAATCGAGACTCGAGAGGAGCCGGTCGACGAGTTGCTCGTAGGCATCGGGGGAGCGGTCGGCGACAAACGCCTCGACGAGGGCCGGCTCCGGCGGCAGCCCGGTGAGATCGAGGGCAACGCGGCGGGCGAGCGTGCGCCGGTCGGCCTCCGGGGCTGGGGCGAGCCCTTCGGCTTCAAGGCGATTCAGGACGAACCGGTCGATCGGATTGCGGACCCACGCCTCCTGCTTGACCACCGGCGGCTCCGACCGCTTCGGCGCGATGAACGACCAGTGGGGCTCGTACTCTGCGCCCTCCTTCACCCACCGGGTGAGAATTGCCTTCTGCTCGTCGTTGAGCGGCTTCTTCGAGGCCGGCGGGGGCATGACCTCCTCGGGATCGTCGGAGTAGACGCGGTCGAGGAAGGTGGTGGAATCGGGGTCGCCCGGAACCAAGGCGCCGAACTCGATCGCCGCATCGCGCTGGTCGAGCCGCAGGCCGGCCTTGCGGGAGCCGCTGTCGGCCCCGTGGCACGAGAAGCAGTGCTCCACCAGAAGCGGACGGACGTCTTTGTTGTAAGAGAGGTGCGGGGGGGCCCCAGGGAGCGATTCATCGCTGCGAGCAGGGGCCGAAAGCGCGAGCAAGCCCAAACAGGCGAAGGTCGTGCGACCCAAACGGTGGAACGGGGTCATGGTGTTTCCCTTGCAGATTCTTGCGTCGCCGGAGCGCGGACGCTCGTGCCCTCCCGAAAACCACCCCGAATTATAGCACCGCTGGAAGCCGCGGCGAGCAACCGGGCCACGAAGCGCAAGTCGTTTCCAAGAAACAGCTTGTCGCTGGGCTCACCGCGTTGCCGGGGCGGGCGAGCGCTGGGCGGCCGCCGGCTCCGCGTCGGCCTTGCCGGCGAGGAGTTTCTCCACCGCCGTGCGGATCACCTCATCCCCCTTCGCCCCCTGCCAGTTCAGCTCCCCCTGCCACCAGACCCGCAGATAGCCCTGCTGGTCGATGACATAGACCGTGGGCCACATCGTGTTGCCCCACGCCTTCCAGGTGGCCGAGTCGCCGTCGAACACCACCGGATAGTCGATCGCCGCTTCCTTGGCTGCGGCAATCACTTTGCCCGGGTCTTTCTCGGCCTCGGTCTCCGGGGTCTGGACACCGATTACGACGACCCCCTTGTCGGCGAAGGCCCGGTGCCATTCGGTGTAGACCGGGAGGTTCCGCTGGCAATTGACGCACTCGAAGGCGTAGAAGTGAAGGATCACGACCTTGCCGCGGAGAGCGGCAAGCGAGAGGGGCTTGGCATTGATCCAGGTGTCGGAGGGGGCGAGTTCCGGCGCCATCGGATAGATGCGGTCGAGTGTCACCGTGTCGAACGGGGCCCCGACGAGACGTCGCCATTCCTTCTGCTGTTCCTCCGAGAGAAGTTCGCCGGGAAGCTTCAGCTCCCGCTCGCGGGCCGCCAGAAGGGCGGCTTTCTCGAGGTCTCCCTGGCCCCCCCCGGTCTGAAACACTCTCCCGAGTGCGGCGGCTGCCGACTCGGTGGCACGGGCGGCGTCGAGGATTTTTTCCGATTGCGCCGGCTCGAGGCCGACCACTTCGGCGACATCTTCCCGAAGGAGGACTCGCCCCCCCTGGGCACGCCGCTCGAGGTCGGCCAGCCGCAGGAGCTTTTCGCGCGCAAGCGCTCCGGTGAGCCAGGTCTTCACCATCTTCTCGACCTTGGTAATCGCGGCGCGCTGCTCGGCCGGGGGGAGATTGCGAGCCCGCCACCAGTCGCCGTCGACGGTCGCGAAGAGCTGCTCGAGTTGCCCGAGCTTGGCTCCCTCGATCCCGAGCTCCGCCTGCACCTGGGGCGTGTGGAGCAGTGGGAGGATGACCTGGGGGACGTAGGTGGCCGGATTGAAGGGGAGGGGAGCGGCTGGCTTTGTGGCGGCGGCGGGGTCTTGAGCGTTCGATCGGGCCGGAGCGACAAGTGCGACGAGCACGGCAGCGCGGACGAGCCCGAGGCGGAAGGAGGGGGTGAGAAAGCGCATGCGTGGGCGACTCCCGGGTGACGGCGGGCGGGCTTCAGAAAGGCCACAGGAGCGGTGCGAGGATCACCGTGAGAATCATCACGAGGATGTTGAGCGGGCCGCCGAAGCGGAGGTAGTCGGTGAATTTGTAGCCGCCCGGGCCGTAGATCATCAAGTTGGTCTGGTAGCCCATCGGCGTGGCGAAGCCGCAACTGGCGGCAACCGTCACCGCCATCACGAACGGCATCGGGTTCACCCCCAGATCCTCGGCGGTCTGCCAAGCGATCGGGAAGGTGAGGACGGCGGCGGCGTTGTTGCTCATCAGTTCCGTGAACACCATCGTCACGAAATACACCGCCACCAGGAGGGCATGCGGATGGCGGCCCGCCACGTCGATCGTCGCCCCGGCCACCATCTCGGCCAGTCCCGTCTTCTCCATCGCCCGCGCCAGTCCGAAGCTGGCGGCGATCAGCAGCAGCGACTCCCACTCGATCGCGTCGCGGGCCTCGTCGGAGGTCAGGCACCGTGTGGCGACGACGACCGCCGCCGCGACCAGCGCCGCCGCCACCATCGGCACCACTTCCAGCGTCGCCGCCGCGACCATCGTCACGAGCACGACCAGCGCCAGCGCCGCCCGATCGTGCCGCGGAGGGCGGGAGTCGCTCACCTCGCTGACGAGGTAGAAGTCGCGGTTGCTCCGCTGCCGGGAGACGAAGCCGGGCGCCGCTTCGAGGAGGAGCGTGTCACCGGGCTGGAGAACGATGTCGCCGGTCTTCATCCGGAGCCGTTCGCCATTGCGCCCCACGGCGATCACGACCGCGTCGTAGCTCGAGCGGAAGCGGGCATCGCGGATCGACTGGCCGACGAGCGGGCAACTGTTGGAGACGACGGCCTCGATGAGTGTCCGCTCCGACCGCGGACCATCGAGCGTGAACAGCTGGTCGGTCGCCGGCCGCAGGCCGCGGAGCTTCTGCAATTCCACCACCGACTCGACGATCCCCACGAACACCAGCCGGTCGCCATCCTCGAGGCGCTCGGTGGGGGCCACCGGCGCGAGGAAGTGGCCGCCGCGGTCGATCTCCATGAGAAACAGTCCTTCGAGGCCGCGCAGCCCCGCCTCCTCGATCGTCCGCCCGGCAAGCGGGCTCCCCTCCTCCACCACCATCTCGAGGGTGTATTCGCGCGGATCGTCGCCGACGCTCATTGCCGGCCGCCGGTCTCTGAGCAACGTGCGACTCGCGAACACGAGATAGACCATCCCCGCCAGGAGGAGCGGCACGCCGAGAGGAGCGATCTGGAACATTCCCAGCGGCGCGCCGGTCTTCCCCTTCACCAGCCCGCTGACGACGACGTTCGTGCTCGTGCCGATGAGCGTGCACAAGCCCCCGAGGACGACCGCCGCGTTCATCGGCATGAGGAGCTTCGAGACCGGGAAGCGGTGCTTCTTCGCCCAGTCGCGGATCGCCGGCACCATCAGCGCGACGACTGGCGTGTTGTTCATGAAGGCCGACACGACGGCCGGGCCGATCATCGTCCGCAGCTGGGCCGAGGCGAGCGTCGCCGGGCGCCCGAGCACCCGATCGACGACCGTGGCCAAAGCCCCAGTCCGTTCCACCGCGGCGGCCACGACGAACAGCGCCGCCACCGTGATCATCCCCTCGTTGGCCATCCCCTTGAGGGCCTCTTCGGGCGTGAGGATTCCCGCAGCGAGGAGTACGATCACCCCGCCGATCATCGCCATGTCGGGGCCGCGCTGGCCGATGAGAAGGGCGACAAGCGTGGCGCAGACGACGAGCGCCGTGAGGAGGGCAGGCCAGTCGCCGGCAGGGGCGGCTGCCGCGAACAGCGGAAACGGAGCAAGCATCGACGGCCCTGGCAGAGGACTGGTGGGGCGATCGGGAAAAAACCTGGAAAGCGAGTGTTCCTGACGGGAAGCCTCGACGCAAGGCAGGTTTGGCCGGTGGTGCGCCGCGCGGTGGCGCTGTGACGGCGTGGTGAATGCCCAGGCCGGGCGCGTGAGGGGGCGTTTGCGTCAGCCGTTCTGGGGCTGGATCACCGTCACTCCCATGCTTTCTGCGGCAATGCGGAGGTTGTGATCATCGGTGAACAGTGGCAGGTCGAGGCTGATTGCGAAATCGAGATAGACCGCGTCGTAGGCACTCAATTGGTGGGGCCGCGCGGTCTGTGCCAGGCTGCCGAGTGTGCGATTGGCCGGTTCGCCCACGATCTCGACCTCCACGCCCTCGAGCGCCTCGAGGAATCGGGTGCCCTGGGCCGGCGTGATCTGGCGACGCCGTTCGCGGACAAGGATCACGTTGACGACCTCCAGTCGCCACAGCCACGGCGCGACAAGCTCGAGGGGCTCGATCTGCCGATCGAGGGCGGGGCCGCGGCCTCCTTCGTCGAAAAGCCAGGCGAGCGTGACGCTCGCATCGATCAAGCACCGGGACATCAGCGGCGGCCCTCCGCGATCGCTTCGCGGAGCTCGTCGTGGCTAATCGGCGGCAACTCCGCGCGGAGTCGGGCGATTTCGCGGAAGGCATCGCCCCGGCTCATTCGCTGGGACCCAGATTCCCGACAGGGGACGATCTCGACTGCGGGCCGGCCCCGATTGGTAATGGTGATTGGCTGCCCGGTCGATTGAACGCGTTCCACGAGCTCGGAAAAATGCGTCTTCGCGTCGAAGATCCCCACTGTTTCGGCCATGAAATCGCTCCTGGTTAGATTCCTAGTCTATGATCGTTGGCAGGTGGATTCCAGGGAGGGATGAACCGCTGCCAGCCACCTTTTCCGCCTCAGGCGCGCTCGTGGCGGAGGCTCGGGTCGACGGCGGCCGCGGCTTTGGTGGCATCGAAGCCCGCGCCGAGGAACGTGGCGAGGCGGGTGGCGATCGCGGCGGGGCTTTCGAGGACGTCGTGATACTTCACGTCGAGGACATCGACGATCCCCTCCTTCCGCAGCTGCACGAGCATCGAGCGCACCTGGTTCACCTGGCGGGCGAAGGTTTCCGCAAGCGCCTCGTCGGTGATCCGCCCGCCATCCTTGCCGAGCCGGCCGAGCATCTTTTTCTGGGAGGCGACGATTTCGCCAAGCGGCCGGTGCATCATCACGACCCGGTACTTCTCCTGCCGGGGGAGATGGGGCACGAGCTGCGCCACGACCTTCACCGCCTGGCCGCGGGCCTGCGTCACCCACGAGCTTTCGACAGCGAGCCGGCGGGCGAGGGTGTGCTCGAGATAGCCGCGCTCGTTGCTCTCGTCGGCGGGGCGATGATCGTCGGCGAAGGCCGGCACGCCCCCCGCAGCGAGCATCTGCATCATCATCGAGGTCCCCGACCGCGGCAGCCCCGTCACCACGACCACCGTCTCGGCGCGGGGGGGGAGCGGATGGGGAGCCTTGGAGGGCGTCCAGGTGTCGTCGCCTTGCGAAGTGCGGAAACGATCGCGGATCTCCTCGAGATGGGCGCCGGGCTGGGGGCTCGTGATCCCAGCGGCGACCTGCCGCGCCTCGCGGGCGAGGTGCTGATGGCGGCGGCTGGCGGGAAGATCCCTGCGGACGAGGCGGTGGAAGCGGGCGAGTGAACGGTGGCCCAAGGGGAAGATCGGGTTGACGTCGACGGCCTTGGAAAGGGCCGTGAAGGCGTCGTCGGTGTTCCCGAGCTTCCAGAGGGCGAGGCCGAGGAGATGATGGGCGGGGCCGAAGTTGAAGAACTGGCCGATCGTCGTCTGCGCCTCGGTTGCCGCGCGGTCCCAATCGCGCCGGCGGAACGCGACCCGCGCCAGTCCGAAGTGGGCGTGGGCATTCATCGGGTCGAGATCGACCACGGCCCTGAAGGCGGCTTCGGCCTGGGGCCAGTCTCGTGTCCGCAGGAAGACGTCGGCCTGCTTGAGGAGGAGCGAGGGGCGGTTGTTCGTCTGCACGTTCTCGGCAAGCGCCAGAGTCTCGATCGCTTCCTCGTGCCGCCCCTCGAGCGCCAGCACGCTCCCTTCGAGGTAGGCAAGCGTATGAAGATTGATGCCGCCGGTACGCTGGAGCTTCGAGAAGCGGCGCTTCGCCCGCTGGTCGAGCTTCTCCCAGTCGATGCCGTCGGCGTTGGCTGGAGCGTCTGCCGGGGCCGGGAACTTCTCCCTCCACTCGGCCAGCTGTGTCTTCGCCTTCTCGGTTGCCTTTTCCATCGCCTCGCGTTTCCGCGTGCGGAGCTTCGTGAGCGTGGCCCGGGCCTCGATCGGCATGTTCCGCTGGAGGTAGGTCTGGAGGAGATGGACGCCAAATCGGCTCTCGTCTGGAAACGTGTCCCAAAGCTCCTCGAAAATCGCCGCCGCATGGGCGACCTGCCCGCCATCGACGCAGGAGCGGGCGAGGTTGTATTGCAGCTCGCGGGTCGTCTCGGCGATCGCCTCGGCCGCATCCTCGCTCGGCTCGTCGATGTAGCCGAGATCGACGAGCTGTCGGATCGCCTCCTGAGCATCGACGGGATCGATCTGCGTGTCTGGCGGGTGGCGGCCGTCGTCGCCGGGGACGGAATCCCAGGAGTCGAAGTATTCGGTGGTGGGGGGCGCCTCGTAGATCGACAGCAGCGGCCGGCCATCCATGTCGCGCCCCACCGGGAGGCCGAAGAGGGAGAGAAGGGTGGGGGCGATGTCGAGGAGGGAGGCGCCGAAGACGAGCTCGTCTTTTTTGATCCCCGGCCCACTGGCGACGAAGATCCCGAAATCGCGGTGCTCCGCCGCAGGGCCTGCCGGCTCGTTCGGCACGCTCTTCGGACGAAGATGGTCGGGATGGAAGCCGTGGTCGCTGACGAGGATCACGGTCGTCTCGGGGCCGGCAAGCTGCAGAAGCCTGCCGAGCATGAGATCGTGATAGCAGTAAGCCGAGTTGACGACGTCTTTGTAAAGCTCGAAGTCGCGCTCGCTCACCCACTCGAGTTTGGGGGGGTGATACTGCATGAAGCCATGGCTGAAGTGGTCGATGGCGTCGAAATAGACGGCCGCAAAATCCCAGTCGGGGACTTTCTCGAAGAGATGCATCGCCCCCCAGTGGATCCCGGTGCATTCGGCGATCAGCTTGGCGAGCGTGCCGAGCCGCTTGTCTTTCTCCTGATCGATCTCCGGGGCCTTGGGGATGAAGTGCCGGAGGAGATCGCCATCGAGCTCATGGGGATGGAGGCGCTGGTGGGCGAGATCGGCGGCGAACTCCGGCGGATGGACGGTGCCTGCTCGCAAAGGCCACGGCTTGCCGAGCGGGGCGACCGCCTGCTGGAAGTGGTTGGACACCATCGCGCCGCGGATCGGCTCGGCGGGGGCACTTGGCCACCAGCCGACGACAAGCGAGGTGTGGCCGGTCTGATTGAGGATGTTCCAGACGGCCTTCGTTTTGCGGGAGAGATTCGTGATCGGCCGGACGCCGCCCGAATGGGGATCGTGCTCGGAGAAGCCGTGGATCCCGTGCTTGAGGGGGCGCTTGCCGGTGGCAATGCTCGTCCAGAGCATTGGCGAGAGCGGGGGCTGGAGCGTGGCGAGATTTCCCATCACGCCGTTCTCCACCAGCCGGCCGACATGGGGCATGAGCCCCATGTCGACCAGGGGTGAGATCACTTTCCAGTCCGCCGCATCCCAGCCGACGAGAAGGACGCGACGTTTCTTTTCCATGGCGATCAGGCGGAGACCGTGGTGGGGGAGGCATCGGCCGCACGGAGCTTCCGGCGGCGTTCGAGCATGGCAAGCGACCCGATCACGAGCGACATCACGCTCCCGGCCGAGGCGGGGTCGATCTCGGGAACGGCCGTGCCCCTGTCACCGACGGCGATCGGCGCACCAGCGACGCCGTTGTAGTAGGCCTCGGTGAGCGTGAAGCCCTGGCCTTGAACAAAGCCCCCGGTTACCCCGTGGAAGTTGATCGTCCCCCAGCCGTAGTGAACGCCGCTCCCAATCGTGAACTTGAATCCGAAGTAGCCGATGTCGCCCATTGCCCAGCCGTTGCCGGCGGCGGCGTTGCCGATGTTCCCGAAGCGCGTCATCGAGTTAAACTCGGGATCAGGGAAAAAACTGAATCCTGGCATGGTGGCGCTAATATTGAACCCGGCACTCAGTTTTGCGAAGCCGCTCTCGGTAATGGTGTTGGGCACGACGAATCGGGCGAGGGAGGGAGCGGCCCCGACATTTCCGAACGACGCGGCGTTACCGCCAAGGTTTCGCAGTCGAAAATCTTCCGTACCGTCGCCGTCAATATCCCACGGAACGGTGCCAGCGGTCGCCGGCGGCGAGAGTGGCAGCGTGGTCGACTGGATCGGCACCGCGTCCGCTGACTGCGGCGCGGCGACGCCGGCGATGGCGGCTCCTGCTCCGCCGGCAAGGGCGAGCTTCTGAGCGAACGACAGCCGCCGGGGGGCGGCGGGCTCGGGGGTCTGCTTGGTCATACAGGGAATCCTTTCGCTGTCTTCATCACTGGGGGCTTTCCCCTGCCGCCTCTTGGCTGCGACACGGGAACGGAACGACGACCGGAGAGACGGCGTCTCTCCAGAGCCTTCGCCTA
>CAMARC010000118.1 GCA_945860405.1 Candidatus Kuenenia stuttgartensis | reverse complement strand
CGGCCGGCCCTGATCGGCATCTCCCGCGGCAGCCTCTACGCCCACCGCTTCGCCGCCGATCATCCCGACAAAGTGAGCGTGATCTACGGCGACGCCGGGGTGTGTGACATCCGCAGCTGGCCGGGGGGCGTGGCCGCCGGCCGAAAGGGGAAGGGGAGCGCCGGCGACTGGGCCGAGGTGAAGAAGCTCTACGGCTTTGCCGACGATGCCGGGGCGCTTGCCTGGACGGGGAACCCGATCGACACGCTCGCGCCCCTCGCCCAGGCCGGCGTGGCCCTGATCCATGTCGTCGGCGATGCCGATGAGGTCGTCCCGCCGGAGGAGAATGGCCTGGTCGTCGCGGAGCGCTACCGGGCCCTCGGGGGCACTGTTGAAGTGATCCACAAGCCGGGGATCGGCCACCATCCCCACGGCCTCGACGATCCGTCGCCGGTCGTCGAGTTTGTCATCCGCCACGCTTCGCTTGAGTGACCGACGCGGTCAGTCTTTGGCCGCCCATTCCTTGGGGAGCGGCGTTGCCGGCGACACGCCGAGGACGAGCCGGTAGAGCGCCGGGAGGACGAAGAGCGTGTAGAGCGTGCTTGTGATCACGCCGCCGATCACGACCGTGGCGAGCGGCCGCTGCACCTCGGCGCCAGTTCCTTCGCTGACAGCCATCGGGATAAAGCCGAGGCTCGCCACGAGCGCCGTCATCACGATCGTGCGGAGCGACGCCGACGCCGTCTCCTCGATCGCCACGTCGCGGGAGGTGCCACGGGCGAGCCGATCGCGAAGGGCACTGGCGAGCACCATGCCGTTGAGCACCGAGACGCCGGAGAGCGTGATGAACCCCACCGCCGCCGAGATCGACAGTGGCATCTCCCGGGCGGCAAGGGCCCAGATGCCACCGACACACGCAAACGGCACGCTCACGAAGAGGAGCGTCGTGTCGGCGACGTTGCGGTAGGTGAGATGGAGCAGGGCGATGATGAGGAGGAGGGCCAGCGGCACGACGATCGCAAGCCGCTTTTGGGCCCGCTGCATGTTCTCAAACTGCCCGCCCCACACGAGCCGGAATTGCTCCAGGGGAAGCTCGACGGCCTCCGCGATCGCCCCTTGCGCCTCGGCGACAAATCCCCCCACGTCGCGGCCGCGGACGTTGCACTGCACGACGACGCGCCGCTCGCTCCACTCGCGCGTCACATACTTCGGCCCGAGGATCGTGTCGATGTCGGCGATCCGGCCTAAGGGGACGATCTCGCCGGCCGGGGAGCGGAGCGGAATGTTGGCCAGCGCCTCGGGGCCGGTGCGAAGGGCCTCCGGGAGGCGGACGACGATCGGGAAGCGGAATTGCCCCTCGACGATCTGGCCGACGGCCTTGCCGCCGACGCTCTCGATGACGTCGAGAACCTCCTTGGCCGAGATTCCGTAGCGGGCGATCTCGTCCTGGCGAACGGCGACTTTGAGGATCGGTTGGCCGGCGACCTGCTCGACGGCGACGTCGGCCCCCCCCGGCACCTTGCGGATCACCGCCGCCACTTCGTTGGCCTTGGTGACGAGCTGTTCGAGATCGGTGCCAAATACCTTCACGGCGATGTCGGCCCGCACCCCCGACACCATCTCGTTGATCCGCTGCTCAATCGGCTGGGTAAACCAGATGATCTGCCCCGGGATCCCCTCGACGATCTTGTTCATCGCCTCGACAAGGCCGACCTGCGTTCGGGCGGCCTTCCACTCCTCGCGGGGGCGCAGGGCGATGAAGACGTCGGTTCCCTCGAGCGCACCTGCGTCGGTGGCCACCTCCGGCGTGCCAACCCGGCTCCACACCGCGGCGACCTCGTGAGGGAAGGCGTCGAGGAGGGCCTTCTCGATCCGGGTGTTCATCCGGCACGATTCCTCGAGGCTCGTTCCCGGCGCCCGGATGATGCCAAGGACGATATCCCCCTCGGAGAGCTTCGGCACGAACTCCGTCCCCAGCGTCGAGGCCCTCAGGAAGGTGATGAAGAGGAGGGCCGTGGCAGCCATGGCGAGCGTCCCCCGCGCCGACAGGCAGGCCCGCAGGGCGGGGCGGTAGAGCGAGCGGAGGAGCCGAACAAGGAACACGTCGTGGGCATCGACGCGCTTCGGAAGGAAGATGCTCGACAGCACCGGCACGACGGTGAGCGAGAGGACAAGCGACCCGATGAGGATGAAGATCACCGTCATCGCCATCGGCCGGAACATCTTCCCCTCGACCCCCTCGAGCGACAGGATCGGGATGTAGACGATCATGATGATCAGCTGCCCGAAGCAGGCCGGCTTCTTGACGGCGCTGGTTGCCTCCATGACGAGCTTGAGGCGGGCGGCGCCAGTGGCCCCGGGATGGTGGGCGATCTTCTCGAGGATGCTCTCGATGACGACGACCGAGGAATCGACAACGATTCCGAAGTCGATCGCCCCGAGCGACAGGAGGCTGGCGGCGATCCCTGCCTGCCACATTCCGATGAAGCCGAACATCATCGACAGCGGGATCGCCGTGGCGGCCACGAGCCCGGCGCGGAGATTGCCGAGCATGATGTAGAGGATGACGACGACGAGGAAAGCCCCCTCGAGGAGGTTTTGCCGCACCGTGGCGATCACCCGGTCGATGAGCTTCGTGCGGTCGTAGACGACCTTCGCCTCCACCCCTTCGGGGAGCGTGCGGAGGAGCTTCTCAAACCGGTCGCGCAAGCGCGTCGTGACGGCGTAGCTGTTTTCCCCCATGAGCATGAAGCCGAGGCCGAGGACCACCTCCCCCTCGCCGCCGGCCGTCACCGCTCCCTTGCGGATCTCATGGCCGATGAACACCTCGCCGACGTCGCGGATGCGGATCGGGACGCCGTCGCGCGAGGCGATCACGATCCGGCCGATCTGCTCTGGATCGACCGTCCGGCCGACGCCATACACGAGCACCGCGTCGCCGGAGCGGTCGATCGAGCCGCCGCCGACGTTGAAGTTGTTGCGTGGCACCGCCTCGACGACCTGATCGAAGGAGAGGTCGTAGCGGCGCAGCAGCCCCGGATCGACCCGGATCTGATACTGCTTGTTGAGCCCTCCCCAGGCATTCACCTCCGCCACGCCGGGCACGGCTCGCAGGGCCGGCTTGAGGGTCCATTCCTGGAGCGTCTTGACGTCGGTCAGGCTCATCCCCTTTGGCACGAGGAGGTAGTGAAACACCTCGCCCAAGCCGGTGGAAACAGGCCCCATCTCCGGCCGGGCCACCCCCGGCGGCACCTCGACGGTTCCGAGGCGCTCATTGATGAGCTGGCGGGCGAAGTAGATGTCGGTGCCGTCCCGGAAGGTGACGATCACCACCGACAGGCCAAACATGCTGGCGCTGCGGATGTCTTCGAGCCCCGGCATCCCCCCCATCGCCAGTTCCACCGGGAAGGTGATCTGCCGCTCTACCTCCTCGGCCACCATCCCGGCAGCGACGGTGTTGATCTGCACCTGCACTGGCGTGGTGTCGGGGAAGGCATCGATGACCAGCCCGCGCACGGCTACCCAGCCGACAAGGCAAACAACGGCCGCGCCGAGGAGGACCATGAGGCGCCGCGACAACGACCAGGCAATGATGGAGTCAAGCATGATGGGGGAGGGGGGTGAGGGGATTCAGAACGGGGTTGAAGGCAAAAGCGAGCGGGCCGCGCCATCGAGGCGATGGTCCCCGCCGTTCACAGCTCCCCAGTCTCGATCCGCTCCAGGAGCACTTGGCTTTTGAGGACATGGCTCCCCGCCCCCACCACCCGCTCGAGCGTTCCCCCCGACGGGTCGCCGACGATCTCCACGACATTTCCCTCGCGGACGCCCGGCTGAACCTCACAGGCCGTGAAGGCGACATCGCCCGACGGAATGAACACCACCCACCGGCTGCCATCCCACTGGACGCTCTGCGAGGGGACGACGATCGCGGTGCCGCGGCGATCGATCTCGATCTTTCCGCTGCCGAACGTGTGGGCCCGGAGGGCGCCCGAGGCGGCGACGGGGGGCGTCGACTGGCCGTCGACCACCGCCCTCACCTGGAGCGTGCGTGTCGCCTCGTCAACCTCGGTGGAAATCCACGTGATGCGGCTGCAATACTCCTCGGTGGAGCCGTCGGGGCGGAAGCGGACCGGCTGGCCGATCGCCACCTTGCCGGCATCCTCCTTGTCCACTTTGAGCGAGATGATCATCCGCGAGACATCCGCCACCTCGAAGATCGGCTTGGCAGCCTCGACCACCTCTCCGACAACCGCGTCGCGGCCGACGACGATGCCGTCGAACGGGGCGCCGAGGGGGAGGAGATTCGACGTCACGACGTCGTCGGTGAGGCCGGCGATGATCTGCTCCGGGAGGCCGACGGTGCGGATCCGTTCGGCCCGGGCCTCGTCGACGAGCGCCTCGTAATCGGCGATCGCCACCGGGAGGCCGAGGTTGACCAGCGCCTGTTCGTCGTTGACGAGATGGATCCGGGCTTCGCGGAGCGCCGCGCGGGCCTCGCGGAGCTGCCGCCCCATCACGGCCCCCTGCACCTCCTCGAGGATCGCCATCTGCTCGCGCCGCGATTCGAACGTCACCAGGGCATTGAGAAAGGCGGCCTTGAGCCGCCCTACCTCCTGGCTGTCGATGACAAGGAGCACCTCCCCCTTGCGGACGACGTCGCCGAGGTGCTTCTCGACGCGCCAGATGCTCCCGCCGACGCGGGAGGAGAGCTGGGCGGTGCGGCGTTCGTCATAGTCGACGACCCCGGCCACCTTGAGCTCGCTCACCATCGGCCGCCGCTCCACCGGCACGACCTCGATCCCGGTTCGCTCGAGCGCTTCGCGCGAGGAAAACCGGACCGTCCCCGGGGCGGCATCCTCGGGCCCGTCGACCGACGCCCCTTCAGCCCCGCTGCCGGCGTGCTCGGCATCGCCGGCATGTTCGCCAGCCGCGCCACGCGGCTCGGCATGGCCGGCCAGGCCAAAGGTCCAGTGCGTGGAGTGGCCCAGCCACCCCACGGCCACGAGTGACGCAGTCGTCACCAGCGACAGGCTCCACGACGCAATCAGGGAAACAATGGCCGCCATCGAGACACGACGGGGCTGTCTGGACTTCGTCCGTAGCTGCATGAGAGCTCTCCTCCGCGGGGCTGCTCCGCCAGAAGCACCCGCGCGCCAGGGAAGTGCCGCCGTCCAGAATCGGCGACACAAAAATGATTGAACGGCCTTTGTGGAACGTTCGAATCCCATTATCCCACCCGGCTCCGACCTGTCCAGTCGGTGCCGGGTGGTGTTTTCTTGGTTAAGCCTTGTATTTTTCCCGGTTGACGTCCGGCACCACCCCCTCCGGGGTCTCGTCGCTGCCGATGTCAAACCACTCCGGCTTGAAATCGATCCGCGCCTTAGAAGGATCGCCCAAGGCGATGTTGCTCACCAGGGCGATGACCGCATCGGCGATCGCCACCTCCGGCTTGCAGCGGGGCTGGTTTTCCGGGGCCGGATTGCGGATGCACCAGGCCCAATGCTCGAGCTCTTCGGTATAGCCCCGCGACGGGGGAGCCCCATCGCCGCCGGGGCCAGCGGCCGCCGCCTTGCCGCCGCCGCCACCGCTCTCGGTGGTGTCGAGCGTCGGGGCCCCGTCCTTCGCCTTGGCGACGGTGACGCGGGTGTCCTTGGCGCTGTCCTTGTAGAGCATCACCTCCTGCTCGCGTTCGAGCACGAGGGTCCCCTTCGTCCCCATCACCACTTCGCCGTAGTCGCCGAAGCCGTTGCCGTTGATCGAGGAGTAGGTGACAACCACCTTCTTGTTCTTGTCCTCCTCGTAGCCCGGGGCGGGATACTCGTACATGCAGTAGACGTGGTCGTCGATCTCACGGTCGGCCGGGAAGATGCTCCGGTTGCCGACGGCCGTCACGGTCAGCGGCTTCACCTTCTGCCCGTCGCCGCGCATCGCCGACACGAAGATCCCCGCCGCGTCGAGCTGATGGCTGCCAAGCTCGGCCATCAAGCCGCCGCCGGTGCGGTTCCAGAGCCGCCAGCGGATCAATTCCTCGAGCGGCGTCCGCGTCGAGCCGTCGCCGAGGGTCATCTGCGTATAGCCAAACTTCTCCGCGTCGACATCCTTGTCGAGGATCTGGGCTTCCATCTGGGCGATCCGCTTCTGGAGCGAATCGATGTCGGCCGGCTTGGCGTTGTCGAGATCCTTCTTCCAGCCGGCGAGCTTTTTCAGCGACCCCTCGTCGCCCGGCATCGGCGGCTTCCAGGAATCCTTGCCGGGGAGATTGCCCCGGTGCCACTGGGCCCGGATCGAGTGGAGATCGCCGAGGAGCTTCGCCTTGCCGATCGTGTGGACGGCGTTGTCGTAGAGGATGCTGTAGTGGCGCTGATGGCCGGTGGCGAGGATCTTGCCGGTGTCGCGAGACACCCGCCCCATCTCCTTGCACTCGTGGATCGAGTGCCCCATCAGCTTCTCGGTGAGGACATGCTTCCCCGCCCGCATCGCCTGGATGGCGGCGACGGAGTGGAGGTGGAGGGGCAGCGCGATCACGACCGCTTCGATGTCGGGATCGGCAAGGAGATCCTGATAGGCCCCGTAAACCTTGACGTTCCTCCGGGCCTCGTCCTCGGTCTTCCACTTGTACTTCGCCATCAGCCCCGGCCGGGCGGTGTTGGCGCTCGGGCTCGAGACGTCGCCGTGGAAGGCGCGGAAGACGTTGTAGGGGCGGATGTCGGCGATCGCGACCACCTGGAGGTAGTCGGGGGTGTGGGCGCCCAACAGCACGCTCCCCTCGTCGCCGGTGCCGAGGACTCCAACCCGCAGCGGGTTACCGACACTGCGGCCGTAGCCGAAGTAGAGCGAGCCGAGGCCGGCCCCCGACGCGAGCCCCGCGGCGACGGTGCCGCCGAGGAAGTCGCGGCGCGTCATCTCGACGACGTCGCTGAAGTTCTCTTTGCCGATCTGCTTCTGGCCTTCCGTCAGGTTCATCCGCGCACCTTGAGTGGTTTCTGGCCGCACCACGAGGCGCAGCACGATTTGAGGAAGTAATCGAGCCCGCTCCAGCCACCGATCGGCAGGCAGGCAAGGACGAGAAGGGCCGCGATTTCGACCCACTGATCGTAGGTCGACTGGGCTCCGGCCACCCAGAATGGCTGGGAGGCGACGACGCTGGCGAGGAAGAAGACGGCCCCCATGGCGTTGACCTTCACGAGGAATCCGACCACAAGACAGGCCCCGATGGTGACCAGCGACCAGCTCACGAAGCGATCGGCTTTCCACAGCGGGCTCGGCTCGTCGGCCGCAGACACCTTGGCAATCTGCTCGGCCGAGAGCAGGCCGTTCCATTCCCCTTCGAGCTTGTCGCCGATGGCGCTGGCCTGCTGCATCCAGCCGGCTTCCTTGGAGAGCAGCTCCTTCCGCTTCTTCGCCACCCGGTCGCGGGCGTAGGGAATGGCCTTGCTGGCGGGGGCGTTTTCGGTGGTGGCCAGGCGTGCCACCTGGAGCCGGTAATCGACGAGATCCTCCCCCCAGGAGGCGATGGCGTCGTCGAGGGTCGCCACGGCGGCGTCGAGGGCGGCCTTCGTGCCGGCCTTTTGATCGGCGGCAAGGGGGAGAAGCTTCTCCCGGCGGGCGAGCAAGCCCTGCCATCCGTCGACGACGCTCTGCTTCCAGTCGGCGACGGCTTCGGCGGTGTCGCGGCCGTCGACGGCCCGGAGGGTGCCGGCCCAGTTGCCGGTCTGCGGCAGGTCGGCCCGGTATTTCTCAGCCAGCGGCCCGACGGCGGCGCGGCGGAAGCCGGCGCTCGACCACGACGGATCGCGGAGGTGGCTCATCCCCTCGAGGAAGAAGTGCATGCCGATGACGATCCGCAGGAACGCAAGCGCTGCCACGGCGAGGACGGTCGAACGCATTGCGAGCCCTTTATTCACGCTTTCGGAAAAGCCAGATCTGACCGAGCCCCACCCGATCGACTCTTCGACCGGAAGCGGGGCCGCTCGAGCGACTTCCCCCCGGTGGGCCTTCCACCGCGAAGCGTCGCACACTGCCGCCGGAGGAAGCTCATACGATTCTCAAAGCACCCAATTGAACCAAGAAAACCCCGGCCGACAAGGTGCCGGCCGGGAGAGCCCCCCCGGCTTCCGGGGCCGAGCCCCGCCTTCGGGCCGTGGGAAATGGCGTTTTGGCCCGGGGACGAGAGCCCTGCTCCTGCCGCTGCCCCGCCGCAGGGCCCCACGGCCGTAGGACTCTAGGGAGGCGTTCCCCCCGTCTCTTGCCTATGATTAGGCCACTCTTCTGCTTGGGAGACTTTGCGGTATCGCCGCCGGAAGAACCACCCATGACCACGATCCAAATCACGATTTCCGACGCCCTCGCCAAAGAGGCCGCGGCCGAAGGCTTGTTCGAGACCGGCTCAATCGAAGCGATCCTGCGCGAACGGCTCGCGGCAGCCCGCGTCGCGAAGATGCAAGCGACCCGGCAGCGGCTCCAACTCCAAGCAACCGGAACGCCACCCATGACAGCCGCGGAGATCGAAGCCGAGATCAGCGTGTATCGCGCGGAGCGGCGACGTGCGGCTGGTGCTTGATACGAACACGGCTGTATCCGGCCTCCTCTGGGGCGGAGTCCCAGGGCAATTGATCGACGCGGCAGCGGCCGGCAGGGTGAAGCTCATCGCAAGCCTGCCGCTCTTGGACGAGCTGCATTCCGTGCTTCACCGAAAGAAGTTTGCTGGTCATATGGCCGAGCAGGGCACCGCCGCTGGCGTCTTGTTCGAAGGATATGCGGCACTCGTACAACTCGTCGTCCCGACGGACATCGGCCCTGTCATCCTCGCCGATCCCGATGATGACATGGTGCTCGCGACAGCTGTTGCCGGCGGCGCCGACGCGATCGTCTCAGGCGACGCTCACCTTCTCGCGATCGTCGCATTTCGCGGCATTCCCGTCATCACGTCCGCGGCAGCGGTGATTCGGCTGGTGGCGTAAAGAGCGGGCAATGGTTGCCAGCAGCGCGTTCGTGTCGAGCACCACCCTCACGAGACGGCCTTGAAGATGTCTTCGTCAGTGAGGAAGCCATGAGCCTCGGCGAGTGGCTTCGTCATCTTCCGGACCGCGGCGATCTGTTCGCTGGCGATGGAGCGCCGCAGCGACTCGCGCACCAGCTCACTCGCGGAACGGTGCGTCCGCCGACTCAAGGCGTCGAGTTGCTGTTTCAGATCCGACGGAAGCCGGTCGTTGAGTGGTGTTTCCATGTATCACGATGTATGACACGGCCGCGTTTGCGGCAAGGCTGCCACGGCGAGCAAGACGGATCAGGCTGCGGCGGAGGAGTCAATCGGCTCGGCGGCCGTCACGTGGAGGAGCGATACCGTGCGGTGGCGGGAGGGGATTCCGCCCCGTTCCCCCAGGCCGATGATGATTTCAGCCCGGGTGAGGAAGGCCATCTCGGGATGCCTGATCTCGTAGGCGTCGCCGCTCGACATCGTGATGCGAAACGGCTGAAAGGGACGGCGCTGCATCCAATCGCGAAGGGCCTCGGCGGTCATCGGAAAGCTCCCCTGAAAGATACGGATGTTCACGTATCATGGTCGCGGCCGCGAAGCCGACTGTCAAGCAACAGCCCTACCCGTGCCGACATCAACGCCCCTATTCTTGCTCTCCCGCTGTCCTTTTCGGCCAACGCCTCGGAGCGCAAGATTCTTACTGGTCGGCGTAAGACTTTCAGGGAAAAGCACGATGAAGATCACTTCCAAGGGCCAAGTCACGATCCCCCAGGAGTTGCGGGAACGCGCCGGGCTGATGCCGGGCTGCGAAGTGGAGTTTTCCGAGGGCCGAGATGGTCGTGTCTTCATCAGGAAGCTCACCAGCGGCAGACGGGGCCGCGGCATCGTCGAGAAGCTTCGCGGGCAGGGGAGCGTGAGGATGACCACCGAAGAGATTCTCAATCTCACCCGCGGAAGGTGATGCCCCTGGTACGGGGTGTGTGATGGACGGTTTGGGTATCGCCAGGCGGCCGAGATCCGCGACGCGTTCGCCCTTATCAGCTCACGGCGCCCCTTCCCCCTCGCCGTCGAAGATGTCGCGCAGCCGCATCGCGGCGAGCCGGCCGATGACGAGCGGCTCGATGCCCGCCCCAAACTTCAAGACCTTGTCGTTGCGCGACTTCCACTCCGTTTCCGCGATCGCGTCGGTGCGCACGAGTAGCGACCTCCCCAGGCGGGCAAACACGCCGGCAGGGAGGTCCCCCTCCCACTCCCCCAGCCGTCGCCTGAAGATGACGACGCGGCCCGGGTTCCGCAGGCAGACGCGCGTGTAGTTTTGCAGCGACTCGATCCAGCAGATTTCGTCGATGGTCACAGCCGCCAACAGCCGTGAGTGGCGCAGCCGCACGTGGATCGTGTCGCCGGGCCCGCTTTCGCCAGGCCCGCCAGGCCCCGCGGGGATAGCGACCGAGTCATCATCGTCGTCTTCCCCGGGGCTTGGCTCGTTCGCTGCCGTTGGCTGGAGCCGCTGCAGGTCGGCAAACCTCTTCACCCTTCGCAGTGTCTCGGTGAGCCGCTCCGGGTTGACCGGCTTGACGAGATAGTCAAGCGCTGCCGCCGCGAAGGCCTCCACCGCATACTTCTCATAGGCCGTGACAAACACCACCTGCGTCCCCTCAGGCACGCTCGGCAGCAGATCGAGCCCCGTGCCCCCGGGCATCTCCATATCGAGAAAGATCACATCCGGAGCAAGCGTCTCCAGAGCTTTTCGCGCCGCCGCCACGCTGCCGGCGGTGCCGATGCAGTTCACCCCGCCGCAGTCGGCAAGCAGGCCGCGCATCCGTTCGTTCGCGAGCGGTTCGTCGTCGACAAGCAGGGCGGTGAGCATCGGTGAGGGTCCAGCGTTGTGTGTCTTGCTGTGTCTTTGTGGAGGCTTGTCTGAGTGGGGGCTTGTCTGAGTGGGGGCTT
>CAMARC010000117.1 GCA_945860405.1 Candidatus Kuenenia stuttgartensis | reverse complement strand
GGCATCTCCGGAATGGCCCGGGCGGCCTGAGGGCCAGAGCCGCTTTTCCGCGCCGGGCCGTATACTGCCAGGCATGGCACGCCTGCTCTCCTTTCGTCGCGCTCTCTCCCCGTCGGCGCCCATCGGCTGGGCGCAGTTCGGCGGGGCGCTGATTGTCTTGCTCCTCGGAGCGGGGGCAGTGCCGCTGTCGGCCCGCCAGACGCCTGGGCCGGCGGTGGAGGAGGCTCCGGCCGCCACCGATCCGATCGAGATCAAGGAGGATCAGGAAGATCCCTTCGACGCGGCCGATCCCGGGGAGCCGATGGTCGACGAGGGGGATGCGGCCGGCGCCGACGTGCCGGCCGAGCGGGAGGATCAGCCGGAAGGGGATCGAGCTAAGGGGCGCGTCAAGCCACCGTTGTCGCGCGTGCGCCCGCTGCCGATCGACATGAAGCTCAATCGCAATCTCCGCATTCCCCCCGCGCCCCCCTTCCACATGGGGCGTGAGATCGCCCAGACGATGCACTACACCGGCGCCCCGTGGCTGGTGCGGGAGAGCCGGCAGCGCGAGGAGGATTGCCGGATGATGCTCGATGCCCTCGGCGTCGAGCCCGGCGCAACCGTCTGCGACATGGGAGCCGGCAACGGCTTCTACACGCTTGAACTGGCGCGGATGGTCGGCCCGGAGGGACTCGTCTACGCCGTCGACATCCAGCCGGAGATGCTTCGCATGCTCTCGCGGCGGGCGGCGCAGGAAGGGCTCGGGAACATCCGCTTGGTGCTCGGTTCGCCGATCGATCCCCGCCTCCCTGTCGGGGAGATCGATCTCGTGCTCTGTGTCGACGTCTATCATGAGTTTTCCCACCCTGAAGCGATGCTCGCGCGGATCCGCGAGAGCCTCTCGGAAGACGGGAAGCTCGTGCTTGTCGAGTTTCGCGGAGAAGACCCGGCCGTCCCCATCAAGCCGCTCCACAAGATGACCAAGGCCCAGGTCCGCTCGGAGCTCGAGCCGGCCGGCTTCCGCGTTGCCAGCGAGTTCGACCGGCTCCCCTGGCAGCATCTCCTCTTCTTCTCCGCCGTGCCGGAGTAGCGCCACGGCATCCCGCTCGAGCAGGCTGTGGATGAAGTGCCGGCCCGACCGCACGAGGAGGTCGCGGGAGCGCAGCACTCGAGAAAACCGGAAGTCTCCGATCAATCGCTGTTTCGCACGGGTTTGGCGTCGGTTGGCACGTTCTCCGGGGGAGAAACCTTGCGTATCGGCGCCTGAACGGGTCCAATTGGGGTCGTTCTTCAAGGAACTCATGGCAGCGGCAAGGTGCCATGGGATGGGGTTGGGCTGCCGGTCTCATTCCGGCGGTGCATACGCATGGATTACAAGCCCCGAGAAGCAAATACTCTCGTCACCGCTGGGCCCGACGTTGGCGCGTCGACGGCCGAGCCGTTGATGGTTGCCCCTGGAAAGGTCCCTGCGCCGACGGTCAAGAAGGCCGGGGCCGGGAAGGCTGGCTCCGCTCGCGGCAATACCGCCGGGGATGGCGGCCCGGACAAGCCCGAGTGGGTGCTCGGAAGCAATCTCGCCATGGCCCGCGTGGCCCGGTCGATCGAGCGGGCGGCTGAGGTCGGCTGCACGGTCCTGATCCTCGGTGAGACCGGCTGCGGCAAGGAGATCCTCGCCCGCCTCCTCCACCGGAGCGGGCCGCGGGCCTCCAAGCCTTTCGTGCCGGTCAACTGTGGAGCCCTGTCGTCGACCTTGGCCGAGAGCCAACTGTTTGGCCACGAGAAGGGGGCCTTCACCGGCGCCGATGGCAAGGCGGTCGGTATCTTCCGCGCCGCCGAGGGGGGGGTGGTGTTCCTCGACGAGATCGGTGAGATGCCGGCGGAGCTGCAGACGAAGCTCCTCCGCGTCCTCCAGCAGCGGGAAGTGCACCCCGTCGGGGCGACCCAGCCTGTCCCGATCGACGTGCAGGTGGTGGCCGCCACCAACCGCGATCTCCAGTCCGAGGTGATGAAGGGAACGTTCCGCGAGGATCTCTACTTCCGCCTCAACATGATCGAATTACGGATTCCTCCGCTGCGGGAACGCCCCGAGGATATCCCGGAGTTCATCGATTTCTTCGCCGACCAGTACGCCCGTAGCTACCGGATGGAGCGGTGGCAGCCTTCGCCGGAAACGATCACGGAGTTCTCCGCGTTTGATTGGCCGGGCAACGTCCGACAGCTGTCGCATGTCATCGAGCAGGCGTATGTCCTCCAAATGGAGCCGGAACTCCCCGCCCGCTCGAGGCCGGTTGCGGCGGTTGTTATGGAGGAGCCGGAGGAATTGACGCTCACGGCCGACGGCAAGCTGCCGTTTGTCGATCTCAACATGCTGCGAAAGTGTGCCGTGAAGCAGGCGCTCGAGATGACCCGTGGCCACAAGTCTCGGGCGGCGAAACTGCTTGGCGTTCATCCCAACACGATGACGCGGATCATTGCCGAGATCGGCGACGAAACCCCGGCGCCGTGATGCCCGGCCGCTTTTGCCCGGCAGCCCGCCTCTGCAACGGCCGGCCTGAGGGTGGCCGTGAGCGTGTGGTGGCCCCAGACTGGTCAGCTTCAGGCAGGTTCGCTTCAGACTTGGGGGAACTTCCCCGGGCCCTGCTTCGGCATCGCGCTTGAGTGACTGCCCGACGCTTCTCCTCCGAAGCCGAAGTGGAGGAGGGTCACCGCCCCGGCGGAAATCAGGGCCCAGGGGGCCCAGTCGGGGGCTGTGATCTCGCGGACCGGCCCGGCGCCGTTGATCGGCTTCACCGACGCCGAATCGATGACGAGCAATTCAGCGCCCACCAGACAGGCAAACACCCCTGTCGCGAGGAACACACTCTTCCACATGATGCCGTTCCGGGATCACTCCGGCGGCACTCCGGCGGGCCGCCTTCCGACGGCGGTACCCCGTTGCCGGGGAGTGCCTGCCTCGCCCGACGGTCTCCCGCCAGGTGTGTCATCGGCCAAACGCCGCGGGGGAGTGCAGTGCCCCCGCCGCCGTGCGGGCCATGACGATCGTGGCGGAAGGGAGCCCTCCCTGTTTTCTCCCCGGGAGCAGGTCGTCCCTGGGGTTGTCAGCCCTGGGCCGATTCACCGGGGCCGGAGGTGGTTGGGCTGGCTTCGATCCGGCTGGCTTCGATCCGGCTGGCTTCGATTCGGCTGGCTTCGATTCGGCTAGGCCGCCGTTCGGTGTCGGTGCCGGGCACGAGGAGGGGCGTGTCGACGGTGGCCTCGATCAACGCCCGCAGTTGATTCCCGTCGATCACCTCCGTCTCGATGAGCTGCCGGGTGATCGCCTCAAGGGCCGGCCGCCGCGACTCGAGTACCCGCCGCACCTTCTCGATCGATTGGTCGATGATCCGTTTCACTTCCTGATCGATCTCGCGGGCCGTTTCCTCGCTGTGCGAGCGCGCTGCCGGGAGATCGCCACCGCCACCAGCGAGAAACGGCGAGCGGTTGCTCTCGCGGAAGTTCACCCGCCCCATCCGGCTCATGCCGTAGTCCATGACCATCGCCCGGGCGATCTCGCTGGCCCGCTCGAGGTCGTTTTGGGCGCCGGTCGAGACATCGGCGTAGACCATCTCCTCGGCGATCGTCCCGCCGAGGAGCACCTGAATCCGGCTCTCCAACTCGCTCTGGGTGAGGAGGTAGCGGTCATCCTCGGAACGCTGCATCGTGTAGCCGAGGGCGGCGAGGCCACGGGGGATGATCGAGACTTTGTGCACCGGATCGGTGTTGGGGAGCGAAAAGGCCACCAGGGCGTGAGCCGCCTCGTGGTAGGCGACACGGCGTTTTTCGTCTTCGTGGATGACGCGCTTCTTCTTTTCCAGCCCCGCCGTCACCCGCTCGACCCCCTCGTTGAACTCCTCCATCCCGACGGAAGTCTTGTTGTTGCGGGCCGCGAGGAGCGCCGCCTCGTTGACGAGATTGGCCAGATCGGCGCCGCAGAATCCGGAGGTGATCCGTGCCACCTGGTCGAGGTTGACCGAGGGATTGAGCTTCACCTCAGCGACGTGGACCTTGAGGATCGCCTCCCGGCCACGGACGTCAGGACGGTCGACGAGCACGTGGCGGTCGAAGCGGCCGGGCCGGAGGAGGGCGGGGTCGAGCGTCTCCGGCCGGTTCGTGGCCGCCATCACGATCACGCCGCTGTTGCTCCCGAAGCCGTCCATCTCCACGAGCAGGGCGTTGAGCGTCTGCTCGCGCTCGTCGTGGCCGCCGACGACGCTCGTGCCACGGGTCTTGCCGAGGGCGTCGAGCTCGTCGATGAAGATGATGCAGGGGGCCTTCGCCTCGGCCTGCTGGAACATGTCGCGGACGCGGGCGGCCCCGACGCCGACGAACATCTCCACGAAGTCACTGCCGGAGAGCCCAAAGAACGGGACGCCCGCCTCCCCCGCGATCGCCTTGGCGAGAAGTGTCTTGCCGGTGCCCGGGGGGCCGACGAGGAGCACACCCTTGGGGATGTGGCCGCCGAGGACCTGATACTTCTCCGGATTGCGGAGGAACTCGACGACTTCGCGGAGCTCTTCGACCGCCTCGTCGATCCCGGCCACGTCGTCGAAGGTGATCCCCAGGTCTTCCTGGGCGTACTGCTTGCCGCGGCTGCGGCCGAACGCCATCGGGCTCCCGGCCCCCCCCAGACGTTTCATCATCGTGAAGAAGAGGAGGGCAAACAGGCCGGTGAGGAAGAGCATCGGGAGCCAGCTGCGCCACGGTCCAGGGGCCTCCTCGTAGCGGTAGGGGACGCCGTGCTCGGTGAGCAGCCGTGACAGCCGTCCCTCGGAGTTTTCGCTGGGGAGCTTTGCGGTCCGGAAATAACGCCGCTGAACCGCGTTGCCGAGGCCGTCACTGGAAGCGCCATTGAGCCTGCGGATCGACCCCGACGCGCTGTAGGCCCCGATCACGACGTCGTCGAGATCGCCGTAGCGGACGGTGCGGCGGGCTTCGGGGCCGGTCTCGAACGGATTGCGTTCGACGATTTCCACGACCCCGGTAAGTTCGGCCTCCGGGGAGGCTGCCGTGGCATCGGAGCCCTGCGATTGCGGGGGCGGATTTCCCCCCTTGAAGGCCGCCGGACGCGGCCCCGAGGCACGGATCAGTCGCTCCAGATCGCTGTAAGAGAGCTCGAGCTCCGGCGGCGTCGCCAGAAGGCTCATGCCAAACAGTCCAGCCACCCCCAGCGCCACCAGCGACCAAACGAGATTCGACCCGCCCCAGGGCATCTTGCGGTCGGCCTGGCGTTTCGGGAGATCGTGCTTCTTGGGCATGAATGTTCCAGCAGAAAAACTCTTGAAAACCGAAACCAATCCATCCTAAACCTGAGGCCCAGGGGAGACAATCAATCTGACTCCGGCGGCATCGCCATGGAAGTCCGCGTCACGAAAACCTAAGATTCCTCGATTCCCCCGGCCCATCCCGCGACCGTTCTCCGCATGGCTTCCACCCCGCCGCCGCCGTTCCCCGCTTCGGCGCCGGTGCCCCATGGCCGGCCCGACGACACGGCGAGCCGTTCCCGGGAGGGGGGGCTCGGGGTCGCGGTGCTGGGGTCGACCGGGAGTATCGGCACGAGCACCCTCGAGGTCATCGCCGCCTCCGGGGGGCTCTTTCGCCCCCATCTCCTCGCCGCTCACACGAGCGTCGGCGCGCTGCTTGAGCAGGCGCGGATCCACCGTCCTGCCTGGGTCGTCGTCACCGACTCCGCTGCCGCCGCGACGATCGGCGCCACCGCCCTCCCCGCCGGGACGCAGCTGGCCGTGGGCCCTGAGGCGCTCGACGATCTCGTCGGTGCCCCGGAGGTCGATCGGGTCGTGTCGGCGATCGTGGGCGCTGCCGGCCTGCGGAGCACGGTCGCGGCGCTCGAGGCCGGTAAGACAGTGGCACTGGCCAACAAAGAGACGCTCGTTATGGCCGGGCCGCTCGTGATGCGGCTGGCGGCCGAGCGCGGGGCTGTGCTCCTGCCGGTCGACAGCGAGCATTCGGCGATTCACCAGGCGCTGCGGTCCGGGACGGCCGACGAGGTCGTGCGGGTGATCCTCACCGCCAGTGGAGGCCCGTTCCGCACCGCTTCGCGGGAGTCCCTCGAGACGGTCACGCCGCAGGAGGCGCTCCGCCATCCGACGTGGTCGATGGGGCCGAAGATCACGATCGACTCGGCGACAATGATGAACAAGGCGCTGGAGCTGATCGAGGCCCGGTGGTTGTTCGATCTTCCGGCCGAGAAGCTCGCCGTCGTCGTCCATCCGCAGTCGGTGGTCCATTCGATGGTCGAGTTTATTGACGGATCGGTGATCGCCCAGCTCAGCCCCCCCGACATGAAGCTCCCGATCCAGTACGCGCTCTCCCATCCGCGCAGGCTCGACGGCCCTGCCCGGCGGCTCGACTTCAGGCAGGGGCTGCGACTCGATTTCGAACCCCCCGATCCGGTCCGCTTCCCGGCGCTCAGGCTCGGGCATGAGGCGGCGGCGCGCGGGGGGACGGCGGGGGCCGTCCTCAACGCCGCCAACGAGGAGGCGGTGGGGGCGTTCCTCGCCGGGAGGATGCGGTTTACCGGCATCGCGGACGTTTGTGCCCGCTTTCTGGAAAGGCATGCGTATCAGGCCGATCCGTCGCTCGACGACATCCGTCGACTCGACGCCTGGGCCAGACAGGAGGTCGTGACGTGGGTGAGTTCGTGACGATGACAGTGAACGCCGGAGCCGTGCTCTTCGGCGCCTGGCCCGGGCAGCGGGGGATCGAGTGGATCGCCAGCCATCCGCTGGAGACGCTCCAGTCGGTCCTCGGGCTCGGGTTCGTGATCTTCGTCCACGAACTGGGGCACTTCCTCGTCGCCAAGGCGTGCGGGGTGAAGTGCGAAAAGTTCTACCTCGGCTTCGACGTCGGCGGCCTCAAGCTCTGCAGCTTCAAGTGGGGCGAGACGGAGTACGGTATCGGTGCGCTCCCCCTGGGGGGCTACGTGAAGATGCTCGGGCAGGATGACAACCCCGGCGCTGCCTCGGCCGAGGCCCACCGGGCCCGCGCGGCCTCTGGCGACCTTCCGGCCGAACCGACTTCCGATCCGCATCCGGCCTGGGATCCGCGCAGCTACCCGGCGCAGTCGGTGCCGGAGCGGATGGCGATCATCTCTGCCGGCGTGATCATGAACGTGATCTTCGCCGTCCTCATGGCGTCACTCGCCTTCGGCCTCGGTGTCCGCGAGGTGGCCTCCGGGACCTCGGCGGTGCGCCCCGGCGGCGCCGCTTGGCGGGCCGGGCTGCGGACCGGAGACGAGATCGTCGCCGTCGGCGGGACGCCGGTGACGGTGTTCAAGGAGCTCCAGAAGAAAGTGACCCTCGGCGATCTTTCGAAGGGGGTCGGCTTCACCGTTCGTCGTCCTGGCGAAAAGGATGTCCGTGAGGTCACGCTCCGCCCCGACACCGATGGCGGGGCACCGATGGTCGGGATCTCCGGGCCGCTCTCCCTCAAGCTCCCCGACGATCTCGGCGAAGGGCTGCCGGGGAGTGCCGGGAAGACGACGCCCCCTCTGGCTGGAGGCGACATCGTCCGCGCCGTCGACGGCGTCGCGATCGACACCCACGCGCAGCTCGTCGCCACCCTCTCGCGGATCCGCGATCAGGCCGTGGCCCTCACGGTCGAACGGGAGGGGGAGCGGCTCGACGTCGAGCTTCCCCCCCGCCCGCGCACCACGCTCGGCATGGAGATGGCCCCCGGGCCGATCCAAGCGGTGCAGGACGGATCGCCGGCGGCTGCGGCGGGGCTCGCGAAGGGGGATCAGCTCATGTCGGTCGACGGCGCGCCGGTCGGCGATCCGTTCACCCTCGACGACCGGCTCCGGACGCGGGTCGGGACGGCAGTGGCGGTGGTCGTCGAACGGGCGGGGGTCGAGGAGACGCTCGCGGTGACCCCGCGCGAGGTGACCTGGATCGATGCCTCGCCGATGCGCGCCACGCCGCTGGCGGTGTCGTCGATCGGCATTGCCCTTCCGGTGATCCCGACGGTGACCGCCGTCGTCCCCGACAGCCCGGCTGGCCGTGCCGGCATCGTCGCTGGCGACCAGTTGTCGCGCGTTCGGTTTGTTGAGCCGGGGGGAGCCGCCGATGGGCCCGGAAACTGGCTCGCCCTCTCGGAGGCCGAGCCGAACTGGCCGGGGGTGATCGCCGTGATGCAACAACTCACTGCCGGGGCGCAGGTCGAGGTGACGGTCGAGAACGCGGCCGGCAGCCGGGAAGTCGCCCTCGAGCCGGCGGTCGTGCCGGGGGAGTTCCTCGTCGACCGCGGGCTGGTCTTCGAGCAGGTCTTCAAGACCGAGCGGGCGGCGACGATCGGCGCGGCGCTGTCACGCGGATTCTCGACCGCGGTCGAGGATCTTTCGATGGTCTACCGCTTCCTCCAGAAGCTCTGGAGCCGGCAGATCAGCGCCCGCCTCTTGGGGGGGCCGATGTCAATCCTCCAGCAGGCGGGACGCTCCGCGGAAGAGGGCTTCAGTGCCCTCCTCCTCTTCCTCACGATGCTCAGCGCCAATCTGGCGGTCGTGAACTTTCTCCCCATCCCCGTTCTCGATGGCGGGCATATGGTTTTCCTGCTGTATGAGTGGGTGACGGGCCGGCCGCCGAGCGAACGCGTCGTGATCGCGCTTTCGTACCTCGGTCTGATCCTCATCCTCTCGCTCATGTTTTGGGTGTTCGGTCTCGACCTCGGGTTGGTTTCCCGGTTCGTCCCCGCGAAGTAGCGGGGCGGCCGGAGGGGCGCCCGAAGCGTCGAGCCTGTCCCCTCCGGAGAACCGGCCCGCCACCGGTCGAGTGACGCATGCCTGACACCGCCCCCCTCCGATCTCCCTTGTCCCTTCCGTCCCCGGCGTCGTTCCCGCCGCCGGGGGTGCGGCATGTCGTCTTCGACGTCGTCGGTACGCTCGTCGAGCCGTGGCCCACGGTGCCGGTGGCCTACCAGCGTGCCGCCCGTCGGCAGGGGCTCGAGTGCTCGGCCGAGGATCTGCGGGGCCGGTTTGCCGAGGCGTGGCGGCGACAGGAGGCGATCGACGCCGACTCGCTGACTCCCTTTGCCACCAGCCGGGCCCGCGAGGTCGAACGCTGGCGCGGGATTGTCCACGACGTCTTCGCCGCGGACGCCCCGGAAGCGGTCCGTGAAGCGGTGTTCCTCGATCTCTGGGATCACTTTGCCGATCCGGGGGCGTGGCGGGCGCTCGAGGCGGGGACAGGACTGGTGGAGGCGGCCCTCGACGCCGGGTGCGGGGTGGCGCTGGCCAGCAATTTCGACGAGCGATTGCTGGCGATCGCCGGCCGGGTCGATCCGCTCTGCCGGGCGGCCCACGTCTTCGCCTCGTCGGAACTCGGCTGGCGGAAGCCGGCGGCGGAGTTTTTCCGCGCCGTCGAGCAGCGTCTGGGCGCGGTGGCCGGGGAGCTCGTCCTCGTCGGCGACGACCCGCGGCTCGATGTCGCGGCGGCCAGGGCCGTCGGCTGGCGGAGCTTGGGCGTCGGCGGCTGACGCTGGGCCCGGCGGGGGAAGGTCTTCCGCGGCGTGACGCCGGTCGGCGGGGCCTAGGGACGGGCGGCGCGTGGGTCCGCCTGCTATGATTCGGCCCGGGGGGGCGAAAACCTCCCGTGTCATTCCCCACCGAAAGAAGGATCGAGCATGCCGACCCCCGCGCTCTCCCGCCGTGGCTTCCTGGCCGCAGGCGCTGCGACTTGTGCCGCCGTCTCCCCCCTTGCCGCCTTCGCCCGCGAGGCCGCCGCCGCCGATCTCAACCTCGGCATCCAGCTCTATTCGCTGCGCGGCTACAAGGTCGACGAGGCGATGAAGCACGCCCGCGACATCGGCTTCCGGTTCGTCGAGTTTTACGGCGACATGTTTCCGGTCAACTCCGATGCCGCGGCGATCGCCGCCATGAAGAAGAAGCTTGCCGACCTCGGGCTCACCGCCAGCGCTCACGGCGTCAACGGCTTCGGTGGCGATGCCGCCGCCAACCGGAAGGTTTTCGAGTTCGCCAAGGCGGCCGGCATCCCCTGCATCTCGGCCGACCCCTCGCCGGAGGCGTTCAAGAGCCTCGACGAACTCGTCAAGGAGTTCGACATCAGGATCGCGATCCACAACCACGGCCCCAAGCACCGCTACAACAAGGTGGTCGACGTCCTCAAGGCGATCGAGGGGCACGACGAGCGGATCGGCGCCTGTGCCGACCTCGGTCATTACATCCGCTCCGGTGAGAAGCCGACGGAAGTGATCCGCCTCCTGAAAGGCCGGCTCTACGGCATCCACCTCAAGGACTTCCAGGACATGCAGGACGTCACCAAGGGGGTGATCCTCGGCAAGGGGCATCTCGACGTGCCGGCCGTCATGGCGGCGCTCGTGCAGACGAACTTCCCGAAGAACGGCGCCTTGTCGCTGGAGTACGAGGAAAACCCGGAGAACCCACTGGCCGACATCCGGCAGTGCTACGCCGTCGCGGCCGAGGCGCTGGCGAAGACCTGACCAGCCGCCGCATCGGCCGTTCCCGGATCGTTCCCCTTCCCGGAGTGCTCAGCATGGTCTCGTTCAAGTGGTTCCTGACCGGCTGCAGGACGGTCGCCTCGATGCTCGTCCTCTTGAGTCTCGTCGTGTGCGGTGCTGTCGCCGTCGCCTCACCGGTGACCGACAGCCTCCCGGCGATCCTCGCGGTCGATCATGAGGGGAAGGGGAACGCCGCGGCCGCGAAGGCCTGGGGGGTGATTGCATCGGCCGATCCATCGGCGCTTCCCGACATCCTTGCGGGGATGGACGGCGCCAATCCGCTGGCGGCCAACTGGCTGCGGGCTGCGGTCGATGCGGTCGTCACGAAGAGCGGGGGGAATGCCAAGCTGCCCGTCGACAGCCTCGTCCGCTTCCTCGGCGAGACGAAGCACGATCCGCGCGCCCG
>CAMARC010000116.1 GCA_945860405.1 Candidatus Kuenenia stuttgartensis | reverse complement strand
CGGATGCCGACGAAGAAAAAACAAGAAGTGATGGAGAAGTTTCGCGCCGGGGAGATCGACGCCCTCGTGGCAACGAGTGTCATCGAGGTGGGGATCGACGTTCCCAATGCAACCTTGATGACGATCCTCGACGCCGATTCCTTCGGGCTCGCCCAGCTCCATCAACTCCGCGGCCGCGTCGCCCGCGGCGCCACCCGCGGCATCTGCGGCGCCGTCACCGGCGAGGCGGAAGGAGCCTGCCCGCGGATCGATGCCTTCGTCGCCACGACCGACGGCTTCGAGCTCGCCGAGCAGGATTTATTGTTGCGCGGCCCTGGCGATCTCGTCGGCTCGAGGCAGAGCGGCGCCCCGCCGATGTATCTGGCTGATCTTCTCCGCGACGCGTCGGTCGTCGCCGAAGCCCGCCGCGACGCGCTTCAACTTTTCGAGCGCGATCCGCTCCTCGCCGACCCGCAGTTGGCCCGCCTCCGCCAGCTGATCCAGAAGCGCTGGGGGGAAACCCTGGGACTCGCGCAGATCGGGTGAGGAAGCGAAAAAGGGCTGGGCTCCTTTGCTTCCGCGGGGGATCACCGTCCCAGCCAGAAGGTCGGTTCACGGCTGCCGTGGGCCACGGCAACCACCACCAGGGAATCAGGGCTGTCGAGGCGGTAGATCAACTGATACGGATAGCCGCGAACCATGACGAACCGATGGCGTTCATCACACGCCGGATACCAGAGCGGCTGAAGGACGATCGCCTCAATCGCCTGAGATCGCCGTCTCGAATCCCTCGGCAGCGGCGACGCTTCGCTCGGCGTACCACCGCAGCGCAGCGGCGTACTCGGCTGCCGCAGCCTCGAGGACAACCACGTCAGCCATCGAGGCCGGCCTCGCGCCGGGCATTGGCCTTCACTACTTGCCAGGGAGTGGCGGGCATCCGACCGGCGTCATAGTCGGCCGAGCGCTTTTGAACTTCCTCGATCCACGCTTGGCTCGGCCTCGGCCAACTCTCCGGCGAAGCGTCGTCCCACACCGCATCGACGAGTCGGAGCCGGTCGGCAGCGCTCAAAGTCTTGGCAGCGGCAATGATTTCCTCCAGGGTCGTCATGCGGTTCTCCTCGAAAAAGGGGGCCGGCAACGTCAACCCATGAAAACGCTCGCCGCTGCCAGTGGCAATTTACACCGTAAGGGTCCGGCTGGGTGTTCGCCCTTGGCCTCGCGAGCCGCCCGGTGATCGCCGGCAGCGATTCTCGGGCGTCAGTGATTCCTGCCATGCGTTGACAGAATAGTATACGCTCGTACACTCTTCGGCGAGCAGCTGGGGCGGCCGCCACGCTGCGTTGCCAAGCGTATTGCAATAGCTATAATTGATCGGTGCGCGGAGCGATCCATGGGGTTCAGTCAGGTCTGCTGGGACTTGGACGACGATCCCCGCGGCAACGTTCAACACATCGCCGAGCACGACATCTCCAAGGAAGAAGTTGAGGAGGTGCTGGAACATCCAGCCGGCATCGAGCGAAGCAGGTCTTCAGGGCTGCTGATTGCCTTCGGGGAAACGACCACCGGTCGGCTGATCGCGGTTGTCTATGAGGACATCAGTGACGACTCGGTCTACCCGGTGACGGCGTACGAAATCGATTGATCGATTGGCATCGACTCCCGGAAGTGTTTCTTTCACCACCACACGCCGGGATGGCACGAAAGGTTTCCAGCGAGGATGAAACGCATCACCCGCAAATGGCCAGTGACGGTGGCTGAGGCCGCGCAGTACGACGCCATCCGAAAGCAGATCGATGTCGAGAAGCCGGAGATCGAAGCGAAGATCCGCGGCCGGATAGCAGCAGGGCGAAAAGCGGCGGCGCGGCGTGAAGGCCTTCTGACACTGGGGCAGAAGCTCCGCAGTGCACGAGAAGCCCGGCAGCAGACGCAGGTTCAACTGGCAGCCGAGGCCGGCATCTCCCAGGGCTATCTCTCGCAGCTCGAACAGGATGAACGCGAACCGACGCTGTCGATCGCTGCCCGGCTCGCAACAGCCCTTGGCGTGTCGCTCGATACTTTGGCCACGGGAGCAGCATGACGACGACTGGCCCCGGCTGGCCGCTATACTCCGCGGCCAGTTCGCCCGGGCTGACGCGTGCCCTGGCATCGCCCCACAGGGAGCCGCAGATGTATTACTTCGCCTACGGATTCAAAAAGCCGATCGCCCCGCTCCTCGCCCTCCAAGTGGCGCAGCAGGCGATGGTCAACGCCGGATTCACCGTCTTCGATCCGGTCGCCCCGGGAAAGGTCACCCTCGGCGGCACGCAAACGCAGGCCGGCGTGATGGTGACCGTCGTGGCGATGGACTGCGAAGGCGGGGCCGCCGTCGTCGTCAATGGCTTCTGCGCCAATGACCTCGCCGTCGACTCCGCCCGGAGCTTCGCCGAAAACATCGCCGCGGCCGTCAACTACGCCTGACTGCCGATGGCGAGCTTCGCACCGGCCTTCCAGCCGGCCGCATCACGCTCGACGGCGTGGTAGAGCGTGTCGCGCTCGACAGGGTCGCGGCCCGCCTCGCGGATGAGCGCTTGAATTTGCTCCACCGAGAGGATCTCCGGCGTCGTCGCCCCGGCGTCGTGATAGATCAGTTCGTGACGGACCGTGCCGTCGAGGTCGTCGGCACCGTAGGCGAGCGAAGCCTGGGCCGTGCCGATCCCGAGCATGATCCAATAGGCCTTGATGTGGTCGAAGTTGTCGAGGACGAGACGCGACACGGCCATCGTCCGCAGGCTCATCGTCGCCGACGGCTTGGGGAGGTGGGAGAGCCGGGTGTTCTCCGGATGGAAGGCGAGGGGAATGAAGGTCTGGAAGCCCCCTGTCTCGTCCTGAAGCTCGCGGAGGCGAAGGAGATGGTCGGTGCGGTGGAAGGCGTTCTCGATGTGGCCGTAGAGCATCGTGGCATTGCTCCTCAAGCCCAGTTCGTGGGCCATGCGGTGAACGGCAAACCACTCGCGCGTGTCGGCCTTGTGCTCGCAGATCTTGTCGCGGACCTCCGGATGGAAGATCTCGGCTCCGCCGCCGGGGAGGCTGCCGAGGCCAGCGTCTTTGAGCTCGACGAGGATGTCGCGGAGAGACCGCTTCGTGAGGTGCTGAAACCAGTTGATCTCCACCGGCGTCCAGGCCTTGAGATGGAGCGTGGGGTAGTGGTCGTGGAGGAGGCGGACGATGTTGAGATACCAGTCGTAGTCCTTTTGGTGGTGAAGCCCGCCGACGATGTGCATCTCGGTGCTGCCAGCGTCGACCGCTTCTTTGCCCCGGGCAAGGATCTGCTCCGCCTCCATCACGTAGCCACGGGCGTCGCGGAGATCGGCCCGGAAGGCACAAAACGTGCAGCGGTAGACGCAGACGTTCGTGGGGTTGAGGTGGGTGTTGATGTTGTAGTAGCCGGCGTTGCCGTTCTTCCGCTCGCGGACAAGGTTGGCAAGCTCACCGAGCTCGTGGAGATCGATGCGCTCGTCCCACAGCATCTCCGCCTCGGCGGCATCGAGGCGTTGACCCGCCTCGACCTTCTCGCGCACCCGATCGAGGGAAGGGACGGCGGCACGGATCATGGGAGGAATCTCCAGGAATGAAGGACTGCGGTGGGGTTTCACCCTCGCTGCTGACGAGCTAACCGCATTCGGCCCGGTTCGGCAACACGCACTTTCCCGAGGCTGATAATGGGGCTGAAAAGTGGGTTTCCGGGGGGCCAGGCCTCCCCCCCTTCGCCGGTCGAGCCTCGGCAGCCGGAAGCCTGGCGGGGTATGGTGACGGCCCCTCCGAGGCGCCCCCCGCCATGCCGGCCGCATTCGACATCATCGGCGACGTCCATGGCTGCGACGCCGAACTGGTCGCCCTGATGGAGCGTTTGGGCCACCCGATCGATCCGGCCCGGCCGCATCCGCAGGGACGGAGGCTCGTGTTCGTGGGGGATCTCGTCGACCGGGGCCCCGCCACGCCGGCGGTGGTTCTGCGGGTCAAGCGGCTGGTCGAGGCGGGGCGGGCCCTGGGTGTCGCCGGCAACCACGATATCCGCCTCGCCGAGGCCCTGCGGGGAGAGCCGGTGGAGCCGGGGCATGGGCTCGAAGCGTCGCTTGAGCAACTCGCAGCCGAGTCGGCCGCGGTCCGGGAGGAGGTGGCGGAGTTCCTCGCCGGTCTCCCGGGGCATCTCGTCCTCGATGACGGCCGGCTCGTCGTCGCCCATGCGGGCCTCGAGGAGCGTTACCATGGCAGCGACTCGAGCGCCGCCCGCGACGCGGCAATCCACGGCGCTTACACCGGCGATTTCGACGACCGGGCGATGCCTGTCCGCGACGACTGGGCCAGCGGCTATGACGGCGCCGCGGCGGTCGTCCAGGGGCACACGCCGGTCGCCGAGGTGGAATGGTTCAACAACACGATCTGCATCGACACCGGCTGCGTGTTCGGCGACCGGCTCACCGCCCTCCGCTGGCCGGAGCGGGAGCTCGTGTCGGTGCCGGCCGGTGGAGCCTGGGGGCGGTCGGCACGGGGGCCGCTGCCGCCGCGCAGGCTCCGAGCCCGCCCTGTTGCCAGCCCCGCACCACGGCTTCCGCCGGCCGCCGACGCGATCGCCGCGCTCCGCCGCTTCGCTGCCACGGAGATGGCCCGCTTGTCGAGCGTCGTCCCCGGGAATGCTTTCGCCCGCGATCCGTGGGTGATCCATCTTCCGCCGACGATGTCGTCGTGCGATCCGTCGCACCACGGCGACGGCCTCGAGCATCCGCTTGGCGCCTTCGCCCACTACGCTGCGGCGGGGCTGCGGCAGGTGGTCTGCGAAGAGAAGCAGACCGGCCTGCGGGGGGTAGCCGTGGTCTGCCGCGATGCCGATGCGGCAGCGAGGCGGTTCGGTGTCGCGGACGGCACGGCCGGCGCGATCCACTCGCGCACCGGTCACCGCTGCCTCCCCGCGACCGATGAAGCAGCGCTCGTGGCGACGATCGCCGCGGCCACGGCGGCGGCCGGCCTGTGGAAGACACTGGCCACCGACTGGCTCTGCCTCGACGGGGAGCTCGTTGGGATGGCCGATGGCGCTGCCGATCGTTCGACGCCGCCGCGGCTCGTCTTTTTCCACCTCCTTGCCGCCGAGGGGCGGACATTCTTCGACCGCGAGCATGCCTGGCACCTCGACATGCTCCGCCGTATCACCGCCGCCCAGGCCGACCGAGGCCCCTTGGGCGTGACGCTGCACCGGGTCGTCGATCTCACCCGCCCCATCGACGTCGCCGCGGCCATTGCCTGGTGGCATGCGCTCACGGCTACCGGCGTCGAAGGGATTGTGGTCAAGCCGATCGAGCTCGCCGCCGCGGGGACCGCTGGGCCCGTCCAGCCCGCGCTCAAGGTGCGTGGAGCGGACTGGCTCCGCCGCGTGTATGGCAACGACTATCGTGCCCCGGCGAGCCTCGAGTCGCTCCGCGTTCGCAGCCTGACGACGAAACGGGCCCGCGCGATCGGGCAATTCGCGATCGGGATCGAGGCCCTCGAACGCTTCGTGGCCGGCGCACCTCGGGAACGCGTCTTAGCGTGCCTCACGGCCCACCAGGCCTGGGGGCCGATCCCGGACCACGGCAACTGAAATCCCCTGCTCGTCAGACCGAGCAATCGATGGCGATCGCCACCAAAAGCAACAGTCCGATCGCAGCGTTGGCGGTGAAGAAGGCTTGGTTGACGCGGGAGAGGTCGTCGGGGCGGACGAGCGAATGCTCCCAGACGAGAAGCGCGGCGATCGCCACGAGCGTCCCCCAATACACCGCGCCCAGCTGCGGCACGATCAGCGGCAGCGCCGCAAGGATGGCGAGCGTAACGACGTGAAGGCCCGCGGCGAGCATCAGGGCTCGCGGCACGCCGAGCCGGGCCGGAATGCTGTGGAGCCCCTGGCTCGCATCGAACCCGGCATCCTGACAGGCATAGATGATGTCGAAGCCGGCCACCCAGGTCGTCACGGCGAGTCCGAGGATCAGCGCTGGGAGACCATCGGTAGGGTTGGCAAGCAACGCCTCGCCCCGGATCGCGATCCACGCCGCCACCGGCGCCATCCCCAACGCCGCCCCGAGCCAGACGTGAGCGAGCATCGTAAACCGCTTGGCGTAGCTGTAGCCGAGCAGCCAAGCGAGGACCGGCACCGAAAGGACCAGCGGCAGCCAGTTGGGGAGAAAGAGGAGCGTGGCGGCGATGAACGCCCCGGACGAGAGGGCGACGAGTCCGAACACCTCGCCGACGGCGAGATCGCCGCGCGGCAGATGCCGCGTCGCCGTCCGCGGATTGGCGGCGTCGAACGAGCGGTCGACGAGCCGATTGAAGGCCATCGCCGCCGTTCGCGCCGTCACCATGCAGAGGAGCACGCCGAGCCCACGCCGCCACCACTCAGCCGAAGACGTCGCCGCCGGGGCCGGGACCTGGAAGGCGAGGATCACCGCCATGAGGGCGAAGGGGAGGGCGAAGATGGTGTGGCTGAAGCGAACAAGCTCCAGGTAGCTGCGGAGCGTGGCGGCCATCTCACTCGCTCCCCCAGCGGCGCATGAGCGTGTTTTGCACGCCGATCTGGTCGCAGATCCGGGAGACGACGAAGTCGACGAGATCGGCGATCGAGCGGGCGCCGGCATAGAAGCCGGGTGACGCCGGGAGGACGACCGCCCCCGCCTCGTGGATCGCCACCATGTTCCGCAACTGCGGAAGCGAGAGCGGCGTCTCGCGCGGCACGACGACGAGCTTCCGTCGCTCCTTGAGATGGACCTCGGCCGCGCGGTGGATGAGATTGCCCCCCTGAGCATGGGCCACGGCGGCGAGGGTTCCACCGCTGCAGGGGCAGATCACCATCGCCCCGGTAAGAAACGATCCACTGGCGATCGGCGCCATGAGATCACGGTGATGCCAGACATGAAGCCGGTCGAGGGCCCCGGCTGGCAGCCCCGCGAAGGCATCACCGAGGAGGATGGCAGGATCGGGCCGCTCGAGGTCGAGATGCCGACCGATCTCCTGGAGGAACACAGCTTGCCCTGCCGTGCTGATCGAAAGATGCACCTCCCGGCCGGCGCCGAGGAGCACCTCGAGGAGCCGCACGGCGTAGGGGGAACCGGAAGCACCGGTGATCGCCAAGACGATCGGCAGACGGGAGGAGGAATCCATGTCAGCCATTCTTCGGGGCGGGGGACGTTATCGGCCCCGTAGCACGGGTGGCGATCGTGAGCGTGGCGATCCCGAAGGTGAGCGGGTGTTGCTCGACAGCCGTGAAGCCGACCGAGCGCACGAGCGCCGCCAGCCGTTCCCCCGACGGAAAATCCTCGACGCTCTTGTTGAGGTAGGTGTAGGCGTCGGAGGCGTTGCGGGCCACGGCGTTACCGAGGCGGGGGAGAACGTTGCGGAAATACCACAGATAGCCAGAGCGAACGATGCGGTTGGCCGGCAAGGAGAACTCGAGGATCGCAAGCGTCCCGCCAGGGCGGCAGACGCGGGCCATCTCGGCAAGCCCGCGCCGGGTGTCGGCGATGTTCCTCAGCCCGAAGGCAACCGTGACAAGATCGAAGTCGGCGGTGGGGAAGGGGAGGGCCATCGCATCGGCTTCGACCCATTCAATCTGCGGATGTCGCGTGGCGGCCTTGTCTCGACCGCGGTCGAGCATCGGTCGGCAAAAGTCGCTGGCAACAATCCTCGGCACGAGCCCCTGCGCCGCCGCCGGCGCCGCTGCCCGGTCGGCGTAGGCGATCGCCAAATCACCGGTGCCAGTGCAGACATCGAGCATCGCTCCCCCGAGCGGGGGCGGGGCGAGGCGGACGGTGACATGCCGCCACCACAGGTCGATGCCGCCGGAGAGGATCCGATTGACGAGGTCGTAGCGTGGGGCGATCTCCGCGAACATGCCGCGGACCTTGTCGCCACTCTTGTCGACCGGCGCGGCCGGCAGTCCGCCGACTTGGCCGAGGGGCTCTCGGGGCTCTATGGTGGCGTGGCGATTCATGCGGGTTCCAGAGTTCGGACTCGCATCACAAACCTTCAACCGGACGACGGCACCCCCGAGGGATTCCATGGACCGAATTGCCTGGCATTGTCACGAGTGCTTTCATGGTATGCAGGAATCGGAAACCGCGGGAGGGATCGTCGTCGTCATCGACGTCCTTCGGGCCTCGACGACGATCGTCACTGCCCTGGCCAACGGGGCGATCGGGGTCCGTCCCGAGCTCTCCCCCGACGCGGCCCGGAAGGCCGCAAAGGCCGCGTCGAGTGGCGGGGAATGCCTCCTCGGGGGCGAGCGTGGGGGCCTGAGGATCGATGGCTTCGATCTCGGCAACGCCCCGCGGGACTACAGCCGGCAGGTGGTCGCCGGCCGGCGGATTGTGACCACGACGACCAATGGCACCGCCGCCGTCGCCGCCTGCCCACGGGCCGAGGCAATTCTCGTCGGAGCCCTCGTCAATCGCCGTGCCGTGGCGGCCCGGGCGCTGGAGCTTGCGGTCGCGGGGGGCGGGCCTCCCCGACCGATCCACCTCGTCTGCGCCGGCACCGACGGCGTGGTGACCGAAGAAGACATCCTCGCCGCCGGGGCGATCCTCGACGCCGCCGGGGCGACGCGGCTCGACGATCCTGCCGCCGCCGCCCTCGAGCGCTTCCGGAGAACGGTCCGAGGAGCGACTGACGCAAGCGTCCCCCTCGCCGCGGCGCTGGCCGCTTCCCGTGGCGGGACAAACCTCCTCGCCATCGGCATGGCGGCCGACATCGGTGACGCGGCCGCGCTCGACACGATCCCGGTCGTCCCCCGCCTCGACCGCGGCACCGGCTGGTTTTGCCTCGACCCCTGATCGCCGCCGATCTCTGGCCGTCAGGAATCGACGGGGCGCGGCCCATGTTCCCAGGCCACCCCACCCCCCGTCTGCCATGGACCCCCTCCCGTCCCCGCCACTACACTGCCGGCCCGCTTTCCCCCCGCCCCGACCCGCCAGGATTTCCATGGACAAGCCCACCGACCAGTCGCGGATGGACAAGATCGTGTCGCTCGCCAAGCGCCGCGGTTTCATCTTTCAGTCGAGCGAGATCTACGGCGGCTTGAACGGATTTTGGGATTACGGGCCGCTCGGGGTGGCCCTGAAGCGGAATCTCAAGGATGCCTGGTGGCACGACATGGTCGCCGGCCACGACGAGCTCGCCACGCCGGCCGGCGCCCCGCAGCCCTACGAGATGGCCGGGCTCGATTGCACGATCATCATGCACCCGCAGGTCTGGAAGTGCTCCGGCCACTTCGACCTCTTCCACGACTGGATGATCGACTGCCGGGAGTCGAAGAAGCGCTATCGCTTCGATCACCTCCACGGCCGCTGGTCTTCCCACCGCGGCAAGAAGCTGTTCGTCGTCACCGATCAATCGGGGGACGACGCCCTACCGCACACCGTGACCCGGGCGCTGAAGGGCTTCGGCGTCCGCGCGAGCAAGGTCGAGGAGATCGAGTGGCTGTCGGGGCTCGAGTCACTCGCCACGGCGATCCATGCCCAGACGGTGACCCTCGCCGACGCCCTCGGCCCCGACGCGGGCGAGCCGGGGACGCTCACCGCTCCGCGCGAGTTCAACCTCATGTTCGAGACCCGCATCGGCGCCCTTGCCGGCGACGACGACGACCGGGCCTTCCTTCGGCCGGAGACGGCCCAGGGGATCTTCATGAACTTCAAGAACGTCGTCGACACCTCGCGCGTGAAAGTCCCCTTCGGCATCGGCCAGATCGGCAAGAGCTTCCGCAACGAGATCACGCCGCGCAACTTCACTTTCCGCTCGCGCGAGTTCGAGCAGATGGAGATCGAGTTCTTCTGCAAGCCGTCGGAATCGGCTGAATGGTATCGCTACTGGCGCGACCGGCGCTGGCGGTGGTATCTCTCCCTCGGGCTCACCGAGGGGAAGCTGCAGCTCCGTGAGCACCACGCCGACGAGCTCTCCCACTATTCCGTCGGCACCGCCGACATCGAATACGCCTTCCCGTTCCTCGCGCCGGGGGAGTTCGGCGAGCTCGAGGGGATCGCCCACCGCGGCGATTTCGACCTCCGCAGCCACATGGAGGGGAAGCTCGTCCGCCAGGACGGCCAACTCGTCGTCGAGCAGGGGCCTGACGGCAAGCCGCGCCACCGGGGGAGCGGCAAGGATCTCTCCTACTTCGACGACATCTCCCGCGAGCGCTTCGTGCCCCATGTCATCGAGCCCTCGGCTGGGGCCGACCGGGCGGTGCTCGCCTTCCTCTGCGACGCCTACCACGAGGACGAAGTTCCCGATGAGGATGGCAAGCCGCGCAGCCGCACCGTCCTCAAGCTCCATCCGCGCCTCGCGCCACTCAAAGTCGCGGTGCTGCCACTGGTGAAGAAGGACGGCATGCCGGAGGTCGCCATCGACCTCTACCGCAAGCTCAAGGCTCACATGCCCGCCTACTACGACGAGAAGGGCTCGGTCGGCCGGCGCTATGCCCGGCAGGACGAGGCGGGGACGCCCTGGTGCCTGACGATCGACGGCCAGACCCTCACTGACGGCACCGTCACCCTCCGCGACCGCGACTCCCTCACGCAGGACCGCGTCGCGGTCGCCGAAGTCGTCGACATGCTCCGGGACCGTCTCCGATGACCGCCACCGCGGAGCCCGGGCTGGCGATCGCGGCGATTCCCGCTGTCGGCACCGTCTGCTCTCTCAATGCCGATCTGCCCACGATCCTCGCCGACTATGCCGCCGGCCACTGCGACTCGATCGATCTCTGGCTCGGACACGCCGAGCGCGTCCTCGAGGCCGGATCCCCTGAATCCCTTCGCGACCTCCTCGCGTCGTCGGGGATGAAGGTGGTGGCAGCGAGCTATCAAGGGGGGCTGTTGACCGCCGACGGCGCGGCGGGAGAAGCCCACTGGGAGCTCTTCCGGCACCGGCTCGAGCTCTGCCAGGGGCTTTTCAT
>CAMARC010000115.1 GCA_945860405.1 Candidatus Kuenenia stuttgartensis | reverse complement strand
GCCCCGGACTTCATCGGTGGCTTCGACGCTGACAAGATCAAGAACGAGCGGCGGATCAAGAACACTCCCGGCATTCATCCCCTCGAACTGACCGAGACGCTCGAACCACTCGCTGAGCACCTCGCCGATCTCACCCTCATCACCGGCCTCGACCGGAGCTACAAGGATGGCCAGGACGTCCATGCCCAGGGCGCATCGTGCTATCTGACGAGCCTGTCGCCGGCGATGGCCGCCGAACGGGGGATCGCCCATCCCAACGGTCGCACGCTCGATCAAGTGATCGGCGACGCGGTCGGCCACGCCACCATCTTCAATACCCTCGAGATCAGCTGCAACGGATTCACTGCCCCCAAGGAGCCGATCGAGTTCGACAACATCTCCTGGTACGGGCCGGGGAGGATCGCGCCTTCGATCCGTGAGCCGCAGAAACTCTACGACCGGCTCTTCCTCCGCCAGGGATACCGCGATCATGTCGCCGACGTCACCGATCTTGTCCTCGCGGATGCCGGCTCCCTCGCCCGGCGTCTCGGCCGCGACGACCGGCGCACGCTCGACGATTTTCTGGAGATGATCCGCGGCATCGAACGCCGCATCGGGAAGATGGACAAGCTTCTCACCGAGGCCGACGTCCGCATCCCCACGCAGGAGATCCTGCCGCGTGGTGAGTACATCCGCCTCCAGATGGACCTGATGCTGACGGCTTTTCGGATGGGGATCACCGACGTCTGCACCTTCATGATCGGCCCCGAGCGCTGGGATGCGACGCTCATGTACGAGGGGGTCTTCGACCAGCCCGTCCAGCACCATGAGATGACGCACAACCAGAAGGGGGACGGCTTCAAGCAACTCCAGAAGATCGACCGCTTTCACCTGGAACAGTACGCCTACCTCATCCGGCGGATGAAGGAGATCAGGGAATCAGACGGGCGTTCCCTCCTCGACCACTCGCTGCTCGCCTTCGGCGCGGGCCTCGGGGACGGTGCGACCCATCAATTCTTCGATCTCCCGATGATCCTGGCCGGCACCGCCCAGGGGGAGGTGCGGCAGGGGCGATTCCTGCGGATGCCGAGCGGCACGCTCAACTCGAATCTCTGGCTCACACTCGCCCGGGTGATGGGGCTCGAGATCGATTCGTTTGCTGACAGCACCGGCGTGATCTCCGAATTGTTGGCTTAGCGGGCTGTGGATAAAGTGCCCGCCGCCCGATGCGGCAGGGGGAGGGGACGGTTTTGGCAGACTTCCTGAATCGCGACCGTGCGTTGCTCCGCGGCATGCCTGCCGTCGTGAGAGCGATCGCCTTCCCCATCGCGATTCTCTTCACCTGCCCGCAGTCTGGCCCGGGGGGGGAGACGCGGGCGATCCTGCCGCCGCTCCTTGCCGGACAGTGCCTCGGCTGCCACGGCAACGGGGAAGCCAGCGGGGGAATCAACTTCGAGTCGCTGCTCACCGATTCCCCGAGCGAGGAACAGGCCCGCCTCCTCGGCCAGGCGATCAACGCCATCGATTCCGGGGCCATGCCACCGGATGGTGAGCAGGCGCCCGATGCTGCCACGCGCTCGGAGGCGATCCGATGGCTTCAACACCGTCTCGGAGAGGTCGTGCACGGCCTCCCCACGCCGCCGCTGCCGCTCCAACGGCTCAACCGCTTCCACTACTCCAACACCGTCCGCGATCTCTTCCGGCTCTCCCGGGATCTGTTCCCGCTCCCGGAGAAGCTGATGACCCGCTACGACTCATACCTCCTCGCGCCGCCGTCCCCGTCCGTGTCTCCACGACTGCCCGACGTCGTCCATGTTGCGTGCCACGCCCTCGAACCGGCGCCCGGCCTCGAAGGGGTGAAGCCCTATCCGAAGGATCTCCGCGCCGAACATGGCTTCGACAATCAGGCCGACGAGTTGACGCTCTCCCCGCTTCTCCTCGATGTCTTCCTCCGCTTGGCCCACTCGATCGTCGAGAGCCCCGACTTCACTCCCGACGCTGTCGGCATCTGGGCCGATTTTTTTGCCGCGCCGGCGGAGGGGAGCGACCGCGAAGCCGAGGTGCGGGGGCGATTGAAGCGTTTTCTGCGGATCGCCTTCCGTGGGCCGGTCGAGGCCGAGACTCTCGACCGCTACACCGCCTTCGCGCTCTCGAAGCTCGCTCAGGGCCTTGCTTTCCCCGACGCGATGAAGAAGACGGCCGCGGCCGCACTCTCATCCCCTCGCTTCCTCTTCCGCGTTACCGCCACCGGGCATGAGGACATGCCCCTGGCCATCGCCTCGCGCCTGTCGGCATTCCTCTGGGGGAGCTGCCCGGACGAGGAGCTGCTCGAACTGGCCGAGCGGGGGGCGATCCTCCATCCCGACGTCCTCGACCGGACGGTGACGCGGATGCTCGCCGACCCCCGGATCGAGCGTTTTCTCGACACCTTCCCGTCCCAGTGGATGCAACTCGAGAACGCCCTGGCAGCGACCCCCGATCCGACCCTGGCCCGCGACTTCCATCTCGTGCCGGGCGCGCCGGCAAGCCTCCAGATGGTGCTCGAGCCGCTTGTCCTCTTCGACACGGTGTTCGTCGAGGAGCGGCCCCTGACGGAACTGATCGCCCCGTCGTCGCACTATCAAAGTGAGTTCCTCCGCTCGTGGTACCAGGGCGCTCTGCCCACTCCGGCCGCCGAACCCGACCGGGCGGCCCACGACGAATCGCTCCGCCGACACCTGCGATCCCGCGAGTTCCGCCGCGTCCCGTGCGACGACCCGCGTTTCGGGGGAATCATCACCAACGCCGCCGTGGCGAGCATGACCTCCGGGCCGAAGCGGACCCATCCCGTCGCCCGCGGCGTGTGGATCGTGGAAGTGATCTTCAACGATCCGCCCTCCCCGCCCCCCGCCGACGTCCCGCCACTCGCCGAAGACGCGGCCGATCCGAGCCTGACGATCCGGGAACATTTCGCCGCCCATCGCGAGCATCCCTCCTGCGCGGGCTGCCACACGAAACTCGATCCTGTCGGCTTCGCGCTGGAGAACTACGACATCACCGGACGGTGGCGCGACGGCTACGCCAACGGCCGCGACGTCGATGCCAGCGGCACGCTCTTCCGGAGGCAAACTTTCGACGGCGCCGTCGGATTCAAGGGGGCGATCGTGGCGGAGCGGGAGAGGTTCGCCCGGGCCTTCACCGCTCACCTCCTCCGGTTCGCGCTCGGACGCGACCTCGTCCCCGCTGACCGACTCGTGATCGACGGGATCCTCAGCCGATCCGCCCCTCAGGGCCACGCCATCAAGGCTCTTATCCGCGGCGTCGTTCAATCGGAGAGTTTCCGGGATTTTGGGCAATCCCCCGACGCCGACGCTCGTTGACGCGGCCGCACGGTCGATCTACCTTCAGGGTGAAGTCCCGCTGGCCGTGGCCCCCCATGGCCACCGTGACGCCTTGGGTCCGGCGGCACGGTGTCTGTCCGGGGACGGAGAACGAAGTCTGCTCCTCGCCCGCGAAATCAACGGGGCAGTCGAACGCACGCACGGGGATCTCCGCCATGAGCCTCCGCCCGTACACGCTGATCCTGATGGTGATCGTCGCCATGGACGCGTCGTTGCCCGGCGCTTCTGCGGATGAGCCGAGTCTCCCCGCCATCGACTTCGACCGGCAGATCGCCCCACTCCTCACGGCGCGCTGCCTCGCATGCCATTCCGGGGCAGCCCCCGACGGAGGGCTGTCGCTCGTCGACGCCGCCACCGCGGCCAAGGGGGGAGAGAGCGGTCCGGCTCTTGAGCCGGGAAAGACGGAGAGCCTTCTCTGGCAGCGGGTCGAGGGGGACGAGATGCCCCCCGAGCACCCGCTCCCACCAGAAGAAAAAGCACTCCTCCGCGCCTGGATCGATGCCGGGAGCCCCTGGGGTGAGCAGCCACTCGATCCGCTCGCCTTCAGTACGGAGAAGCGGGCCGGGCGGGATTGGTGGTCGCTCCAGCCGATTCAGGAAGCGCCGCTCCCGGAGACAGCGCTCGATCCGTGGGCGCGGGGGCCTGTCGATGCCTGGGTGCTCGACCGGCTCGGGGCTTCCGGGCTCGGCCCTTCGGCCCCCGCTGATCCGCGCACCCTCATCCGGCGGCTGTTCTTCGATCTGATCGGCCTTCCTCCGAGCCCCGAGCAGGTCGAGGCGTTCATGGCCGATCCCTCGGAGGCCGCCTACGAGCGCGTTGTCGATGACCTCCTCGCCTCGCCCCACTACGGCGAACGCTGGGGGCGGCACTGGCTCGACATCGTCCGCTACACCGAGAGCGAGGGGTTCGAATACGACCACCCGCGCGACCGCGCCTGGCACTACCGGGATTACGTCATCAGGAGCTTCAACGACGACAAACCCTACGACCGCTTCATGGCGGAACAACTCGCCGGCGATGTTCTCGAGCCGGTGACCAGCGACGGCATCATCGCCACGAGCATGCTCGTCTGCGGCGCCTGGGATCGGGCTGGCAATGCCCAGGCCAACGCCACGCAGCGTGCCATCACGCGCGAGGAGGAGATGGAGGACATGATCAGCGTCGTCGGCCAGACGTTCCTCGGCCTGACGCTCAACTGTGCCCGCTGCCATTCTCACAAGTTCGACCCGGTGCCCCAGGAGGACTACTTCCGCATCAAGGCCGTCTTCGACGGCGTGAAGCACGGCGAGCGGACGTTGGCCTCCCCGGCCGAGATCGCTGCCCGTGAGCACAAGGCAGCAGCCCGTGCAGAGGCGATTGCCGCCGAGCGGGCAACGATCGCCGCCCTCGAGCGGGAAGGGGCCCGGAGAGCGGCGGAACGCTCGCAGGATCGCATCGCGGCGCCCCCCGGACCTGCGCCCCTGATCCGTTGGACGTTCCAGGATGGCGGTACAGCGGCCGGCGGCAAGCTCCATGGAGGAGCCGAGATCGTCGGGGGAAGGCTCCGGCTCCGCAGGGAAACGCAGTCCTCCTTCGAAAGTGATCCGATCCCCGAGACGATCCGGGAAAAGACCCTCGAGGCTTGGGTCGTGCTGTCGGACCTCGATCAGGGGGGAGGGGCGGCGATCTCGATCGAAAGCACCCCTGACCGAGATTTCGACGCGATCGTATTTGGCGAGCGGCAACCGCGGAAATGGATCGCCGGCAGCGGCGGCTTCGCCCGGACGCACGACCTCGAGGCGCCGCAGGAGACGGCGCCGGCCGGGCAGGCGGTCCACATGGCGGCGGTCTACAACGCCGACAACAGCATCACGCTCTACCGCAACGGCGAGCGTTACGCCCCCTCGTATGTCCCCGCATCGGCGATACGGACATTTGAGAAGGGGGCGGCGACGGTCCTTCTCGGGCTGCGGCACCACGGCGCCGGCAACGGCTTTCTCGACGGCGAGATTCTCCAGGCTGCGCTTTACGACCGGGCCCTCGGAGACGAGGAGGTGGCTGCCGCCTTCCGGGCCGGTGGCTTTGCCATCCCGAAGGAGGAGATCCTCGCCTGCCTCGACGACGCGGAGCGGGTCAGCCACGCCCGGGCGACGGGGCGGATCGACGAACTGAAGCAGGAGGCCGAGGCCCCCTCCGCCTCCACCGAGATGTCGTATGTCGGCGTCCGTGTCGAGCCATCGCCGACGGCGCTCCTCCACCGGGGGAGCGTCACATCGCCCGGCCCGATCATGACGCCCGCTGGGCTCTCAGCCATCACCGCCGTCGAAGCCGATCTGGGGCTCGTACCAGAGGCCCCCGAAGCGGAGCGGCGGAGGCGGTTTGCCGCCTGGATCGCCGCTCCGGCCAATCCACTCCCCGCCCGCGTCATCGCCAACCGCATCTGGCAATACCATTTTGGCCGGGGGCTCGTGGCGACACCGAGCGACTTCGGCCTCAACGGCGGCCGGCCGAGCCACCCGGAGCTCCTCGACTGGCTGGCGGGCGAACTGCTGCGGTCGGGATGGCGGCTCAAGGCCCTCCACCGCGCCATCCTCCTTTCCTCGACCTACCGGCAAGCCTCGACCCACGACGAGAAGGCGGCGGCGATCGATGCCGACTCAATCCTCCTCTGGCGTTATCCGCCACGGCGCCTCGAGGCTGAGGCGGTGCGCGACGCGATGCTCGCGGTGAGTGGTGAACTCAATCCGGCGATGGGGGGCCCGAGCTTCCGCCCCTTCACGACCACGAGCTTCAACGCCACCTTCTATCATCCGATCGACCGCGACGATCCCGAGTTCAACCGGCGCACGGTCTACCGGATGAATGTCAACTCGGGGAAGGAGCCACTCCTCGACGCCTTCGACTGCCCGAGTCCCGCCGTGAAGACGCCGACGCGTGGCGAGACGATCACGCCGCTCCAGGCGCTTGCGCTCATGAACAACAGCTTCGTCCAGCGTCAGGCCGACCGGCTCGCCGAGCGTTCGCTCGAGGCCGCGGGGGGCGACCAGACCGACGCCATCGACCGTGCCTACGAGCGTGCCCTGGGGCGGCGGGCGACCGACGCCGAACGGCAACGGGCCGTCACCGCGGCCCAGGCCCGTGGCTTGGGAAACGTTTGCTGGGCCATCCTCAATTCCAGCGAGTTTCTCTATGTCCAATGACTCGTTCCGGGCCGGCCGGCTTGAACCATTCAGTGGCCTCGTGGCCTCTCCCCCAGCCCCGCTCGTTCCCCGCCGCCACTTCCTCTCCGGCTCCAGCGGCGGTCTGGCGAGCGTCGCCTTTGCCTGGCTGCTCGCCAGGGAATCGACGGCCGAGACATCGGGCCTGGAACCGGCAGGCGCAGGCTCCGGCCTCCACTTCCCGGCCAAGGCAAAGCGCGTCGTCCAGATCTTCTGCAGCGGCGGAGTCAGCCATCTCGAGACCTTCGACCCCAAGCCGGAGCTCGAGCGATTGGACGGCAAATCGCTCGAAGGGCAGGGGGAGAATCTCGGCTTCTTCGGCCAGCCCGGGATGCTCATGAAGAGCGTCTACCCGTTCGCCAAGCACGGTGAAAGTGGCTCGTGGGTGAGCAGCCTCCTCCCGCACCTTGCCAGCTGTGCCGACGATCTCTGCTTCATTCACTCGATGGTCGCCAAGAGCAACAACCACACGCCGGCCACCTTCCAGATGAACAGTGGCTTCACGCTCAACGGCTTCCCCTCCATGGGGGCCTGGTTGAGCTATGGCCTGGGCACGATCAGCGAAGACCTCCCCGCGTTCGTCGTCCTCCCCGATCCCCGCGGCCAGCCGGCCGGCGGATCGATCAACTGGACCAGTGGCTTCCTCCCCGCCAATCATCAGGGTGTCGCCTTCCGCACCGATGGCGGCGATCCGATCGCCGACCTCCGCACGCCCGCGGGCCTCTCTCCAGCCGACCGCGTGGCCGATCTCCGGCTCCTCAGGGACATGAACAGCGACTTCGCCCGGCTCCACCCCGGCGACACCGACTTCGCGGCCCGACTGCGGTCCTATGAGCTCGCCGCCCGGATGCAGGTGAGCATCCCAGAGGCAACGAGCTTCGACGACGAGCCGGCCGCTGTCCGGGAGCTGTACGGCATCGACGATCCGACGAACAAAGGTTTTTCCCGCAACTGCCTCATGGCCCGCCGGCTCCTCGAACGGGGCGTGCGGTTCGTGCAGCTCTTCAACGGCGGCTCGTTCGGCAGCCCGCGAATCAACTGGGACGGCCACGAGAACATGAAGGAAAACCACGACACGCAGGCCGCCACGATGGATCGCCCCGTCGCGGCGCTGATCAAAGATCTCAAAGACCGCGGCATGCTCGACGACACGCTCGTCGTCTGGTCGACGGAGTTCGGCCGCAGTCCGGTGACCCAAGGCCTCGGCGCGACCGGCCGCGACCACCACCCCAAGGCCTTCACCTGCTTCCTCGCCGGGGCCGGCGTCAAGGGAGGCCACCATCACGGCGCAAGTGACGACGTTGGCTATGGCGTCGTGGAGGACGAGGTGACGATCCCCGACTTCCACGCCACGATTCTCCACCTCCTCGGCATCGACCACGAGAAGCTCACCTTCTATCACAACGGCGTCAATCGTCGCCTCACCGACGTCCACGGGCATGTGATCCGCGGAATCCTCTCCTGACCGCAGAGGGAGCGAGTGCCCCGATCATGGATACTGCTCGGCATCCGCGGCCCCAGTTGTCGGTGGAAAAAGTCATTGACGACCTTTTTCCATTTGAGACGCCCCCAAGAGCACAGAGGTTTTTCGCGGGTGTCGGCCGCCGCATCCGGCGGCGGGCACTTGATCCACGGCCTGCCAGGCCTTCCCGGATGACTCGCCTTCAGCGTGCCTCTGCCGTCCGCTGGTTGAAGACCCGCGTCTGCCCTCCCACGAGGCGATCGATGGCCCGCCACGGGACGAAAGGCCCGGGCGACTCGACCTCGAAGTATCGCTCGCCACGTGACGCACGCCGGAAGTGTTCGGCGATTTCCTCCGTCGTCAGAGCGAAGTCGTAAATCGCCACTTCGTCGATGACTCCGCTGAATGGCTCGATCCCGAGATGGTTGCCGATCGTCGCCCGCTGAGGACCGCCGCAGAGCACGAGCCTTCCCACGGGCACGACGTGCTCGAAACGTTTCACACCATCGATCGCAATGGATTTCCTCCCGGTAAAGCTGTCGTAGGAGGCGACCACGTGATGCACCTGCCCGTCGGTCAGCTCCGCGACCGTCGGCCGCCCGTCCTCCCCATCGAGCGGCATGTCGAGTTCACGGTAGCCGATCCCCGCAAGGTGAAGACCGAAGGACAGGCATGGTCCGGGAGGGACCCGCGGATCGGAGAATGCCGCGTGCGAAACCCCGTCGTTCTGGAAGGAGAGGAGCACCCGGCAGTTGCCATCCTCCTTGCGGTAGAGCTCGTCGTAGTCGCCCGCCCCGCCGCTCCAGCGAGAGACGAACAGGGCCTCGAGCGAGATCCCCTCACGCATGGAAAGCGTCCCCTCGCCCACCTTCTCACCGAGACCGCCGTCGATGGTCGCGACAGCCTCCGACGTGTTGTCGAACCGGAGGGCTCCAGCCCCGACGATTCCCTCCACGCTCGCCGCGCCGGCGCCGAGGTCGACGGGAAGGGAGCGGACGGCGTCCAACGAAGTCGTCGGCGCCATCACCGGATCCATGTCATCGAACGACCAGAAGCAGCGAGGCCGCCTCACCCGCGACTGCACCTCCGCGGTGCCGTCGAGTACGGTGACCGCGAGATGCTCGTCGTCGATGCGTTCGACCCGAAACGATGTCCCGACGTCGGTGATGCGGAGATTGGATGCGGTGACGCCATACCGCGCCGCAGGTCCGGTGAGCCGCGCCTGCACGCTCCCACCGAACAATGCTCCTTCGTCGCTCGAACTCACTCCGTAGACCGCGTCTTCGAGCAGATCGACGTCGGCGCCACTCCCCGAGCGGATGCCGATCGAAGCTCCCGCACGGAGCGTCGTCGGGCTGATCGGTCGACCATCGTCCACATCGTCGCCCCCATGGATCGTCGCCACCGTCACGACAGGTAAGGATCGATCGTCGTAATGGGTCGTGTGTGGCCGGCGTCCGCCTGCCGAGAGCCACCAGGCGACCGCAGCCACGACAGCGAGGCTTGCCACCCCCGCCAGGGCCCTTGGCAGCCGCCGCCCACCACTTCCCACAACTGACACCGGGGAGATCGGACCGGGAAAGGAGGTCGCCCGGTGCTCGAGAGCGGAATCGAGGTTGCACAGTTCGAGAAAGGCCCTTCGCGCGGTGGCGTCCATGGCGAGTGCCTGCTCCAGCCGGGCGACCTCGGCGGCGGTTGCACATCCGTCGATGTAGCGGCCCGCAAGGACCTCGACGTCGGCCTTCGACAACGCGATTGGGTCGTTCATGTCCGCTACCTCATGCCTTTTCTGATCGCTGCATTTCGGCCCGGATGCAGTCGAGGAGGGTTTTCCTCATGCGGTGGAGCCATTGATAGAACCCTCCGACGGAACGACCGCTCTGCACGGCGACGTCTTGGATTCGGGCCGCAGGCCGGTACGAAGCAAGAATGAGTTGCCGGTCGCGCGGATCGAGTTTGCCCATGCAGCGGTCGAGGAGCTCCTGCTGGGCATGGAGTCTCGAGTCCTCGAGGATCGCGTCATCGGCCAGAATTTCGACCATCGCTCCAGAGAGCATCGTTCGGTCGCGTCCTCGGTCCCGATACCAGGCGAGGACCTCGTACTTGGCGACGCCGAACGCCCAGCGCCGAAAGTCGTCCTCCGGGCGAAACTGCGGAAATTTCTTCCACAGCACCACGGCAACCTCCTGAAGGACGTCGTCGACATCGCTCCGCAGGGGCACCAGCCGCCTCACATGAGCACGGATCGCGGGCTCCGCAGCCTTGTACTGTGCCAGAAACTCGGCCCGCCGAGACTCGTCCACGAGATCGCTCCGCCGAATCGTTCCTCTCCTTCAAATCTCCGTGAAACCGGCACTTTTTACGCGGGGATTCCCGGCTCCCGGGCCAATCCGTGTAAAAATCGGTCTTCCAGCGGAGATACACTGTATCGATCCGAGGAATCCCATCATGGTTCGCCTCTTTCTGACGCTTCTCGCCGCTGTCGCGGCCTCCACGACGGCATCCGCCGCCGAGGATCGCCACGCTGCTGCCCGGGCGCTGCTCGTGGCCCGCTGTGTCGAATGCCACGGCGAAGACTCTCAGGAAGGGGGCTTGAGGCTCGATTCGCGCGGGGGGATTCTCCGTGGGGGCGAATACGGCCCCATCGCCATTGCGGGAAACGGCACCGAGGGGGAGCTCCTCGACCGGATCCGCACCGTCGACGCCGACGAACGGATGCCCCCTTCCGGTGAGCCACTCACAGCCGACGAGATCGCGAGCCTTTCCGCCTGGCTGGCCGACGGCCTCCCCTGGCCCGGGGCCGAGGGGAACGCCGACCGCGACCCGCGCCTCGACCACTGGGCCTGGCAGCCGATCCGCCACCCCGATCCCCCGGCGCCGGTGGAGGCTTTTCAATCGCTTCCGGGCGTCGAACCCGACCGCAACCCGATCGA
>CAMARC010000114.1 GCA_945860405.1 Candidatus Kuenenia stuttgartensis | reverse complement strand
GCCAGTCCCTGGCGCCGTCTCCCCCCCTCGACCTCGATATCGAGAAGCCCTGCAGCGGCGACGCCCCACACGCTCGCCAGCGGCTGCATGTCCCAAAACGACGCCGAGCCGATGAGCCGGTCCCCCTCGCCGCACAGTTCGTAGCGGCGCAGCGCCATCCCCGTGGTGGTCGCTGCTTCCCACCAGGTCCGCCGGGCCGGCTCGTCGATGACGCGGAGGTGCGTGGTGCGGCGGATGGCGAGTTGATGGCGGTTGACGGGAGGACGGAATCCGGCCAGCGCCCGCTGGAGGATCGCCACGCGGTCGTGCTCGACGTAGCCGGCGCGGCGGAAGACCTGCTGCATCGTCGCCGAGGAATCGAGGATCCCCGGCATGTCAGAGCCGCCGTAGAGGCCGAGGTAAAAGCTCCGCATCGCCGCCGAGCCGCCGCCGTAAAGAACCTTCGCCCCACGGCCGCGGAGGTACTCCTCGCAGGCCGCGAGCAACCGATCGCCGATCTCCTCGGCGCGGGGGTGAGGGACGACGGCGATAAGGAGCGTCGACCCCTCGCGCGTGTCGACGCCGGAGCGGTCGGGATTGGGGCCGAATCCGGCCTGGGCGAATCCGACCATCACGCCGTCGTCGAGGGCGACGACGAGTCCGTGCCGGTCGAAGTAGGGCTTGGAAAAGACGCACGCTTCCAGGAGCGGCGGCGTCATCGGTTGCATCGCCGCCGGACCGAGGTCGGCGGCCCGCCAGACGGCGGCGAGCCGGGGGGGATCCTCATTGCGGAAGGCCCGGATCTCGATCACGCCGTCGGTCCCCCTGCTGTGCCGACTTCGGCAGGGGGAACTTCCACCGGCGCGCCCGACTCGACCCGAATGAGAACTTGGCCTTCGGCTTCGCGGACGTCGAAGCGCGGCTGGGTGACGGTGGCGGAGAGGCGGTGACGGCCGGTCGGCATGTCGAATTGCCAACCGTGCCAGGGACAGGTGAGGAGGGCCCCGCAGAGCTTCCCGGTGCCCAGCGGCCCTCCCTGGTGCGGGCAGAGGCCGTCAATGGCGTGCCAGACGCCGTCGAGGTTGGCAAGCGCCACGATCCTGTTCCCGACGACCCGCTCGAGGCTCGTGCCAGGGGGGCATTCGCTTGCTGCGGCGATCGGCAACCACTCCGCCATTCAATTTCCGCCAACGGTTCGATTCGGTCGGGCCGGTGCGGCACTCCAGTGCCTCGAGCCCCAACCACCATCAGAAAAGCTCCGCTCTTTCGGCCCAACCATGATCCGCCCGCCGAAACGGGGATCAGGCCGCCTCCACGCTTGCATCGGGCCCGGGAGGACGGGGCTTGCGTACTTTAGCCTGTGCCGGCTCCCCCCGCCATCGACGATGCACCCACCAATACTGCTCGGGGGCCCGGCGGATGGAAGCTTCGAGGAGCGAGGTGTACCACTGCGAGATCTCCTTGAGGCCCGCCGTCTCCGCTCCACCGAGGGCCGGATCGGCAGTCCCTTCGAGCCGCATGTCGTAGTCGAACAGCCCGTGGCGCCTCGTTGCCGAGCAGACCATGATCGGGGCGCCCGAGGAGACGGCAAACAGGCCGATCGCCTTGTGGACGCTCGCCGGACGGCCGAAGAACTCGACCCACGCCCCCTTCGGGCCGGCGGCCTGATCACCGAGAAGGCCGATAGCGCCGTTGGCCTGAAGGGCGAGCTCGACATCCGGCGCGCTCCCCTTCTTGGGAAGAATCCGCTGCCCACGCGACTCGCGGAATTGGGTCACAAATCGGTCGAGGAGCGGGTTGTCGAGGACGCGGGCCACCGAATAGATCCGGAATCCGAAGACGCCGAACAGGTAGGCGGCCAGTTCGAAATTGCCGTAGTGCCCCGAGAGAATCACCTTCGGCCGGTCGCTCCACAGCATCCGCACCATCTGTTCCATGCCGTGGAAGCGGAGGTGCTTCCGCCAGGTCGTCTTTTGGATCACCCGTTGGGCGTGGGCGATCTCCACGACCATGAGAAGGAAGTGCTCCCACATCGCCTCGATCGTCCGGTCGGCCTGGGCCTCCGACCAATCGGGGAACGCGATCCGCAGGTTCTCGCGGACCACCGAGCGCCGAATCCGCACCGAGCGGGCGATGAATCGGGCCAGCGTCCGGGCTCCGCGTTCACACGCCGGTCGGGGAAGCGCCTGGACGACACAGATCGCCACACGGACCGCGACGTACGTGAGCCGATCGGTGATCCGGGAGACGAGGGTGCGGGACAAGGGGAGAGATCCGTAGAGCGGAGGTGACACAATCGCTGGCGGCCGCCAAGCCGGCAGACAAAATTGTGCCGCGGCTGGACCGTTTCCGGCCAGATCGATTTTTTGCCCCTCAGCCGGGCGGCCGCATCGAGCCTGTGGCGATTTGGAGGACGAGCATCACGACGCTCACCGCATTGAACAGGGCATGGAGGAGGATCGCCGGCATCAGCGAGCCGCGGCGCTGGGCCAATTCGCCAAGGGCGATGCCCAAGAGCACCAGCGGGATCCAGGCGAGCCCCTGCCCCCAGTGCGACAGCCCGAAGAGGAGCGCCGAAGCAAGGATCGCCACGCTCCCGCCGGTCGAGGGCACACGGGCATCGAGCCAGCCGAGAAGGATGCGGCGGAAGAAGAGCTCCTCGGCGATCGGGGCGGCGATCACGGCGGTGATGACGACGATCGCAATCGCCCCCGGCCCGTGCTCCGCCACAAGCGTATCGATGACCGGATGCTCGTAGCTCACGAGCCGATCGAGCGCCGCCGAGATCAACAGGAGCGGGCCGGTGACGAGCGCCAGCCCACCAAGGGCCAAGCGCCAGTCGACCGCGGCGCTCTCGCTCGACAAGCCGATCGCCTCCCACGAGGCCCCGTGGGCCCGCAGCGCCGCCACGACGGCGAGGGTGGCAACGATCGATCCGGCGGCCTGCGCGGCCATCCGGTTGAGGAGCGGCGCATCGGCAGGCAGGAGGCTGACACAAAACGCGGCGACGAGCAGCCATCCGCAGGCGACAAACAGCACCGCCGCTCCGCTCCACGCCGCCGCCGGCCAGGGCCGCCCCGGCACGACCGTTTCGCCGCGTGACTCGCACTGCCAGATCCGGGAAGCGACGAAGACGCTCGCCGCGATGGCCAAGGCCACCCCTCCCCAGCCGAGCGCCGCCGTGCCCACCTCAGCCGCGCTCTCCCCCGCCAGTGCCCCGGCCTCGGCAGCCAGCAGCGGCTGGAACAACGGCAAAGGAGCAGCGATCATGAGGCGGCGCGACCTTCTAAGTTCAGGATCGGGAGTAAGCTCAGGAACGGGAAGCCGAATCGCGGCCGGTAAGCACCGGCCAGGCCTTCACGACATACTCAGCGCCGGAATAGGCCGTCAGAATCACAGCGGCCCAGGCGAGCCCCGAGGCAAGTCCCCTCGCGTCGACGCCGGTAAACAGGCGGGGGAATCCGAGCCGGCCCAATTCGACTGCCACCGCGGCACACTGGAGCACCATCTTCAGCTTTCCGGCCATCCCGGCGGAGAAGTCGCGCCCGGCCCGCTCCATCTCGGCGCGGACGGCGGTGACGACGAGCTCGCGAACGACGACGACAACCGCCATCCAGGGGAGGATCGACGTGCCGGGTCGGGCCGCCAGAAATATGAAGGCCCCGCAGACGAGCACCTTGTCGACGAGCGGGTCGAGGATTCGCCCCAGCCGGCTCACCTGATTGAAGCGGCGGGCATACCAGCCATCGACCCAGTCGGTCGTGGCCGCAAGGAGGAAGAGCACCGTCGCCGCAGCGAAATCCTCCCGCTCGATAAGGACGAAGAAGACGATCGAAAGGACCATCCGCGCTGCTGACAGCAGATTCGGGACGGTCCAGACCAGATCGGTGGCGGGGGGACTCGAGCGCTTGCTCATAACGGTCATTCCTCGGCCGGCACGCCGGCGAGGTCGTAGCCGCTCGAGGCGACGATCTCCACCGGGAGGATCTCTCCGGTGAGGGGCTCTTCGGGGCCGCTCCCCGGAGCCGTGAGGTAGACCAGGCAGTCGATGTCGGGGGCGTCGCCGGTGGAGCGGGCGAGCCAGACGTCGTCGCGCTCGCCACTCGGCCCGTCGACGATGCAATCCACGATCCGCCCCACCTGCTTGCGGGCATGGTCGTGGGCGATCCCCTGCTGCACTTCCATGAGCTGGTCGCGGCGGGCGGCCTTCACCTCCTCTGGGAGATGGCCGTCGAGCTTCGCCGCCGGGGTGTCTGGCTCGAGGGAATAGGTGAACACCCCCACCCGCTCAAACCGCCACTGCCGGGCGAAGTCGACCATCTCCTCAAACTGCGCATCGGTCTCGCCGGGGAAGCCGGTGATGAACGTCGTCCGGAGGACGAGATCGGGGATCCGCTTCCGCAGCTTGCCGAGCAGGTCCTCGGTCGGCTTCCTCGACACGCGCCGCTGCATCCGCTTGAGGACCGGATCGCTGGCATGCTGGAGCGGCATGTCGAGATAGGGAACGATCTTTGCAGAGTCGGCAATTCCGCCGATGAGCCGGTCGGAGAAGTGCTCCGGGTAGAGGTACATCAGCCGGATCCACTCGAGCCCTTCGACCTTCTCGAGCTCACCGAGCAGCTCCACGAGCCGCGGCTCGCCGTAGAGGTCCATTCCATAGTAGGTCGTGTCCTGGGCGACAACGACGAGCTCCTTGACGCCGTCGGCGGCGAGCTCGTGGGCCTCGCGGATCACCTCCTCCATCGCTTTCGTCGCATGTTTGCCGCGCATCTTGGGGATCGCGCAGAACGTGCAGGTCCGGTCGCAGCCCTCGGAGATCTTGAGATAGGCCATGTGCCGCGGGGTGACGCGCATCCGGCCGCGGTCTTCGAGCGGCACCGCCGGCGCCGGGCGGAATACGCTCCGCTGATCGCCCAAGCCGCCGATGAGCCGCTCGGCCGCCTTGGCGACATCGTCGCGCGAGAAGACGCCGATCACCGAATCGAGCCCGGGAAGCTCGTCGAGGAGTTTTTCTTTTTGCCGCTCGGCGAGGCAGCCGGCGACGATCACGCCGCGAGTTCCCCCCGCCTTCTTCAGGTCGAGCATCTCGCGGACGACCCCATACGACTCCTCCCGCGAGGCGTCGATGAAGGCGCAGGTGTTGACGACGACGAGATCAGCCCCCTTGGGCTCGGCGACGAGTTGCCAGCCGTCCTGACGCAGCAGCCCGAGCATCCGCTCGCTGTCGACGAGGTTCTTCGGGCACCCGAGGCTGACCATCGCGAACGTGCCGCGACAATTGGCATCGGGGGGCTCGATGGCGAGCGTCTGCGGCGCCCCGCCGGCGGAGGGGCAGGTGGCCGTGGAGGTGGGATCGACGATGGGGAGTGTGCGCATGTCAGGCACGATACCATTGCCGGCGGCAAGCCCGCCAGCGGCCCTCTTCCCCCTCGACTCCTGCCCCCCGCGGCCTGTTCGCCGGCAGCCGCTACCGGGCAACTGGGCCCCGGTGTGCTACCCAGCCTGGATTCAACAGCCAGCCCGGCCGCAAGCAGCAAGACGACCCAAGAGTCGACACCAAGGGCCACCCAGGGGCTGACGCGGATCCAGCCGCCGCCGCATCCGCAACTGGTTCGCCCTTCCCTCAGCATGAGGACCAAGGCCGCGAGAAAAACGGCAAACAGGGTCATGGCCGCCCACCGGAGCACCCGAAGGGAGGGGCGCCAGAGCAACGCCACCCCCAGCACAAACTCAACCTGCACGAGGGCGAGCTGAGCCCATGGCCCGCCGCGCCGGCTGTCCTGCCGAGGGCCGTGGCTCCCCGCCGCACCAAACGCTCCCCGCTGAAGCCCCCACGGCAACTGGTGCCGGCCGACGGATGCGGATAGTGTGATTCGGGCGGGGACCGTCGGGTGGCGGGCAGGCTCTCGGTCGTCGGGCTCCATCGGGAGGTGGCACTTGAATCGTCTCGAGGGCCTCGGGTTTCTCTGCCTGACGGGCTGCCCGGTGGCGATCGCGGTCTCGCAGCCTGCCGCGGGGGCGATCCTGGGGATCCTCGCCGGCGGCCTGTTCGCGGCGTCGGTGCGCCCGAGGCCGACGGCGTGCCCCGCCCCGCCACCGCGCGGCGACGAAGGCCTCCAGCGCAACTTCGAGCCAGGCGTCTCCGTCGGCGGTACCGGCCGCGACTGGGGCGACGGCCTGGTGTGCCGGATCCCCAGCAGCGCCACGGGGGGGGCGTCGTGCACGTTCGAACAGACTCTCGCCCCGGGCGCAGGCGTGCCGCTCCACGTCCACGCGCACGATGACGAACTGCATGTCGTCCTCGAGGGCACCGTCGCGATGCGCTGCGGCGATCGCGACTTCGCCGCCGCCTCGGGGACGGTGGCCTTCCTCCCGCGCCGCGTCCCGCACGCCTTCCGCAATCCGGGCGACGCGCCGGCCCGACTCCTCACCGTCTTCACGCCGGGGGGCTTCGACGACCTGGTGGCGGAACTGCGGGGCATGCCTCCGGCCGACGCAGGGGACGAAACGAAACGCGACGTGATCCGGGCCCGCCACGGGATCCGGATCATCCACCCGATGGCCGGCGGACGCCGAAACCTGCCCCCTTAGAGCACCTCCGCAGCTGCTTCGGCGGCCTCCGGCGGGGCATGACGTTATCATAGCCTGAGCGTCTCCACCCTTCCCCGGCCACGCCATGCGTATCACCGACACGCCTTTCGGCACGACTGATTGGTCGGCCGTCGAGCCGACCGTCTACGCCGGCACGACAGGGGAGGCGACGTGGCGCACCCGGCACTTCGGTGACATCCGGGTGCGAATGGTGGAGTATTCCCGCGGATACCTGGCCGATCACTGGTGCACGAAGGGGCACGTGCTCCTCTGTCTCGCGGGCACGCTGGACACCGAGCTCGCAGACGGACGGCGATTCACGCTCGTGCCCGGCATGTCGTATCAGGTGGCCGACGACGCGGAACCGCACCGCTCCTCGAGCGCAACGGGCGCGACACTGTTCATCGTCGATTGACACCCCGCCGGCGGAACCCCCATGCCCGACGTCGTGCCGACGCTCCTCGTGATGGTCGCGGTCATCCATCTCCTCCCGGCGGTGGGCGTCGGTGGACGCGCGCCGCTGGAGCGGCTCTACGGCACCGCCGTCGACGAGCCGAACCTGCTCGTCCTCATGCGGCACCGCGCCGTCCTCTTCGGGCTGCTCGGTGCGTTTCTCCTGGCCGCCGCCTTTGATCGGCGCCTCCACCTCGCAGGCCTCGTCGCCGGTCTCGTGAGCGTGGGGTCGTTCCTCGTCCTCGCGTCGCGAACCGGCGCCATGAACGCCCACGTGCGCAGGATCTGCGTCGTCGATGCGGTCGCCGCGGCATGCCTGCTCGGAGGCCTGCTCGTCCACCTGACCGGCCGTGGGGCTGGATGAGGTGGAGCGCGGCTCGAGCGCACAAGGTGCCTGCCACCACGATCGGAGAAGGGTGTCGATCAGCCATGCATCGCAGCTGGCAGCTTTTTTTGGGAGGGATGCTTGGAACACGTGCGCGGGCCCTACACGATCTCGACCGATCCGCGGCGCCTGGATGAAAGCGCCGTCCGACGCTTCCTCGCGCAGTCGTACTGGGCGGCGGGAATCCCGGCCGACACGCTGCGTTGCTCCCTCGCCGGTGCGCTGTGCTTCGGGATGTTCCACGGCACCGAGCAAGTCGGCTTCTGCCGCGTCGTCACCGACCGGGCCACGTTTGCATGGCTGTGCGACGTATGGATCGAGGAACCCCACCGCGGCGAGGGATTGGGGCAGTGGCTGGTGGAGACGGTCGTCGCCCACCCCGATCTCCAGGGGCTGCGCCGCCTCCTCCTCGCCACCCGCGACGCGCACTCGCTCTACGCGCGCTGCGGCTTCCGGGCACCGACCCGACCGGAAGCCTTCATGGAGATCCACCACCCCGACATCTACCGGACCACCGCGGAATCGCCGCCGCCGGCGTCGCCGGGCGCCGGCGCCGTGGCGCGGGCCGAGCCCCCCTCCCCTGCCCTGGCGGAGCGGACACACGCGGAACAGGACCTCTGGACGAAGGTCGACGGTGCGCTCGAGGCCTGGCTCGCGCCGGCCGATCCCGTGCTCGCCGCCGCGGCCGCCGCCGCCACGCAGGCCGGGCTCCCGGAGATCGCCGTGGCCCCGGCGCAGGGGCGCTTCCTCGAGGTGCTCGCGAGGGCGACCGGCGCGCGGCGGATCCTCGAGATCGGCACCCTGGCCGGCTACAGCACGATCTGGCTCGCCCGGGCGCTACCGGCCGACGGGAGGCTCGTCACGCTCGAGATCGACCCCGGCCGGGCCCGCCTCGCCCAGGAGAACCTCGAACGGGCCGGCCTCGGAACGCGCGTCGAGGTGATCGACGGGCCGGCGATCGAGTCGCTCGCCGCACTTCGCGCCGCGCGGGCGGCCCCGTTCGACCTGGTGTTCATCGACGCCGACAAGCAGAACTCGCGGGCTTACGTCGAGAACGCCCTCGCCCTCTCGCGGCCGGGCACGCTCGTCGTAGTCGACAACGTCGTGCGCAACGGGCGCGTGATCAATGCGGACACGGGGGATGCGGGGGTCGACGGCGTGCGGTCGATGATGGACTGGATCGCGTCCCATCCGCGCCTCCGCGCCTCAGCCCTTCAGACGGTGGGGGCCAAGGGCCACGACGGCATGCTCCTGGCCGTGGTGGAAGACGGACCTCCGGGCGCCGGCGTCAGCGGTTGAAGGGTGCCTCGTTGACGAGGTGGAAGCCGCGGTTCAAAAGGAGAAAATCGCTCCGATCGCGGCACGTCCGGGGCCGCGACGACGATCGCCAGAAGCAGCACCTGGAACGAAAACAGCTTGACGGGAACGTCGTAGCAGAGGTTGAGCATGAACACGTTGGCCATCACAGCCACCGTCCGCAGGGCGGTGCTCGCGGAGTTCCTTCCATCCATATGGCGGTACTCGAATGGCACCTCAGAACGCACGTTCACTGCCGAAGATGCATGAGCCACTCCGCTCACGTCGCATGGAACACGGCGATGGGTTCGCCGGCATCGACGCAGAGGCGATCGACGAAGAGACGCCGAGCGGCGGGGTGAAAATACCGTCCCAAAAAGTCGTCCCTGACCTTTTCGTCACTCGGAAAAACTTCTGACCTCTCGAGTGCCGCGCCGTCGCGATCGAGTCATGCGGTCGATCCGATGCCGCATCCCCGAACGTCTAACCCCGGATCAGTCGATCGAGCTCGGCCTTGAGCTTGGGGAGGATCTGGTCGTAGGGAAAGGCACCGAGCTCCACGGAGCGACGCTTGAGATTCACATGCGTCGGGCCGCACCACAGGCCGAGGTCGGCGTCGTCGGTCTCACCGGGGCCGTTGACGCGGCAGCCCATGACGGCGATCGTGATCGCGTGGTCCTTGGCGTACTGTGTCATCTCCTTGACCTCGCGGGCCAGCTCGATGAAGGCCTCGTTCTCGACGCGCGAGCAGCTCGGGCAGGAGATGATGTTGAGCGACGAGAGCCCGTAGTCGACCACGCTCCGCACCCGCCCGGCGGCGATGTCGGCGAGGATCGCCTCGGCCGCGGCGATCTCCTCCGGCTTGCGAGCGTTGGGCACCGTGAGCGAGACGCGCACCGTGTCGCCGATCCCCCGGCTGATGAGCTGCTCGAAGGCGATCCGCGTCTTGATGATCCCGTCGGGGGGCATTCCCGCTTCGGTGACGCCGAGATGGAGCGGGATCTCGGGCCGCTGCTCGGCAAAGCGCCTGTTGACCTCGATCACCTTGGTGGGATCGGAGTCCTTGAGGGAGACGGCGTAGCGGGTGAAGCCGAGGGAGTCGAGGAGTTCGCAGTGCTCGAGGGCGCTCGCGAGCATCGGGCCGATCGAGTCGTGCTCGTCAAACTTCTCCTTCTTCGCCGGATCGACGCTTCCGCAATTCACGCCGACGCGCAAGGCGCAGTCGTGGGCCGCGGCGACGTCGGCGATGAACTTCACCTTCTCCTGCCACGGTTTCGTCGGCTCGTGGTGGTAGAGGTGGCCAGGGTTGTAGCGGAGCTTGTCGACGTGCGCCGCGACGTCGGCGGCGAGCCGGTAGTTTTCCTGGAGGTCGATGGCGAGGTTGGCCGTCGTGCCAGCGCGGATGGCGGGGAGCGCTGCGGCGTCCTTCTTGCTGTCGACGGCGATCCGTACGACCCCGGCCCCGGCCTTCCGCAGATCCTCGGCCTGTTGAACCGTCGCCTCGATGTCGGAGGTATGCGTCGCCGTCATGCTCTGGGCGGCGATCGGGTGGCCGGCACCGATCGTGATCGAGCCGATGCGCACGGCGCGGGTGGGATTCCTCGTGATCTCGACCAAGGCGGAGCCTCCGGGCACACTAGAGAAGGGTTTTCGACCCTTCCCACGATAGCAGACCAGCAGAAACCAGCGAACCGCGATGCGCTACGAACCCTGCCTCCATATCGTCCTCCACGAGCCGGAAATCCCGCCGAACGCCGGCAACGTGGGGCGGACGTGCGTGGCAATCGGGGCGAAGATGTGGCTCGTCCGCCCTTTGGGCTTCCAGATCGACGACTACTCCCTCCGCCGGGCCGGCCTCGATTACTGGGCGGAGCTGGAATGGGAGGTGGTCGACGACTGGGCCGCGCTCCTCGCCCGGCTCGGCCGCGGGCCCGACTGGCTGTTCAGCGCCCGGGGAGAAAAGCCCTACACCGACGTCCGCTACGAGCGCGGCTCGGTGCTCGTCTTTGGCCGCGAATCGGCGGGGCTGCCGGCCGAGATCGTCTCCGCCCACCCTGAAAAACTCCTCACGATCCCCTCCCGGCCGCAGGTCCGCAGCCTCAATCTCTCCAACTGCGCTGCGATCGTCGCCTATGAAGCGGTGCGGCAGTGGGGGGGCTTGGCAGCGCCGTGAGGGCTGTCACGGTCCGCTCGGCACCTCTCCATAGAGGGGGAGGTGACGGTAGTAGACCTCGAGCATCCAGGTCGAGAAGCAGGTGACAAACAGCCGCCC
>CAMARC010000113.1 GCA_945860405.1 Candidatus Kuenenia stuttgartensis | reverse complement strand
TGGCAGGGGAGCAATCACCAAATGGACGGTCGCGGCAGATTTTCTGAGGGTTCTGGTTCCGGCTTTCCTCGATCGGGCACGCTGTGCCGTGCGTCGGGTGGCTTCAGAGGGATGGCTGCCGGCTGGCGGATGGCCCCTTGCGCCGGCTGGCGGACGATCCTTTGCGCCTTCGTGGGGATGGTGTTCTGCGCGGGGCCGGCGCTCGCCCAACCGGCCGGGCCGCAGCGGCTCGATCAGGCCGATCGGGTCGGAACGTTGATGGCGATCGCCCCGGGCCGGCTCCAGGTCCGGCTCAAGAACACGGGAGACCTGTGGGTCGTGGCTGCCGCTCCCGGCGCCACCGTTGAGGTCAACGGTACCGCCGCGCGGGAGATGCTCATGCCGAAGCAGTTTGTCGAGTGCTCCGTCGATCTCGATGACTTCGGCAAGGTGACGCAGCCGATCGCAAAGGTGATTTTTCCGGGCGGTGGCACGCCCGGTGTCGTGGGGAACGCCTCGGGGATCGCCGACCCGAAGGCGAAGCGTTCGCCCGGGAAACGGCCGGCCGGAACCTACCTCGTGAGCGGGTTTATCAAGTCGGTCGACGGCGACGAGATCACCGTTCAGGTCGGTCGCGATCGCTTCGAGATCCCGGTCGCCGCCGATGCCGAACTCGAAGTCGCAACGGCAAGCCTCGCCGTTGCGGGGGTCGGTGACGAGGTCGAGCTCGAGGGTGAGTATCTCCAGAAGGGCCAACTCATCGCCTCGTCGATCAAGGTGACGCTCACCAATCCCCTCATGCCCCCGCCGGCCAAAGGGAAGGGGCGTCGCCCCGTGGCGACGCCGTAGCTCCCGGTACGCCGAGCCATCAGGGTGCCGAGCCATCGGCAGCGGGGCTGCGGGGCCGAGTGTCAACGGAGACCCTCGAGGAGCCGGCGGAGTTCATCCCCGTCGTCGTCGTTTCTATCGTCCGACGAGGGGAGCCTGAGGGATGGCGCGGCGGCGCTGGCGGAATCGACCGGCGCGGCCTCGATGGGGGCTTGCGGGGCGTCGTCCTCGAAACGGATGTCGATGTCGGAGCGGTCGTCGCCTCCGGGCCCGAGCGCTTCGGCGGCGGCCAGATCGTTGGCCCGGAGTTCCACGGTCGGCGTCTCGGCGAAGCGATCGTATTCCACGAGGAAAGCGATACTGCCGACCCGTACCAGAGCCCCAGGGGGGACGCGGAGCGGATGATCGACCGGAACCACCGTCCCCTCCAGATGGGTGCCGTTGGTCGAGCCGAGGTCGCGGACGAACACGACCCCATCCTCGACGGTGAACTGGCAGTGTCGGCGGCTGACTCGCTCATGCTGGATACGGAATTTCGCCTCTCGGTTCCTTCCCACCAGCAGCGGCAGGCGGACCGTGTAGCTCCCTTTCTTCGATTCCGGCTCGACAACCACGAAGCGGACGATCATCTTCCCCCCCACCCCAAAAGAACTCCCCCGGCCCCCCTTCCCTTCTGCCGAAGCCAGGTAGCGCCGCTGATTGTAGGCAAATCGATGTTCTTCTTTCCTCCTCTTCCCGAAATGCCCATCTCCTCGGGGGCTGACCTTGCGGCCACCCCTGGGCCTTCCTAGAATCCCTCGGTTCCAGGCGGGAAGCCCGTCAGGGAGCGTCGATTCCGGGCCGGCCAAAAACAGCAGAGCCGTAGGTTTTTGTCTGTTTCCTGATTCGGTCGTGATCCCGGCCTCCCGGCGCGGTAGGATGATCATCGACTCCGGGATCGTTCTCCACCGCTTGCGGTGGGCTGGTTTCCGGTCGTGGTCTTCCCGACAGTGGTTTTCGGTCTGTTGCAGTGCGGGTGTAGCTCAGTTGGTAGAGCACCACGTTGCCAACGTGGTTGTCGTGGGTTCGAATCCCATCACCCGCTCTTGTTGCCCTTGCCGGTCCGTTTGAACCGTCCGCGGAAGGGCAACCTTCCAGGGGGGCTTGGCTCCCTTCGGGGGGCTGTTGTCCTCCCGACCAGCTCACCCCTCCCCCGCTGCTTTCAGCTGTGGTTTGGGACGCAAGCCGGCGGCCGATCAACCGCGGGGAGGGTGGTGCCCCTCGCCCTTCGTGGACGGCCTCCGTACGATTCCCGTCGTTCGCTGTGTCGCCCCTTGCCAGTTTGCCGTCCCGATTCTCCTTCCCGCCCTCTCCGTCCCGGAAGCGTCCATGTCTGATACCGCCGCGCTCGATTCCGCCACGTCCGCCGCCCCCCTCCCGGGAGAGCGGCCTCCGCTGAAGCTCGACGTCGCCATCGACAAAGTGTCGACCTGCCAGCGCAAGGTGCGCGTCTCGATTCCGCGCGAGGACATCGCCCGCTACCACGCCGAGTGCATCGGCGAGATGGTGCCGACGGCTCATCTTCCCGGATTCCGCCCCGGTCGGGCCCCGAAGGCGCTCGTCGGGAGCCGCTTCAAGACGGAGCTTTCGGAGCAGATCCGTTCGAAGCTCCTCGCCGACGCCATGACGCAGGTTTCGGAGACTGAGAAGCTGTCGCCGATCAGCGAGCCCGAGCTCGATGTCGGTGCGATCGTCCTCCCCGACGATGGGCCGATGACGTTCGAGTTTTCGATCGAGGTCCGCCCCGAGTTCGAGATGCCGCAGTGGAAGGGGCTCTCGATCAAGCGGCCGACTCGTGAGATCTCCGACAAGGACGTCGACGAAGCCCTCGCCAACGTCCTCCGCGACCGCAGTCGGCTCGTGCCCCATGACGGGGCTCCCGTCGAGGGGGATCTCGTCGTGGCCAACCTCCGCTTCCTCAACGGCGACACCGTTCTTTCCGAGGCCAACGAGGTCGAGATCGTCGTCCGCGAGAAGCTCTCGCTGGCGGATGCCGAGCTGCCGGGATTCGCCCAGCTCGTGACCAAGGCCAAGCCGGGCAAGCCGGTGACGGCGCCGGTGACCATCTCGAGCGAAGCTGCCGTCGAGGCGCTCCGCGGCAAGGAAGTCACCATGGAGCTGACCGTGGTCGAGGTGAAGAAGCTCGAGTTGCCGGAGCTCAACGAGGAGGTTCTCGGCGAACTCGGCCCGTTCGCCGATGCCGACGCCCTCCGTGCCGCCATCCGTGGGCAGCTCGACGGGCAGCTTGCTTGGCATCAGCGCCGTGAGGTCCGCAAGCAGGTCGCCAGTGCCCTGACCGCCTCGGCGAACTGGGATCTCCCCCCCGATCTCCTCCGCCGTCAGAGCCAGCGGGAGCTGGAGCGGGCGATCCTCGAGCTGCGGCGCAGCGGCTTCGATGACGATTCGATCCGCCGTCATGTCAATCAGCTGCGGCAGTCGGTGATGGCGAGCACCGCCAAGGCCCTCAAGGAGCACTTCATCCTCGAGCGGATCGCCGAGGAGGAATCGATCGCGGAGACGGGAGCCGACTACGACGAGGAGATCCGCGCGATCGCCGCGCAGTCAGGCGAGTCGCCCCGTCGCGTGCGTGCCAGCCTCGAGAAGCGCGGCCTGATGGACGTCCTCCGCAACCAGATCATCGAGCGCAAGACCCTCGACCTGATCACGACCAGCGCCACGTTCGCCGACATCCCCTTCGAGTTCCCCAAGCCCGACGCTGACGCCGTCGACCATGCGGTCTGCGGTGAGGTCGTGGGGGATGACGCGATCCCGACCGCCAATCATGCCGAGGCCTCTGCGGTGCGTGCCCCGAGGCGGTAAAGCCCCAGCTTCCCACGTTCCCGGTCCCCCTTCGTCTGTCAAGCGTCCCCTCCCGGGCCCCCACCATGCACGACCGTCCCTTCGATCCGCGCTCGTCCAGCGCCTCCCGCGACTACCAGCGGCAGAGGCAGATGACGCTCGGCGACCTGCTTCTCGAGAATCGGATCATCCTCCTCCAGGGGGAGATCTACGACGGGAACGCCAACGAGCTGGTCATGAAGCTGCTCTATCTTCAGAGCGATAACCGGCGCAAGGACATCCATTTCTACATCAACTCGCCCGGCGGCAGCGTCACGGCGACGATGGCGATCTATGACACGATGCAGATCCTCTCCTGCCCCGTGGCGACCTATTGCGTGGGGATCGCCGCCAGTGGCGGGGCCGTCCTGCTCGCCGGTGGCGCCAAGGGAAAGCGTTTCGCCCTGCCGCACTCGAAGGTGATGATTCACCAGCCCTACGGCCAAGTCGGCGGCCAGGTGAGTGACATCGAGATCCAGGCCGACGAGATCCTCAAAACCCGCGCCGTCCTCAACGAGATTTTGGCGGATCACACCGGGCAACCGCTCGAGCGGATCGCCAAGGACACCGACCGCGACCGATATCTTTCGGCCGTCGAGGCCAAGGATTACGGTCTCGTCGACGAGATCCTCACCAAGCCCCCAGTGACCGGCGACGACAAGGAGAAGGACTGACTGATGCCTCTCATCCCTTACGTCATCGAGAAGAGCGGCCGCGAAGAGCGGGCGATGGACATTTACAGTCGCCTGCTCAAGGACCGGATCATCTTCCTCGGCAGCCAGGTCAACGACGAGGTCGCCAACGCGATCGTCGCGCAGTTGCTCTTTCTGCAATCCGACGACCCGAAGTCTGACATCCACCTCTACATCAACAGCCCGGGCGGCAGCGTTACGGCCGGGTTGGCGATCTACGACACGATGCAGTTCGTGACCTGCGACGTCGCCACCTACTGCATCGGTCAGTGCGCCTCGATGGGGGCGGTGCTCCTCACGGCGGGCGCCAAGGGGAAGCGGCGGGCCCTGCCGAACTCCCGGATCATGATCCACCAACCGCTGGCCGGCATGGAGGGAACGGCGGAGGAGATCATGATCCACGCCAAGGAGTTCCGCTACATCAAGCAGCGGCTCAACATGATCCTCCAAAAGCACACCGGCCAACCGCTCGACGAGATCGAGAAGCACACCGACCGTGACAACTTCATGGCCGCCGAGAAGGCCCGCGAATACGGACTCATCGACGAGGTGATCGACAGGATGCCGACAGTCAAGAGCGTCACCTGACGGCGGGCGTGACCGGTCCGGAGGACCGGGGGATCGTCGTGGCACAGACCGCCTGAGGCGCAGGAGGCGCATCATGCACAGGTCCACTGGGAGCACCCGGGCCCCTCGAGGGGCCCGACCGATCCGCGCATCCCGCCGGGCAGCGGCGTGCCCTGCTGCCGTGTTGGCTGGCGCTCTTCTGGCGCTCGCTGGCTGCAAGACCGACCTCAACCAGCAACTCCTCGAACGGGAGCTGCGGATGCAGGAAGACCAGATCTACCATCTCCAAGACCAGCTCCAGTCGAGGAGTGCCCGCTTGGAGCGGACGGCAGGAGAGAACGAGAGCCTGCGGAGGCAGCTGGGCATCGGCGACGGATCGTCCGCTCCGGCGCGAGGTTCTTCGGCGCCGACGTTCGTGCCCCCTCCGCCGCTGCCCAACGTGTCGGTGCCGGGGCTGACGGCGCCCGGGGGCTCCGGTGCCGCGCCGAGGGGCCTCCGCTTCGGGCCCGGGGGTACACCCTCCTCGACCCCCACCCTCCCGCCGCCCCTCACGCCTCCGCCGGCATCGCCGTTGGTCCCGCCGGGGGGAATGGTGCCGCCGAAGCTCGATGGCGTCCCCCCGCTCCCCAGCGCCGGCATGGCGCCCGCCGGGCGCCGGCTGTCGTTCGAGGAGAGTCTCGCCGGCGAGGGGCGGATCAGCCATCTCGTCGTCAACCCCGCGCGGACGGAGTGCTTCGATGCCGATGGCGATGGCGTGGCCGAGGGGCTCGCGCTCGTCGTCGAGCCCCGTGATGCCGACGAGCGTCTTGTGACGGCCGCCGGAGATGTCGTCGTGTTTGTCAACGATCCTGCCGTGCCACAGGGAGCGGGCGTGGTGCCGGCGGAGCCGACCGATCCCGGCGAGGGGGGCTGCATCGCCCGCTGGGACATCCCCGAGGCCGAGGCGCAGGGGCATTTTCGCCGCACGTCGCGGGCCCGCGGGCTCCACTTTCTCCTCCGCTGGCCCGGGCCCCCGCCCCAGTCGTCGACCGTCCATGTTCACGTCGTGATGACGACGTTCGACGGCAGCGTCCACCGGGTCGACGTGCCGGTGTCGGTGCACTCTTCCGGCGCGATTCGAGCGCACGCCGCCGACTGACCTCGTGCTCAGTCTGCGAGCTCTTCCGCTCGCGACGGTGAAAAAAAAGCGGGGCGCCGCCGTGCGACGCCCCGCCGAAGATTCTGCTTCGCCCGTCGGCCCAAATCAGAGGCCGCGGTCCTCGAGGAAGTTGAGGAGGTCGGCGACACGGTTGGAATAGCCCCATTCGTTGTCGTACCAGCTGACGACCTTGACGAAGTTGCCCAGGCCGATCGTGTCGACGGCCGAGAAGATCGAGCTGTGCGGATCACCCTTGAGGTCAGTGGAGACGAGTTCCTTGTCGGTGTAGCGGAGGATTCCCTTGAGGGGGCCCTCGGCCGCCTTCTTCATCACCGCGTTGATGTCAGCCGGCGAGGCTTCCTTGTTGAGGATCGCCGTGAAGTCGACGACGCTCACCGTCGGCGTCGGCACGCGGAACGCCATGCCGGTGAACTTCCCCTGGAGGGCCGGGATGACGAGACCGACGGCCCTGGCCGCACCAGTGCTCGACGGGACGATGTTGAGGGCCGCGGCCCGGGCATCGCGGAGATCCTTGGCGGCCGTGTCGACCGTCTTTTGGGAGTTGGTGTAGGCGTGGACCGTCGTCAGCAGGCCGCGGTCGATGCCGTAGGTCTCGTGGAGCACCTTGGCGACCGGGGCGAGGCCGTTGGTCGTGCAGGAGGCGTTGGAGATGACGTGGTGCTTGGCGGGGTCGTACATCTCGTTGTTGACCCCGAGGACGATCGTCAGATCCTCGTTCTTGGCCGGGGCCGAGATCACGACCTTCTTCACGCTTCCCCGCTTGTGGGCGACCGCCTTGGTGGCGTCGGTAAAGAAGCCGGTGCTCTCGACGACCACCTGAACACCCTGGCTCGACCAGTCGATCGCGCCGGGATCCTTCTCTGCGAAGACCTTGATCTTCCGGCCGTCGACGACGAGGTCGTTCCCCTCGTAGGCGACGTGCCCCTTGAACGGACCGTAGTTGGAGTCGAACTCGAGGAGGTGGGCATTCGTCTTGGCGTCGGTGAGGTCGTTGAGGGCGACGACCTGCACGTCGCCGTCGAGGCCGAACTTCTCGTAGATGGCCCGATAGGTGAGGCGACCGATGCGGCCGAAACCGTTGATGCCGACGCGGATGGACACTGGCAGACTCCTGGGGCGGGGCGCCGGGGAGGGCGGGGCGCCGGGGGTGGGAACGGCCTCCTGCGACGATTGCAGGAACGGTGGCCGCGGTGGACGCGGGAGCAAATATACACCCGCTCGCCGGGGCCGCTCAAACAACCCGTGGGCTGTCCCGCCACGCTCCCTTCCCGCCGGGGCGTCGCCGCCCCCCGGTCGGTGAGATTCCCGCTCTTTCCCGCCGCGTGGCGATCGGGAATACTGCGGGGCCTTCCCCGTGGCCCTGTCCGCCGCTTTTCCGAGATCCCATGTCGACCCCCGTCATCCAGCTCGAGAAGGTGCGGAAGTCGTTCGCGATGCCGGGGGGGGGGCGGGTCGACGTCCTCGACATCGAGGCCTTCGCCGTCGCACCCGGGGAGCACCTCGCCCTCGAGGGGCAGAGCGGGTCGGGAAAGTCGACGCTCCTCAACGTCATCTCCGGGATCACCCGCCCCGATGCCGGGAGGGTGGTCATCGATGGCATCGATCTGGCCCGTCTCGACGAGGCCCGCCGCGACCGGGTGCGGGCCGACAAGCTCGGGATGGTGTTCCAGTCGTTCAACCTCCTCCCCGGGTTCACCGCCCTGGAGAATGTCCTCGTGGCGATGGCCTTCGGGTCCGGTCGCCCCGACCGGTCGCGGGCCATGGAGCTTCTCGGTGCGGTCGACCTCGGCCACCGACTCCACCATCGCCCCGCGGAGCTCTCCACCGGCCAACAGCAGCGCGTGGCGGTGGCCCGGGCCCTGGCCAACCGGCCGCGGGTCGTCCTCGCCGATGAGCCGACCGCCAGCATTGATGCCGCCCACCAGCAGCAGGTGATCGATCTCCTCCGCACGACCTGCACCGACCACGGCGTGGCGCTCGTCGTCGTCACGCATGCCCCGGAGGTGTCGGCCCAATTCCCCCGCCGGCTCCGTCTCGAGGACTTCAACCGCGCCGCCGTCCACAAGCGCTGACCGTCTCTCCCCGCTGGTCACTCCCCATGAACCTCCTCGGCATCGCCTGGCGCAACATTCGTCAGCGCCCCCTCACCAGCGCCCTGACGGCGGTGTCGCTGGCGCTCGGCGTGGCGCTGGTGGTGGCGACGCTCGTCACCGGGAGAATCGTCCAGCAGGCCTTCGAGTCGGGGGCGGGGCTCGGCTACAACATGATCGTGGGGGCGAAGGGGAGCCCCCTCCAGCTCGTCCTCAACACCGTCTACTTGATCAGCAAGCCGATCGAGAACGTCGGCTGGGACTTCTATGAGGAGTTCCTCCCGGCGGCGCGGCGCGCCGACGGGGTCGACGGGAAGTATGCCGCGAGTACCGGCGTGGCCGTCCCGACCTGCATGGGGGACTACTACCGCAGCTTCCGGGTCGTGGGCACGAATTCCGACTTCTTTGGCCGGCTCACGCGCGGCGACGGCGAGCCGTTCCGGTTCGCGGCGGGGGAGAATCTCCGCGACGATGACTTCTTCGCCGGCGTCATCGGCGCGAGTGTCGCCGACACCCTCGGCCTCAAAGTGGGAGATCCGTTCGCCCCCACCCACGGCGCCGATGACGGCAAGGTGCACGACCCATTTCATGTCGTGGGGATCCTCGAGCGCACCTGGACGCCGATCGACCGCGGTGTGTTTGTCAACATGGAGGGCTTCTACCTCCAGGATGGCCATGCCAAGCCTTTGCCGGACGGGGTGGAGCCGGAGGTGGCAACGACCGTGGCCGCAGATGGCCAGGCGCCGCAGGGGCCGGCACCGCTCCCGGCAAGTCAGCGGGAAGTGACGGCGATCCTCCTCGAGACCGCATCGCTGCCGGGGTTGCCGCCGGAACTCACGGCGATGGGCCTGCGGACGGCGATCAACGAGGGGCGTGACGCCCAAGCAGCGCTCCCGGTGGCGGAGATCCGTCAGCTCCTCGATCTCTTCGTCCGGCCCCTCGAGCTCGTCCTCCTCATGGTCACGGCGTTGGTCGTGCTCGTGTCGGCGCTCGGCATCCTCATCAGCATGGTCGGCTCGTCGCTCGAGCGGAGCCGCGATGTGGCGATCATGCGCGCCCTGGGGGCACGCCGCGGTCATGTCCTGGCGACGGTCCTCATCGAGGCGGTGCTCCTCGCTGTCGGAGGGGGGCTGGTCGGCTGGGTGCTCGGGCATGCAATCGTGGCGGCGATCGGGCCATGGATCGCCGCCAGTGCGGGGGTCAGGGCCGGGTTTTTCTCGTCGGCGCCCGAGGCCGAGGTCCTCCTCGTCCCGTTCCTCGTCCTCCTGGCGATCCTCGCGGCGCTGCTCCCGGCGCTCGCCGCCTACCGCACCGACGTCTCCCGGTGGCTGCAGGGCCCCGGCTGAGCCCTGCCGGTCCCCCCGGGCGTGGGCCGCGCGGGAGAAAAGGGGATGGCGGCGGAGAAGCGGATTTCCCCCGGCGTTCCTGAGCCTGCTAAAATCGGGCCATGAAACCCAACTCCCGCTCTGCGCGCCTTTCCCGCCTCGTGATCGCTCTCCTCACCGCGCTCCTCACCGGCAGGATGCCGGCGGCGTCGGCGTGCCCGTTCTGTTCGGCCGTGTCGCTGACGTTCTCGCAGGAGATCGCCCAGAGCCAGGTGGCCGTGATCGCCCGGCTCGTCGAGCCCCCGACCACCGCGTCGCTGTCGCCCCGGTCGGACGGCCCGCTTCCCAAGGGAAGGTTCGTGGTCGTCGAGGCGCTCAAGGGGAATGAACTGCTCGAGGGGGCGGAGCTCCTCGATGTCGATGGCGTCCGCCAGATCGAGACGATCATGCTCGAGGTCAAGCCCGCCGGCACGACCTATCTCCTCATGGCCGTCGAGCCACCGAAGCTCGTCTGGTCGAGCCCGATCCCGGTCAGTGATCGCGGGATCGACTACCTCAAGAAACTTGCCGACCTCCCGGCCAAGGGGGCCGATCGGCTGGCGTTCTTCCAGAAGTATCTCGAGGATGCCGACGACACCCTGGCGCGCGACGCCTACGACGAGTTTGCGGTTGCCCCCTATGACGATGTCCGCGGCCTCGAGAGCCGGATGGACCCGACGCAACTGCTCGCCTGGATCGAAAACCCGAAAGTGCCCGCCAACCGGCGCCGTCTCTACGCCACGATGCTCGGGGTCTGTGGCACCAAGGCCGACGCGGATCGCATCGGGGCGATCCTCGCCAACACCGAGCCCGATCCGGCCAACGCCGAGGTGCGTTCGGGCCTCGACGCCCTCATCGCCTGCTATGTCACCCTCAAGGGCCCCGCGGGGCTCGACATGGTCGACACCCAGTTCCTCGACCGCAAGGGGCGGAATGTTCCCTTCACCGAAACCTACGCAGCGGTGATGGCGCTGCGGTTCCTCGGCGAGGAATCGACGGTGGTGCCACGGGAGCGGGTCCTGAAGTCCTTGCGGATCCTCCTCGGCGAGCCGAAGCTCGCCGACCTCGTCATTGCCGATCTCGCCCGCTGGGAGGATTGGTCGGTCGTCGACCGGCTCGGCGAACTCTTCGAGAAGGCCGACGCCGACAACCTCTTCGTCCGCGAGCCGGTCGTGAACTACCTCAAGGCCTGCCCCGATCCCCACGCCGCCGAGGTGCTTGCGAAGCTCGAGAAACTCGATCCCGAGGCGGTCCGCCGGGCGGCGACACTGGCCGGCTTTGCGGCGGCGCTCGCCGTGCCGAAGCCGGCTGAGGGTGCCCCCGCGGCCACCGAATCCGACGGTGATCCCGGCGACCCGTCCTCTCAGCCCGGAGGCGCGGCGGCTCCCGTGACGAGCCCGCCGGCCACCGAAGTCTCGGCGGCTGAAGCGGCGCTGGCCGCCCGCATCCCCCCGGTGTTGGGCGACGAGGATGCCACGGACGAAACCGTGGCGATCGATCCTGCCCGCGTCGAGGCCGGAGGGGAGCTGAAGGCTACCCCGATGGCACCGGCCGTCGTGAATGGTGGATCGAC
>CAMARC010000112.1 GCA_945860405.1 Candidatus Kuenenia stuttgartensis | reverse complement strand
CGCGAGGCCCCCATGAACGGCGTCCCCCTCCTCGATCTCGACACCTGCCTGGTGCGGCAGCGCCGACTCCGTGAACGCCTCGCCGGTCCGGCCCCCGATCTGGTCGTCCTCACCTCTCCGGAGCACGTGCAATACCTCACCGGCCACCGCTGGGACTACCGCTGGGCCAGGGCCCCGTTGGCGGCGATCGACGGGGCGGGAAACCTGCTCCTCGTCTGCCCCGACAAGGTCGTCGATGCCGCCGCGGCCGACGATGTGCGCACCTACGAAAGCAAGTGGCGATCGACGCTCCGGCTCGACCAGCGACAGGCATCAGCGGCGGTGCTCGCCGATTGGCTCGCGGGCCGGTCGGCGCCGGGCCGCGTCGCTGTCGAGTTCTCCGCCTGTTGCCCCCACGTCACTCGCCTCTTCCCTGACGCGGAGCTGATCGACGTGGATCCGGTGCTTTGGGATCTCCGCCGCCGTAAGGACGCCGACGAGCTCGGCCTCCTCCGCCGGGCGATCAACGCCACCGGCGCGATGTACCGCACGGCCCGCGCGATGATCGAGCCGGGGGTGAGCGAGTTGGCCGTCTTCTCGGCACTCCAGGGGGCGGCGGTCGAGGCGTGCGGCGAAATGCTCACCGACACGGGGAATGACTACGCCTCGGGCGTGCGGGGCGGCTCTCCGCGGGCCCGCGGAGCCCGTGCCGGCGAGCTCTACATCCTCGATCTCGGCCCGGCCTATCGGGGCTACTTCGCGGACAACGCTAGGACGGTGTCGGTCGATCGGCGGCCGACGGATGCCCAGACGGCGGCGTGCGAGCGGGTCTGCGGGGCGTTCGCGATTGTCGAGCAGATGGGGCGGCCCGGCGTCCGTTGCCGCGACATCTACGCCGAGGTCCACGCCTGGCTCAACGGTGTGCCGTCACTCGGATCCTGGAACAGCCATCTCGGCCATGGCATCGGGCTGTTCGTCCACGAGACGCCCCACCTCAATCCCTCCTGGGACGACACCCTCGAGGAGGGGGACGTGATCGCGGTCGAGCCCGCGCTCTATGGCCCCGACCTCGGCGTCGGCATCCGGATCGAGAACGACTACCTCGTCACCGCCGCCGGCCTGGATAACCTCTCGCCCTTCCCCCTCGGGCTCGTCGGCTGATCGGCGGGCCTTGGCCCCGGGGTATCGTCTGCGGCGCAGGATCGAGGGAGACGAATCAGCGCTGCCTGACGGTGGCCGGCTCGGCTGCGAGGGCCGACGGAGTCACCGTGACGGAGTCGTCGGCCGGCACGATCTCACGATCCTCGCCGTCACCGCACCATGCCGCGCCCCGGTAGGGAATCGTCCCGGTGCCGGTGCACACGGCGACGACCTCGAGTTCCACGCATGCGCCGGCGGGAAGCTCGGCGAGTCGGTCAAACATCACCGATCCATCGGCGGAGAAGTGGCCGTTGCGCCCCCGGATGCCGAGCGGCTCGAGCCCGGCCCCGAAGTGGACCACGGGGGTCACCGAGCTGACCGGAGCGGTGCCGGTGTTCCGGATCGTGAGTTGGAGCGTGACCCGTTCCCCGAGGGTGGTCGTCTCCTCCGGGCATTCCACCGTCACCTCGACGCTGGCCGGCGACGCCTGAGGAGTCTCGGCTTCCGAGGCGCCCTCCGGCAGATCGACGTCCAGCGGTGCCGGTTCGGTCGCGCTGTCGGCGATCGCGGCGGGCATCTCCGCATGCTCGGCATGGTCCTCGGCATCGTTCCCGGAGGTGAGCGTCGCGCCGTCGTCAGCGGACTGCGGGAGTGCGGGCGGAGTGGCGACGATCGCCAGGGCGTTGCCTGGCTGGGCCTTGCTGCCGGCGTCGAGCGGCCGCGTTCCGATCGACTTGGTGGCCAGGGCTCGGGGTGCCGTTGGGCCTTTTGCCTGACTGGCAGCAGAGCGACGGGGGGCCGCTTCGGGCTCGGGGAGGAGCCCGAACGGACGCGGCATGTTCGCCAGGGCCGAGCCGAGGGCATCCCGAATCGGGCGGCGGACGATCGGCGCCGCCGGCTGGCGGGCGGGCTGACGCGTCGCCGGCCGCTTGGCCACGGCGGCGCTCGGCAGCCCGGCCGCAGGCATCGATTCGGCCACAGGCGCGGGCATCACCGACCCTTCGACGGTGGTGGCCACGAGCACCGGCTCGTCAGGGGATGCGGCGGCGCTGACAGCGTCGCCCTCCTCTTCGATCGACTCGGCGTCGCTGGCAGGGGAGCCAATGGTCGCCTCCCCTTCTCCGTCGACGACCGCGAGGTGGTCCTGGTCGATTTCGACATCGGTGACGAGCGTGGGTTTGTCGGGTGTCGGAACGGTCGGCTCCGCTGAGCCCTCGTCGCCGATCGTCGCTTCCGCTTGAGACGCCACCGCGACGTCGCCCTCGGTCGTCGAGGGGGCCTGCGCTGCCTCTCCGTCCTCGTCACTGGCGACGGTGTCGTGATCGGCCGGGGCGGGCTCTGCTGGTGCGGTGGTCACCGGGATGGACTCCGCAGCCAGGCTCGAGAGGCTCGAGGCGGCAGGTGCAGGCGAGGCGGCGCGACGTTGCGGCGCGCGGTTGGCGTGCATCGACGGGCGCGGAGCCGGCACGAGACCGAGCGCCCTCGGCATCTGTTCAAGCCGCGCCTGCAACCGATCGAGTGGCCTCATCGGCTGTTGGGGGGCGCGTGACGCACCCGTCCGCTGGCTGCCGCCGTGGCGGCGGCTTTGAGCATTGGGCGTGGTACGGGCCTGCTGGGGGGCCGGCGTCGCGGTCAGATCCGCGGCGGGAGGCGTGGCGAGATCGGCCGCCGGCGTTGCAGAGGAGGCGATCGTTGTCGTCGCGCTGTCGACCGCGGCGACGGGGGCTGCGGAGGCCGCGACCTCGGTGGATGCCTCCGGCTCGGTTGCGGGCGAGGCCGGGCAGGCCTCGGTGGCATCAGCCCCGGTGCCGGGGGCATCGGCATCGACGAGCTGATCGGTGGCATCGGCAGTCGTTAGCGCCGAATCCGCCTCGAGGGTCGCCGGGGCATCCTCGGCAGCGATCGGTGCGGGCGTCGAACCATGATCAGCAAGCGCCAAAGCATCCGCGGTTTCGGATCCGGTCTCTGATCCGTCGGCCGGCAGTTCCTCGGTCAGCGGCGTCTCGGCAAGGCTGTCGGACGGGAGCGTCTCGTCGGTGGGAGTCGTCGTCGCAGGGAGGGCCGTGAGGGGCACCGGGAGGCTGGCCGCCGGAACGGGCTGGCGGGCAATGGCGGTCCGGGGGGCGGTGGCCTGCCGGGAACTGGCCTTCTGCCTGGGGGAAGCGGGAATCAGTCCGAGGGGGCGCGGGACGTCGGCGAGGGCCGCCCGGAGCCGATCCAAGAGGGCTTCGCGGCGCTGGGGTGTCACGCGAGCGGCGGTCCTCCGCGGGGACGGCGCCCGCGCGGCCTGGGCCCGAGGCGTGGCGCTGGCCGGGAGCCGATCGGGGGGCGCTGCCGAACCCCCTGTGGCCGTCGGGGACGCCTCCGTAGAATCGCCCGTCGACTCGTCTCCGTCGGCGGTCGTGGCGGAGGCGTCGGTTTCGATCGTCGATGCTTCGCCGACGAGGCCGGCGTCGTCCCCCGTCGTCGGATGGGCGGCGATGGGGGTCGAGTCGGGTGGCGGCATGACCCCCGGCTCCAACGTGGGAAGGGCTTCCTCGATGGCGATCGCGTCGGGACCTCCCGTCGGAAACTCCACGACGGCCGGGTTAGGAGTCCATTCCCGTTCGACGGTGGTCGGATCATTGAGGGACGGGATCAACCCCTGGTCGGGGGCGAGTTCTTCCTCTGCGGCGATCCGGATCGGCCGGTTGGCCGCCTTGATCCGTTCCGCGATCGGCCGGCGCCCTGTGGCGGCCGTCGCCGGGCTCGATTGGCCCACGATCGAATAGGGCTGTCCACCGCGGGCTTCGAGCGCACAAAAGGTGGCCAGCGCCGCGAGCAGCCCGACGAGTGACGCTTCGGGGATTCGTGTCCGGACCATGATTGACGCTTCCTCTGGATGCGCTGCGGTTGACAGTCGTCCGAGGTGTATCGGATGTGCCGAGGCGAAAGATTTCCCCAAACCGGGGGTGAGCCGTCACCGCTCCCCTCATCCCCGCAGATTCCGCCGGCGCTCCGAAGCCTGGGGGGATTGGCGGGGATATCCGGCCCGCGGCCCGGAGGTTTGGCGAGGGAAGGCCGCTTCGCATACATTCGCCGTTCATGTCGAGGGGGCAGCCCTCTCCTGACGCTCCCCGCCCCCGCGATCCCCAGAGACTGTTTCCATGTCGCGCACCCCCTCGGACGCTCCCTCCTCCTGCTCCCGTCCGGCGGTCGCTGCCGCCACGCGCCCGGCCAGTTTCTGGGTAACGCTTGCCGACCGGGTCCTCGCCGGTGGGGAGATCGCTCCGGATGAGGCGCTGGCCGTTCTCGACTCGGCCGACGTCGAATTGCTCGACGTGCTCTCCGCCGCGTGGCGTGTTCGCCACCACCACTTCGGCAACACGGTGCAACTGTTCTTCCTCATGAATGCCAAGAGCGGGCTCTGCCCGGAGGACTGTGGGTACTGTTCGCAGTCGAAGGTCTCCGATGCGGAGATCCCACGCTACAACCTCCTCTCGGCGCCAAAACTTCTCGAGGGCGCCCGACTCGCCGCCGAGCGGCAGTCGAAGACGTTCTGCATCGTGATCTCGGCCCGCGGTCCGACGAAGGGCGAGATCGATGCGGTGTGCCGGATCGTGCCGGAGATCAAGGCCCGCTACGACCTCAACATCTGTGCCTGCCTTGGCCTCCTCACCCCCGAGCAGGCCAAGGCCCTCGCTGCTGCGGGGGTCGACAAGGTGAACCACAACCTCAACACGAGCGAACGCTTCTATCCGGAGGTCTGCACGACCCACACGCACGCCGACCGGGTGGCAACGCTCGCGGCCTGCCGCTCCGCCGGCCTCCAGTTGTGCAGTGGAGGGATCATGGGAATGGGGGAGACCCGGGCTGATCTGGTCGACATGGCGATGGAATTGAGGTCGCTGCGGGTCGAGTCGATTCCGCTCAACTTCCTCAACGCCATCGACGGCACGCCGCTCGAGGGGACCGCGCGGCTGACGCCGCGGGATTGCCTGCGGGGATTGGCGATGATGCGGTTGGTCAACCCGTCGGCGGAGATCCGCATCGCCGGCGGCCGCGAGATCCACCTCGGCACGCTCCAACCGCTCGGCCTCTACGCCGCCAACTCGATGTTCGTGGGGGACTACCTCACGACGAAGGGGCAACTCCCCGAATCGGATTACCGCATGATCGAGGAGATGGGCTTCGTGATCACCCGTGGAACGGAGGCTTCCGAGCCGCCGTGCGAGACGGTTGCCGGGTGAAGCGCACGACGAGCGACGCCCACCCGAAGGCCCGACCGTCGTCCGCGGATCACGCTTGCTTAAAGCGGATCAACCTTCACCGACAGCGCCCAGGCCCATCAGCATCTCTGCCATCTCGGCGGCGGCATGCGACATCCCCTGGCTCCGTGCGGCCTCGATGCCCTCGCGGAGGCAGGCACGGGCTTCGTCGGGGCGCTCGTGCTTGACCAGATGCTGGGCCGCCATCTGGAACGCCGGCACGTAGGGGGGCGTCCCGCGGGCCAGGGTCTCGAGGATGTCGAGTCCGGCTTGCCACTCCCCCTCATTCTCCAACTCCAGCGCCAGGCTGTAGCGGAGGAAGATGTCGTCCGGATCATCGGCGAGCATCGCCTCGATCTTTTGGCGGCGTGTCGGGGTCATCGGTCTGGCTCCTTGGTGCCGCCGGCCCGCGGCGTGAAACGAACAATCCGTGACGTCGCCAGGCCGTGGGAGACGGCCACTTCCCCGTTCGGGAGACAGACCACCGCCGTGGGAGCAGGCAATGCCGCGATGCTCACCGGCCGGGTTACCTGCCGCCCCTCCACGTAGGCTGCATCGACACGCCACAGCCCCTCTGCCCCGCCCCCGATCGCTCCGCCGGCAAGGGCCCACAACAGGCCTGTTTCCCGGCAGCAAGCGGCGGCGACGACGCGCTCTAGCCCGGTGTCGGTGTGGAGCAGTCGCTGGCCACCACTCGGGGACACCCACGAGAAGAAGCTCCCGTTGCCGGCGGCGTCAGGCGTCGCGGGCAGGAACACTCCCCATTCGCCGGCGGTCCCTACCGTCACGGCCTGAGGTCGATCGCCGAGGGGGGGGCAACGGCGCTCCGAAGGGGCTCCCAGCCGGGCCCCTGTGATCGTCAGCCGGAGGATCTTCGGCATCGGAGCGGGCAGGCCGGTGACAGCGAGCCAGTCACGGGCGGGGCTGACGACAACCAGAGGCTCAGCGCCTGAGGCTGCCGATGTACCGAGCTTGACGCTCTGGACCGGATCCGCGGCCCCGGGGTTGCCCGGCGCTGGCAGGCGGTGAACCCTGATCGACCAGGTCTCGTTCTCGCGCACGACCAGCGCCAGCGTGCTCGAGTCGATGACCCCCAAGGCCTTCGGGTCGCTCCCCGGTATCGCGGGCACGGCCGTCCACCGCTTTGTCGGATCCGCAAGATCGATGCCGAGAACGTCGCGGGCTTCGAGACGCAGCGTGAAGAGCGTTTGGCCGGTCGGAGAGGCCGCCAGTTGGAGCGGCCCGGAGAAGTCGTCGACGAGGACCTTCGACTCCATCTCGCGCCCAGGGGTAGCGATCGGAGCGCGGGATGGAGGCGCGGCCGGGGTCGTCGTCTGCCCGCAGGCATCGGCGCCAGCCAGCCAAGTGATCAAGACGAGGGCTGAGATCGCGTTGGTCTTGAGCCGATCCACGGTGATCCCCAGCGAGTTACCCAATTGCCCCGCCCTGCGGCGGCGCCCCGCCCTGCAGCGGGCCCAGGCCATGGGCGTCTTCCCAGGCCGCGATCGCGTCGACGTGCTTGAGCGACAAGCCGATGTTGTCGAGCCCCTCGAGCAGGCAGTGACGGCGGAAGGGATCGACGGCGAACGACCGCGTGAATCCGGCATCATCGCGCACCTCGCAGGCCCGCAGGTCGACCGTCAGCCGGTACGGATGGCCTGCGGCCTCGGCGGCGGCAGCGCGACGAAAAAGCTCGTCGACGTCGGCTTCATCGAGCTTCACCGGCAGCATGCCGTTTTGAAAACAGTTGTTGAAAAAAATATCGGCGAAGGTCGGGGCGATCACCGCGCGGAAGCCATAGTCGTCAAGGGCCCAGGGGGCGTGTTCACGGCTCGAGCCACAGCCGAAGTTGCGGCGGGCCAAGAGGATGCTTGCCCCCTGACGGATCGGCTGATTGAGCTCGAACGCCGGATCGGCGGATCCGTCCGGGAGGAAACGCCAGTCGAAAAAGAGGAACTGCCCGAACCCGGTGCGCTCGATCCGCTTCAGGAACTGCTTGGGGATGATTTGGTCGGTATCGACGTTGGCACGGTCGAGGGGGGCGACGTTCCCGGTGTGGGTCGTGAACGGCTGCACGGGGGAGAAACTCCGTCGGGGGCGGTGGGGATCGATCGGGCGTTGTTTCGGGGAAGGAACGGGAACGCGGGACGGACGACAGCGATCAGTGGTAGTGCCACTGCCGGATATCGGTGAAGTGCCCCGCCACGGCGGCGGCGGCGGCCATCGCCGGTGAGACGAGGTGGGTGCGGCCCCCCTTCCCCTGCCGGCCCTCGAAGTTGCGGTTGCTCGTCGAGGCGCAGCGCTCGCCGGGGGCAAGGGTGTCGGGATTCATGCCGAGGCACATGCTGCATCCCGCCTCGCGCCACTCAAAGCCAGCGGCGGTGAACACCCGGTCGAGCCCTTCGGCCTCGGCCTGACGCTTTACTCGACCACTCCCGGGCACCACCATCGCCCGCACCCGCGAGGACACCGTGTGGCCGCGGACGACGCTGGCCGCCGCGCGGAGATCCTCGATGCGGCTGTTGGTGCATGAGCCAATGAACACCCGATCGATCGGAATCGCCGCGATCGGCGTGCCACTCTCGAGCCCCATGTATTCAAGCGCCCGCGAGGCGCTCGAACGATCGCTCGGATCGGCCATCGAGGCCGGATCGGGCACGGTCGCATCGACCCCGACGACCTGGGCGGGATTCGTCCCCCACGTGACCTGCGGGACGACGTCGCCGCCGGAGAACGTCTCGCTCCGGTCGTAGCGGGCACCGGGATCGCTGGGGAGGGTGGCCCACTGGGCCACGGCCCGATCGAAATCCTTCGGGACAAGATCACGGCCGCGGAGATAGTCGAACGTGATCTGGTCGGGGGCGATCATGCCGGCCCGGGCACCGGCCTCGATCGACATGTTGCAGACCGTCATCCGCTCCTCCATCCCGAGGCGGCGGATGCAGGGGCCGGTGTATTCGATGACGTAGCCGGTGCCCCCCTCGGTGGTGAGGCGACCGATGAGATAGAGGACGAGATCCTTGGCGGTCACGCCGGGATGGAGCTCCCCTTCGACGCGGACCTCGAACGACTTCGGCTTCGACTGCCGCAGCGTCTGCGTGGCAAGGACATGCTCGACTTCGCTCGTGCCGATCCCGAACGCCAGCGCCCCCAGGGCACCGTGCGTAGCGGTGTGGCTGTCGCCGCAGACGATCGTCATCCCCGGCTGCGTGATCCCCAGTTCGGGACCGATGACGTGGACGATCCCCTGATCGGCGTCACCGAGGTCGAACAGGCGGACATCGAACTCCCGACAATTCGACCGCAGCGTGTCGATCTGCTGCTTCGAGATCGGGTCGGCGATCGGAAGGCGGCGATCGGTGGTGGGGATGTTGTGGTCGGGCGTCGCGAACGTCGCCTCGGGGCGCCGCACCCGGCGACCGGCAACGCGCAGCCCCTCGAAGGCTTGGGCGCTGGTGACCTCGTGAACGAGGTGTCGGTCGATGTAGATCAGCGGCTGTTCGCCGTCAGGGCTGCAGACGAGGTGGTCGTCCCAGATCTTGTCGAGAAGCGTGCGCGGAGCGGGCATGGCGGGGATGACGCTGGGCTTTGGGGTGCTCCGTCGGCCCCCATGGGCCGGGAACCGGGCGCCCGAACCCGCAATGTAGCCGCCGGTGGCTGGCGGGGCCACGGGGCGGCGCCTCGCTGCCGCCGGGCCGCTCGTTGGCCGTTCTCAGGCGGCTGAGCGTCGCTGCACCGTCCGCGACGCCAAGGCCTCCAGCCGGGCTGTTTCGAGGGGCTCCCAGGGGCGGCCGGGGGCCGGCTCGACGAGGATCGTGGAGGTCGGACGCACGAGGCGCTGGACGAAAAACCAGCTCCGCTCGAGATGCTTTGCGTCGTCGTCGGCCGACACAAGGACCAGATCAAACACCCCGAGATGGTTGCTCACCCGGGCCAGGGCCGAGTCGGCGTTGCCCGGAACGAGTTGGACCTTTGCCAGGGGGGTGAGCCGCTGATGAGCAGTTTTGAGGGTCACGCCGGGCGGATCGGTGGGGGTGCGGCTCTCGAATCGATCGATGCCGACGTACTGGATCGGGGCGCCGTCGCTGGTTGGCCCAACGAGCGAGAGCATCCGTTCCGTCCGCGTAAGCCCCCCCAGGCCGATTTCCAGGATCCGCTTCGGGGGCGTGCGGAGGAGATGCCGCCACAGCGGCCGTTCCCCCGCAGGGCGGGATAAGCGGGTCAACCACAGCGAGCCGAACCACCCAGGAAGAGCCATGGCACCACACCGATATTCGGGGAGAAGGCCCGGTGCATCGGGCCAATCTCTCTATCGGTTGGCGGTGCAGACTGCTGGAGCCTCAAGCAGGGTGAGCCGCAGACCTTGCCACGCCCGCCGTACGGTCCTGAAAAGAAACTCACAGCAGGCTGGTTGCCTGCGGAGATCCCCCTTCCCCTCCCGAAGCCTCAGTTCTCGACGGCCTTGATCTTTGCCAAGGCCGCCGCAGCGGCACCGCGAACCGCCGGCAGCGGGTCGTCCTCGCTGACGAGCTCGAGAATCGGTACGGCACTCGCGGCCGCGCTGCCGAGTTCGCCGAGCGCCGCGGCTGCCTCGAGGCGGGCTAGGTCCCGCTGGCTGCGAAGGGCTTTGCGGAGCACGGGCACCGCTGCGGCAACCTGAGCCTTGTTCTCCGGCTCGATCTTGAGCAGCGCCCAGACGGCGACGGAGGCCATCAGCTCATCCTCCGATTTCGCCAGGCCGCGGAGCGACTCGGCGACAGGAGCCGCGGCCGGGCCAATTCGGCCAAGGGCGTAGGCTGCGGCATAGCGGAGGGCGTCTTCCTTTTCGTCGCCGGCAAGGAGCTTCGAGAGGGCCGGGACCGCCTCGGCGGCATCGGGGCCGATGGCGGCCAAGGCCACGGCGGCATCGCCACGCGTCGCCGGGTCGGCGTCGGAAAGCGCTGCAACGAGATTGTCGACCGCGGGCTTTGCCTTGGAGCCACCCGCAGCGAGAAGCTCCATCGCGAGCGTCCGCAGAGCCGGCTTGTCGAGCGCCTTTTCCAACGCGGTGATCGCCGTCGGCCCGAGTCGCACAAGCGACGTGGCGGCTGCCCCACGGACAGCCGGATGGCCATCCTCGAGCAGCGCGACGAACCGGTCGGCAAGCGTCGCCTCGTCAGCGTCGTCGAGGCTTCCGGTGAGGTCGGACAGCGCCGACATCGCCGCGATCCGCGTGTTGACACGATCGGAGCCGAGGGCGGTGGAGAGGGTCGCCAGCGCCGCCGAGACGAGCGTCTTGTCTTCGGGGTGGATTCGGGCCCGGGCCCACGAGGCGATTCCGGCGAGGAATGGATCGCCATCCGCCGAGGCCTTCTCGAGCGCGGCGTCGGCCGAAGCGACCCGCATCCGCCCGAGGGCGTAGGCCGCCGACGACTTCACCGCCGTGTCGGGGGAGTCGAGGGCTGCGGAAAGCTCATCAGCGGCTTCGGCAGCGGGCTCGCCGATCGCGGCCAAGGCGAGCATCGCCTGCATCCGTTCTTCCGGCTCGCCATGGAGGGCTGCGGCGGTGAGGGCACCGGCAGCCGGGGCAGCGGCCGGACCGATCTCCGTCAGCGCAACGGTCGCCCAGTAGCGAGACTTCGGGTGCTTGAGCGCTTCGACGAGCACCGGCACGGCGTCGGGGCCGAGGTCGGCGAGCGATTCCAAGGCGGGCATGACGACCGAGGGATCGGCATCGGAGAGCGTGTCGTCGAGGAGGTCGGCAAGCTTGCCCGGCGCGGGGCAAAGGGCCGCGATCGCCTTGAGGCTTCCGCGACGGACGCGCGGATCGGCGTGGACGAGCGTGGCGGAGAGGGCGTC
>CAMARC010000111.1 GCA_945860405.1 Candidatus Kuenenia stuttgartensis | reverse complement strand
TGGGCATAGAGCCTGTGGCCGAAGTCGTTGGGGTGATTGAGGCCGTTGCCGGTGAGATCGAACATCTCCTTGGATCGCAGCTGCTCCTCCCAGACCGCCGTCATGTCGACAAGCGCCACCCCCGTGCCGACGAGCGATTTCAGTTCGTCGCGGTAGCGGTTGAACATCTCGCGCGGCGTGTGGATCCACTCGTCGTTCCCGAGCATCGTCGCCACGAGGATGATCTCGGCGTCGGGACGTTTTTCATGCACCCGCGCGAGGATGCTCGACGTCTGCTCGCGAAACCAGGCCGGATCGCGGCGGCCGACGTCGTTCATGCCATAGGCCACGAGGACGAGATCGGGCTGTGACTCGAGAAGTGCATCGAGATCGGCGACGCCGTTGGCCACGCTCCAGCCCGCCACCGCCCGGTTGACGTGCGTCACATGACTGTTCGTGCTCACGCGCAGCTGCGCCACGACAAGCTCCGCCCAGCCCGGCTGGAAGGGAGGGGTGCCTGTCGTCTCCGAGGCGTCGAGGCCGGTGGAGATGCTGTCGCCACTGACGCCGATCCGCACCGGCTCCCCTGCCCCGAGCCGGGCTCGGGTCTTCGGCAGGCTGCCATGAACGACCTCGATCGCCGAGGCGTCAGCCGCCCCGCGGGCCCGGCGGTAGGTGATCTCGACGTCGCGGTCGTGGAACCAGCGGCCGGGACGGTAGAGGAGCCATTCCTGCGGGTTGCCGACGCGGTGCCGGTAGGCGTGTTCCGCGTTCTCAGGGAGATGGCGATCGGCGTCGAGGATCGCAGGAACGGGCGTCGGCAACGGAAAGACAATCTCCCGGCTCCCCGGCGCGTGCTGCCATCCCGAGCCAGCCTCGACCGACCGCGCCCCGTCGGCCGTCGTCACGGCGAGGATCGACGCGGCCGGGAAGGCGAGGCGGGCACTGGCAGGCGCTGTGGCAGTTGCCGCCCGGAGGACGCTGTTCTCCCGCCAGACGACGTCGCTCGTCCAAGCGGGCTCGAGGAGATGGAGATCGGCAAGGAGAAACGACGCCGCCTCGACCCCCTTCGGGATCGTCGCCAGTCGATCAAGAAGGACACCGGCCCAGAGGGCCGCGGCACGCTTCTGGCCGATGGCAGAAAAATGCCGGCGCGAGTTCACGTCGCCGCGGGAATCCCCTTGCAGCGCGTCGGTGTCGGGGCCGGGGCCGAATCCCGGCATCGTCACGAGGCGGTCGACCGCCGCGCGGATCCTCCCCTCCCCTTCAGGATCGTTGTAGACCGTCGGATGGTGCGTCGACTTCGCACAGAGCCACGCCGGCTCAAATCCCCAGGCCCGCACGGCCGCTCCGCGGATCCGCTCCATCGCCGCGACGTAGTCGTCGGTCGAGGTGTGATTGATGACATCCGACTCCCCCTGCTGCCAGAGGACGGCGCGGAACCGGCCGAGGCTTTTTCCGGTGGCGACGAGGCGATCGTGAAGATCCGTCCCCGGCTGCCATTGGGAGGATGACGTGCCTCCCCAGGCGACATTGGCAAACCCGACTGGCACGCCGAGTCGCTTGGCGAGTTCGTCCCCCACCGCTGGCCAGATCGAGCCGCCGTCGCTCCCGTCGGGGGCCGGCTGGGGATCGTTGGCCACCCGCCAGCCGCCGGTCGCCCAGTCGCGGGCGACGACGCGCTGCTTTGAATCGGCGACCGTGAGCTTCTCGTCGTTGGTGTTCGTGGCATACGACTGCCCCGCGATCACAAACACCTCGCCGACGCCGACCGGCTCGACGCTCGCCGTCAGCGGCGTTGCCCCGTCGGCCCGATCGATCCTGACCTCGAGACGGAACCACCCGCGGGCCGGCACGAGGAGCCTGCCGGTGTGGAGGCCCACCTTCGCCCCGGGTGCCAACTCGACCTGCGTCCACACCGGTTCCGCGACGGCCGGGGGCCCTTCGATCGGCACGACCCTCGCCACCGCCGTGGCGCGGTCGATCGGCACCGGGGCTTCCACTTCGATCGCCACGTCGGCTTGCCCCGCGGCGAAGTTCCCCCCGGGCGCCTGACCGGGCTGATAGCCGACGCGCTGGATCACCTCATGGGGACGCGGGGCGAGAATGGTCAGGTCGGCGGCGGCGGTGGGCGACGCCCCCAGCCACAGGCCGATCACCGCGCCCCACACCAGACCGTGCAAACGGACGTTCGACATGATTGCCCCCAAAGCATGACAGCGCACGCATCCGGGGCCTTCCGGACGCGATCACGGGAGCAGTCTACCCGGCAGGTCGCAGGGACGGGCATCGGCAGGTGAGGCGAGGATGCTTCGACGAGCGTGGGGATCAGTCGCCCGACGGCGGCTCGTATTCGAAATCCTTCCACTTCATCGCGCGGCGGAAGGGCTCGATGCGGAGGACGACCTCACCGTTCTGGAAAAGGCGGACGGTGCCGTTGGTCTCGCTGACGGCGACAGCGACGCTCCGCGTCTTGCGGGTGATCGCGGCGGCGGCCCAGTGGCGGGCTCCGAGTCCCTTGGCCACGGAGACGTTTTCGGCGGAGGCGTCGATGTAGCGGGCGGCGGCCTCGACGGTGCCGTCGGGCCCGACGACGAAAGCGCCGTCGAGTTGGGCGATCTCCTTGATGCCCTCGCGGACCCGCGGGTCGGAGAGGTTGCGCTCGGCGCGGGAGTAGCCGCGGACCGGATCGAAGCCGGTCGCGTGGCTCGATGCCATCACCTTGCGCGTGTCACCGACGACGAACAGCGTCCCCACCGGCTTCCCCTCGCGCCCCTCGCGGCCGATCTCGACGGCGAGGTCGACCACCTGCTTGAGCGTCTCGAGCGGCACCTTCGTCTCGAGATTGCGGAGGTCGCGGCTGGTGAGTTGGCCGAGATGCTCCTCGAGCCGCAGGACACTCACCGAGTCGATCGTGCCCGCCTCGAAGCCGGAGTAGATCGCCACGACCTGGGCTTCCGGGGCAATGAGCTCCGCCGCGACGCATTCGAGGAGCGCCTGGGCAAGCCGCTCGTGGACCGGCAACCCGGCGACGTCAAGGAGGACGCGGCGCAGCCCCCAATCTTCGCAGCCGGCAAGGTGGTTCTTTTCGTCGGCCGCGACGAGGAACGGTTGGCTCGAGCCGACGAGCGAGCGGACGTGATCCCAGTCGAGCCGCTGGTCGACCAGAAGGAGCATGGCGTCGGCCGTCGAGGTGCCGAACAGGCGCACCGCCGCCTCGAGGAGATGTTCGAGCTGCGGTGGGAAGTCAGCCGGGCTCACGGGGCCGTTCCTTGTCGCCGGGCACTGGTCCCGAGTGGCGAAGGGGCCCCTGAGGAGGCCTGTTCGTCACCGAGCAGAGGCGGTGCGGCACGCCTCAGACGGGCCTGTGCCGCCGGAACAGCCTACGGAGCGGACGGGAACGGATCAAGAAAGTGAGGAGAGCCGATGGTTCAGCGGAGGAGGGAGTCGGGCACTTCGGAGCGGTCCATCTCGGTCCGCGTTGCGGTCCGCGCCGCGTCCGGGGCCGCCTTCATCGAGCCGCTGTAGGCCGCAATCCCGCCTGGAAGCACGTTCCCCCAGACCCGTTCCTGGTAGATCGTGAGGGCGTGGAGGGCGTGGCCGAGGGGGCCGAGCTTCCATTCCCGCGAGGGCTCGCGGAGGAGTGCCGCCGAGAGAAACTCGACCGCCGACACGACCCGCGACTGATAGAGCTGATCCTGCTCGAGCGACCCGACGAGCCACTCGAGGATGTGGCCGGTGGTCTGCACCTTGCGGTCGACGTCGTCCTCTCGGTCGGCCGGATACTTGAACCACTCCGTGCTGAAGCTGCCGTCAGGGTTTTGGAGCTTCGTGAGGGCGAACCGCTGGTAGTCGCGGACGAAGTGGTCGGCGCGGGCGTAGTGGCCGTCGAGCGTGCCGGTGGCCCGCAGCCGCCGTTGGCAGGCATACGAGAGCCCGAAGAGCCGGTGCGTGCCGCCGCACGGGGCACCCCGGATCGGCTGTTCGATCTCCTCCGACACGAGCCGTTCGAGCGTCCAGATCTGGCCGTCGCGGGCCGTCCATTCGGCGTCGGTAGGGAGATAATGCGCCAGACCGATGAGCGCGAAGGTCAGTTCGGTGCCGGAGAGGCAGGCGAGTTTCTCCTCCTCGACGAGGTCGGCGACGGTGAACTCCGTCCCCTCGACCTGGATCGGTGAATTGAGCGCCACCCGGCACTGCGCGAGGATCGCGAGGTACTGGGCCTGGTGCCCCTGGACACCGACGCCACGCATCGCCACGAGCCGCTCATCCTCGGTGGCGAGCATCACCTGGCCCTTGCACCGCCCTCCGGAGTTCATCCAACCGATCGAGTTGATCGGATCGCCCGACGGCCCGCCGACGCGCACCTTCGAGGGGATGCCGAAGGCGATGAAGCCGTGCATCACTTCCCAGGGGGTGTGCTGCGCGGTGTTGAGGGGACGTCGTTGGTAGGCGGCGAGCGTCTGCGAAACCCGGCTCTTGAGGCGGTTGAATCGCTGATTGGCCGGGGGCCGCGGGGCATTCCCCTCCGCGATTCCGCCCCGCGATGTGGCTTCGAGAACGGTCGGCATCGGCTCGGCGATCGGCGTGTTGCCGGGGCTCGGCTCCTCGCGACCGGGGACGATCTTCCGAGCCGTGTCCTGGGCGAGGTGCTTGACGTCACTCCAGGAGGGAATGCTCGTCGGCGCCATGGCCAGACGCGCTGGCGCCGGGGGCAAGGTCAACTTCCGCGACGACTTCTCCAGCCGCTCAATCTCGTCGGGGCGCGGAGGCGTCGGCGCCGCGATGAACTCCTGCGGCTCGGTGGTCTTCGGTTTGCCGCCGAAGGCATCGATGATCCGCTTCCGCATCGCGGAGGCCTTGCCGGTCGGCGCGGCGACGGTCGCCGAATCGTATGACGGCAGGACGATGCCGCCGGCCACGATCGCCGCGCAGCAGCCGGCGAGGATCGCGGGAACACGGAGTCGCCGGTCGGCCCGTGGGGACGGGCGCAGGGCGGCGGGCTCGGCTGAGGCGGGATGACGCGCGGTCATGTGGGGGGACACAAGACGGTTGAGGGGCTGTGGTTGCGAACGATCGCCATGAGCTATCGGCCGAATTGGCGGCGCGATCGTTGACCCCGTCTTCCGCAGCGGGAGGGTTCAGGCAGCTTGCCCCCCAGGAATCAAACGCACGGTTTGACTGTCCGGCACACGAGGATCGATCGGTGCAGCCGATCAGGGGAGCCGGAGAAGCGAACGGCGAGCGTGCCGGTCAGCGAAGAGAGGAGGCCGGGCCGTGAGGCCGCGCAGCACGAGGGCACGGAAGCGCCCGCAGGGTCGACGGAGCTTCCGCCGGGGCCCTGATCAGAACAGCTTGCGGAACTGTTCCGCGATCGACCAGTCGTTGCGGTCGGCGGCCGGGTCGGCGGCCCAGGCCCGCCAGGCATTGACGTCGTTGCCGAGGTCGCGGCCGCTGACCTGCTTGAGGGCCGCTACGGCCCGGTACTGAACCGCCGGATCAGGATCCTCGAGCGCCTTGGCGAGGACCGGGATGGCGTCCTTGTCCTCGAGCTTGCCGAGCATCCGCAGCGCGCGGAGCCGGACATCGAGTTCGGAGTCGGTCTGGAATCGTTGCGAGAGAAGCTGAACGGCTTCGGCGCCTCCTCGCTTCCCCCACACCTCGCAGGCGGTCGTCCGCACGCTTTCGTCGGGATCCTGGAGAGCGCCTTTGCAGATCGCCACGGCCGCCGGCGTGTCGAACTCGGCCGCCGTCTGCAGGATCTCGCAGCGGACGCGTGGATCGTGCTCCTCGAGAACCTGCCGCATGAGGTCGCGGGTGAAGGTCACCTGATCGCCGCCGCTGCCCCCCTTGGCCTTCTTGGACTGCTCATCGAGTGTCTCGATCCGCTGCTTTGCGGTCGGGCCATACTTCTCTGCAAGCCGGGCTTCCTTCTCCCGGTTGCGCCACGGTCGCCAGCCGGCGCAGCCTGGCGCCGCGAGCAGGGCCACAAGCACGCAGGCCAGCACCGTCGCGGCTCCGCTCGAGCGCCGTGGCCGGGGGGATGGTGGCAGGCTGGGATGGGTGGCGGCCATGGGATCGCAGTGGGGTGGAAGGGCCGGGCTCGGGCACGCCAGGGACGGCAATCGGGGCGAGACGGTAGCGGCCCGGTGGGGGCGCCGCCAAGGCCACTTCGCGCCGTTCACCCCGGCCTGCGGCCAAGGAGGATGCCCGGTTGGCCTTCCCCCTGGGCCCGCGAACTGGTCGCATGAAGGGCATCGGGATCCCCCGTCGCCACGATCGGAATTGCCATGCAAATCGCTCCTGTGAGCCTCCGGCTGGTCTGCGCGGCCTTCGTCGCCGCGTGGGGAATCGCCCTTGCCCGTGGGGCGGCGTCTCCACCGGAGGTCGAGGAGGCTGCCACGGCTCCAGAGCGGGTGGCCGTGGTCGTTCGCGGGGACGAGGGGGAACGGGCGCTCGAGGGAACGGTCGTGATCGAGGCGGCCGACGGCGCGATGCTTTTGGAGCTCGATGACCAGCGGCTGGAGTTGCTCCAGGGGAACGAAATCCGTTCGCGGCGATCGGTCGACGCGGCGTCGAGCCCCGCCACGCCCCGCGAGGAGGGGAAGCGGATCCTCGCCGAGCTCCCCGAGGGCTTCGATCTCCTCGTCACGCGCCATTATGTGATCTGTTTCGACACCTCGCGGGCCTACGCCCAGTGGTGTGGCGCGCTGTTCGAGAAGCTCCACGATGCCTTCATCAACTACTGGCGCAAGGCGGGCGTCGAGGTGGAGGCACCGGGCCGGCCACTCGTAATCGTGATCTTCTCCGACCGCGAACGCTACGAGGCGCACGCCGCCCGCGATCTCGGCGCCGCAGCCGACCGGGTGGTGGGCTACTACAATCTCCTCACCAACCGGGTGACGACGTTCGATCTCACCGGCAGCGACCAGCTCGCCCGCCGACCGGCAACGTCGGCCGGCCGCGCGGGGCTCGAGATCCTCGCCAGCCCCGAGGCGGCCGGGCTCGTCTCGACGCTCGTTCATGAGGCGAGCCACCAGATGGCCTTCAACTGCCAGATGCACCGGAGGCTCGCGCCGGTGCCGGTGTGGCTCAGCGAGGGGGTGGCTACCTTTTTCGAAACGCCCGATCCGGGGGGACGCGGTTGGAAGCGGATCGGCGGGGTCAACCGCCCCCGTCTCGAGACATTCCTCTCCAGCTATCGCCCCGGGGTGCTCGACGAAATCGTTCGGGGCGACGAGCCGTTCCGGGCGACGGAGGGGGCGATCGACGCCTATGCGCGGGCTTGGGCGCTGACGGCATTCCTCGCCCAGACCCGCAAAGCAGCGCTCGTCGACTACATCACCGCGATCGGTGCCAAGCCGCCCCTCGCGCCCGACGGCCCGGAGGAGCGTCTCCAGGATTTCGTTGACGCCTTCGGCGTCGAGCCGCACGAGCTCGAGCAACCGCTGATGAAGTTCCTCGCCCGCTGGAAAGACTAGTTCGTCGGCGGAGAGGGGCGTGGATGAGTTCCTCCGCCGACTGCTACAGTGTCGGCCGGCGACAGGTCGATTCGTGCCCCCACCTCTCCGGAGCCCACCGCATGTCCACGCCTTCCCGCGCGTCAGCGTTGACCCGTCGTTCCCTCCTCGCCGGGGCGTGCACGCTGCCCGCTGCGGCATTCGAGCTGGCAGGGCTGTCGGAGCGGAGCCTCGCGGCCGACGGCGCCGGGGGAAGAACGCTGCGGGTCGGGCTGATCGGGTGCGGTGGTCGTGGCACCGGAGCTGCCATGCAGGCGGCGATCGCCGATCCGGCCGTCCGCGTCGTGGCGCTGGCTGATCTTTTCGAGGATCAGGTGGCCTCGAGCGCCGGCCTCCTCGCGCACGCCCTCGGCGACCGCTTCGAGGCGTCCCGGGAGCGGCGGTATGTCGGCCCCGGGGCTGCCCTTGACCTCGTCGGCTCAGGGGTCGATGTCGTGATTCTCGCCGGCCCACCGTCGACCCGCCCGGCCCACCTCGAGGCCGCGGTGGCCGCCGGCCTCCATGTCTGGTGTGAGACGCCCGCCGCCATCGATCCTGCCGGGCTCTCTCGGTTTGCCGCGGCCTTGGATGCGGCGGAGGCCAGCGGGCTCGTCGTCGCCTCTGGCTTGTGCAGCCGCTTTTCTTCCCCGACGGTGAGCACGGTGGAGCGGGTTCTCGATGGGGCGGTGGGGACGATTCGCTCCATCTCCCTCCATCACGACGGCGGCCTCCCCTGGTGGAAGCCTCTTCCGGAGACGGCCTCCGCGGCGGAGCAGCTCGAACGCAACTGGATCTCCTACGCGAGTCGTTCCGGCGGCTCTTTTTTAGAGCACCATGTCCATGCCCTCGACCGGGCCCTGTGGCTCCTCGGTAACGACGAGCCGGTGGCCGTCGAGCCGGTGGGGCGGAGCGAGGCTCCGGCGGCAGGGCACGGCGGCGACGTGCCGGAGGCCGTCCGGGTTCGCTACCGGTTTGCCTCCGGGGTCGTCCTCGACGCCTCGTGCCGGCGCTCGGCCACGCCGCGGGGGAGTGTCGAGAGCGTTGTCGGCAGCCACGGGCGGGCCGACCTCCTCGGCGGAACCGTCGAGGAAGCAGGGAAAACCCCTTGGGAGGCCGACCGCTGCAGTCTTGGGAATGCGGGGACGATGTATCAGGTGAGCATCGATGCCTTTCTCTGCACGATCCGGTCGGGCCTGGCCGACCGCGATGAAACCGGCACCGGAACGACGCTCTCCGGGCGGCGGCTGCTTCGGGCCACGGGGCTGGCGGTGATGGGGCGAATGGCGGCGGAAGGCCGGTCGATCCACTGGAAGGGGCTTGTTTCCCCCTCCGCGAGGGCCTGACAGACCCCGCGGCCGGTACGACCCGTACAATCCGTGGGACTGTGGATGCCGGCCCGCCGCGGCGTCGATAGCCCACAAAAGACGTGTCCACCGGCCGACCATGAGGGTCGGCTCAGCCCCCGGGGAAGCAAGCAGATGGCCGCCAACCGCGCCAGTGCCCAGCAGGGCCTGACGATCGCGCTGATCGTGTTCGTGATGCTCACGTTCATCCTCGCGGTGACGACGTACCTGTTCTTCAAAAAGGCGTCCGACGCCGATACGGCGATGACGGCGGCCAACGCCGATTCGTCGAAGGCGAAGCAGGAGATGCAGAAGGTGGCCGAGGACCGCGCCAAGCTCCTCGGCATCCTCGGCTTTCCCGAGGGCACGGCCGTCGCCGACGTCGAGACGGAGACGAACGAGGCCTTCGAGAAGAAGTACGGCGACTTCCGCGACGACCAGAAGGCTTACCTCAAGCTCTCCGACTGGCTGCTCGGCGCCGTCAAGAGCAAGGACGAGGCGCTCAAGACGCTCCAGGCCGAGAAGCTGGCGATGGAGACGGGCAAGGACCAGGCCCTCGCCGATTCCCGCAACCGGCAAAACGAGCTCGAGCAACTCCTCAAGAAGCAGGAAGCCGATGCGGAGGCCGAGCGGGCGGAGTTCAACAAGGGGCGTGAGCAGTACGAGGAATTGACCGCGCGGCTTCAGGCCGATCTCAAAAAGGCGAACGAGGCATCCGACCGGATGAAGCTCCTCGTCGAGGAGATCGCCAAGGGGGAGCCGCTGGTCGCCGTCGATCAGCAGGCGAAGTACAAGGCTGCCAAGGCGGAGGGGCAGGTGACCCAGCTCTTCGACGAGCTCCGTAAGCGCGAGGGGATGATCGCCCGCCAAAACGAGATCCTGGCCGACCTCCGCGTGGCCGACAAGGGCCTCCAGGACATGGTCCTCGCCGCGACGCCGAAGGATGATCGGATCGACGGCTTCGACGGACAGGTCGTCTCCGTTAACGAGGTCGAGGGGACGCTTCTTCTCGATGTCACATCGACGCAGGGCCTGCGCACCGGCACCGTCTTCAACATCTACAACCCCAACGACCCCCGCCCGCAGATTGGCGCTAAGAAGGCCGTGGTCGAGATCCAGGCGATCGAAGGGCCGAACGTCGCCCGGGCCCGCGTCCGCCACCAGTCGACGCGCGATCCGATCCTCGCCGGCGACGGCGTGGCCACGAGCCTGTGGAGCCCCGGTCAGGGCTTCGAGGCGGTGTTCGTCGGCTATGTGCAGGTCGATCGGGATGGCGGTCAGGACACCGACGACCTCGCCCGGCTCGTGGAGCGGAGCGGTGGTCGCGTCGAGCCGTCGGTGAACCCGTCGACGACGCTCCTGGTCGACGCCGGCCCGCCGCGGATCGTGGCCGGTGAGAAGCCGGCCGGCTGGCGGCCCGCCGACGAGACCCGCCGCGAGCGGATGCTCAAGGAAGCCAAACGCCTCGGCATCCGCGTCGTCGGGATCGACACGTTCCTCGACATGATGGGGCTCGACCGCGGCTCCTTCGACACCAACCGCCTCCGCCCCGCCGGCCGGACGCCGCAGCCGGCTGGAAGCTGACGACCAGGGGCGAGTCGTGAAGTACGGACTTCTCGTCCACGGAACGTCCGGCAACGTCGGCGACGCCGTTCAGTCGCTCGCCGCGCTTCGATTCCTCCCCCGCGTCGATCGTCTCGTGGAGCGGGAGCGCCTGGGAGCGATCGCTTCGGCCGGGCCGGTCAAGGTGATCATGAACGGCTGGTGGATGAAGTGCCCGGAGCACTGGCCACCGCCGCCGAATGTCTACCCCCTGTTTGTCTCCTTCCACGTCACCACGGGGCCGGCCCGAGCGGCGATGGTGACCGACGAGTCGCTCGCCTACCTGCGGCGACACGAGCCGATCGGGTGCCGCGACCTCGACACGACGAGCTTTCTCCGTAAAGCCGGCATCGATGCCTACTTCTCCGGCTGCCTGACGATGACCCTGCCGCCGCGGCCGCGGAAGCTCGGCGGCGAGGTGCTGTTTGTCGATCCTTTCCGGGGGCACTTCTTCCCCGCGCTCCCCCCTGCCCTCGCCGATTCAGCCGAGGTCCGCAGGCTCCGCCACGCGGCCGGCGCGGCGAGTGAATCCCCCGCCGATTCCGTCGACAGCGTGCTTGCGCGGATTGCCGGCATGCCGGAGGCTTGGCGTCCGGGCGCGAGCCATCATTCGGCGCTTGTGAGCCGCGAGATGGGTCCCAGGGAGAGGTTTCGCGCGGCGGAGGCGATGCTCGACAAACTGGCCGCCGCCAGGCTCGTCGTCACCTCCCGGTTGCACGCCGTCCTCCCGGCGATGGCGCTGGGAACGCCCGCGCTCTTTGTCCTCAAAGACGAAGGGGTACAGGTGAGTGGCCACCCCGATCTCGCCGACAAGGGGCACGACTGCACCCGGCGCGACCCGCGTCTCCC
>CAMARC010000110.1 GCA_945860405.1 Candidatus Kuenenia stuttgartensis | reverse complement strand
GGAACCTGGCTGGCCGCGGCGCTGGTGCTCACCGACGTGATCTTCGTCACGGGGCTCCTCGCCCTCGTCGACGGCAAATCGGGCCCGCTCGTGGCGGTCTATCCGCTGCTGGTCACCGCCGCTGGCCTGTGGCTCGACCGGCGCCTCGTGCGGGTCGTGACCTGCGCCTGCCTCGCGGCACACCTCACGCTCCAGATCGCCGCGCCGGGGCCCGTGGTCTGGCATGTGGCCCTGATCCTCGACGTCCTGATGCTCTGCACGGCGGCGATCACCGATTTCCAGATCGGACGGATCCGGCTCCCCCGTGCCGCCACGCGCTGAGATCCGGGGCCCGGGAATCGGCAATTTTTTAGTGGCGCGGTTGCTGCCCGACGCGGACGGTGAAGGTCAGCTTCCGGTCGCCGCGAACGACCTCCATCACCACGTCACCACCGACCTCGGCATTGAGGATGAGGAGCGACAGATGGGTCGACCCGGCCACGCGCTCGCCGTCGAAGCTGACGACGAGATCCCCGGCCCTGATCCCCGCCTGGTCGGCCGGGCCGTTGGGAATGACGGCCCGAACGAGGGCCGCCCCCGCCACGGCGCTCGAGCCGGCGGGAGGATCCTCCGGCTGAATCCCCACAAATCCACTCTCGACAGATCCGTCACGGATGATCTCGTCACACACCCGACGGGCGGTGTTGCTCGGGATCGCGAAGCCGATCCCCCTCGAGCCCGGCTGGGCGATGGCGGTGTTGATCCCCACGATGCTTCCGTGGACGTCGACGAGCGGCCCGCCGGAGTTGCCCGGATTGATCGAGGCATCGGTCTGGAGGAAGTCGCCGAAGGTGTTGCCGACGACGCCGCGGCGGCCGACGGCGCTGATGATCCCGTAGGTCAGCGTCCGGTCGAGGCCGTAGGGATTGCCGATCGCCCACACCATCTCGCCGACCTCGAGGGAGTCGCTGTTCCCCCACGACGCACAGGGGAGATCGGTGGCGTCGATGCGGATGACGGCGAGATCGCGCTTCTCGTCGGCCCCCACGAGGTTGGCGACAAACCGGCGCCCATCGGCGAGCGTGACTTCGATCCGATCGGCCTCGTCGACGACATGGTTGTTGGTGACGATCACGCCGTCGGCGGCGACGATCACCCCCGAACCGATCTCGGTGTCGGTGGCGCCCAGGGATCCGCTCCCCCGCAGGCCCACGCTCTCATCAATGGGGAGAAGGAGGCGGCGGGTCGTCGTGACATTGACCACGGTCGGCCCGATGAGCCGCGCCAGGGTCGTGAACAGCTTGCCGACCGGGGCCAGCTCACGGACCGCGGCGGCATCGCGGATCGCGGCGAGCTCACCGCGAACCTTCGCGTATTGGATCCGCTCCATGACCCCGGGCGCCGCGATCAGCGACACGAGGATCACGAGCCCGAGGGCGAGGATCGCCGTCTGCAGCACCGCTGCGACGGAGCGCGAGGGGGCTGAATCGTGGTCGTCGGTCGTCATCGGGTCGCTCCGCGGGGCTGATCGTCGCCAGTCGGCGGAACAAGCGTCGTCCGCACCAGATCGATCGCCGTCTTGGAGGCCCGCGCCAGGCGAACCGTACCCGCCCCGCCGAGGCGGTGCTCGCGCCGCGTGATCCCGTCGGGCCCGGCCAGCACGATCTCGACGATCGCCACCCCTCCGCCGCTCTCCCCGATCGCTTCCGCCGCGGGGACGATCGGCCCGACGGCGAGGGCGTGCGTGGCGCCGGAGTCCGCGCGCCGTTGCCGGGCAAGCTCGGTGACGGTTGTCCCGGCCGCGATCCCCGGCAGGACGACGCCACCGCGAAATCTTCCCTCCGGTCCCCGGGCCGCCGCTGCAGCGAGGAGACCGGCAATCTGCCCAAGCGAGCCGACCTCGACGGTGGCTAGCGTAGCCCTGGCCGCGGCGAGGGCCGCGAGGGCGGCATCCTCGACCTCATCGTCTTCGGTGCCGTAGACGATTCCGCCGAGACACTCTCGGATCACCGCTTCGGTGGGCGCGATCGCCGCCTCACAGGCTGCCACATCGCGGCCACGGGCAGCGATCCGTAGCGTGATCGTCGCCTCGTGGGCCGTGATCCCGACGAGCGGCTCGCGGCCCCGACGGACGAGATCGGGGAGCATCGCCTCAATGGCGCTCTCGCCGGCGCCGAAGCATTTGATCCGCCGGAAGCGGATCGTCCCAGCGCCGGGGAGCATGGCGAGAATCGCCGGCCCGACCGTCGCCTGCCACATCGTGCGCATCTCGCCGGGCACTCCCGGGAGGGCAAACACCCGCGCGTTCCCCGCAGACGACGTCCGGCGAAGATCGAGATCGATGCCCGGCGCTGTCCCTTCGGGGTTGGCGATGATCCGGCTCCCGCGGGGAAAGAGCGCTTGTCGCCGGTTCGACTCCGGGCACGGGACGGCGCGGCGGGCAAACCGGGCCTCGACGTCGGCCAGGGCCGCCGCACAGAGGTCGAGCGGCACGCCGGCCACCCGCGCCAGGACATCCCGGGTGAGGTCGTCGGCCGTGGGGCCGAGCCCGCCGGTCACGACGATGATCTCGGCCCGTTCCGCGGCGATGCGGAAGGCGGCGATCCCATCGTCGAGGCTGTCGGTGATCGTCGTGTGGAAGGCGACGGGGACTCCGAGGACGCCGAGTTCGCGGGAGATCCACTGGCTGTTCGTGTCGAGCCGCTGCCCCGTCGTCAGCTCGTCACCGATCGACACGACCTCCGCGCGGAGCGTCTCCGCCGTCGTCGCCCGCTCGCCCACGCTCGGCCCGCTCGACGTTGCCACCGGCCTTCCCGGCGGATCCGCCGGCTCCTGTCGGGTCTGCTCCGGGGTCAACTCCGGCCGCGGAACGATTCCCCACTGGTCACTTTCCCCGGTGCGGGGAACAATTGCAACGATGAACCTCGGCCTGCTCGGAATCGACCCCTCGACTGCCACCGTCGCCGCCGCCGCTCTCCGCGGTGGCGTCCGCATCCCCGTCGCCTGCGACCTACCGGCTGGAGTCGCCCCGCTCGAGCCTTCCCCGCGGTCGGTCTCCTGGGAACACCTCCTCGATCCCTCCACCTGCGACGCCGTCCTCGTCGCCTCCTCGGATTGGAGCGACGATCGGGCCGAAGTGGTCCGCAAGCTCGTTCAGGCCGGCCGGCCGCTGATCCTCTCGCAGCCGCTCGATCTGTCGATGCTCTACGCCTACGAGCTCGACATGATCCGCCGCGATTCGGGCGCCATCCTCGTGCCGATCCTCCCCGACCGGCTCCATCCCTTCATGGCCCGCCTGCGAAACTGGATCGAGATCCGGCTGCCAGCGGCCGGCATCGAGACGATCAACTTCGAACACCGCCTCGTGGGGCGCTCGAAGGACGACGTCCTCCGCGCCTTCTGCCGCGATAGCGATTTGATCCGCGTCCTCGCAGGCGCCCCCACGCGGCTCTCCACCCTCGGGGCACCGGAAGGGGACGCGGCTTGGTCGACCCTCGCCATCGGCCTCACCTGCCCGTCGCGTCCGCCGGTCCGCTGGCAGGTGGTCCGCGCCGACGAGCCCGGCCTGACGATCACCGTCGTCGCCACCGATGGCACCGTGCGCGTGGAAGTCCCGGCGGAGCCTGCCGATCAGGAAAGACGCAGCGTCAGCGCCAACGCATGGCGTTGGGCGGGTCCTGAGGGGACAGAAGATTCGTCGTTCGATCGGGGCGGCACGATCCTGGAAGTGCTCCGCGCCGCGATCGCGGGGCGCACCGGGAGCGAGGATCCTCCAGCGGCCTCTTGGGACGACGCGGCCAGGGGCGTGGAGCTTGCCGAGACGGTGCCGCGGAGCCTGACGAAGGGGCGCGGGATCGATCTTCATCAGGAAGAGTTCACGGAGATTGGCACCTTCAAGGGAACGATGGCTTCGCTCGGCTGCGGCATCGTCCTCCTCGCCCTGGCGGTGATCGTCTGCGCCACGCTCCTCGGTGGGATCGCCAAGCAGACCGGCTGGGAGTTCGGCGAGCGGCTGGCAGGCCTATGGCCGATGGTCGTCCTCGTCGCCATGGGGCTCTTCCTGCTCCTCCAGTTCCTTCCCGCCCTGATCGCTCCGGCGCCCCGCTCACCGGCATCCCTCGCCGACGGCGACGCTGATAAGCCTGGCAAACCCGACAAGCCCGGCAAATCTTGACGCGCGCGTCGAGGCTGGCCCCGCTGTCGGCCGGAACCTTGACCCAATCTCAGTCGCGCTGTTCTCCCCGGAACAATCCCCCTGAAACCGGCATCGCCCCCCACCGCGGGGTGCGAACTGGGAAAGGTGTGCCGTCGAACGGGTGCGCGGGTCAATCGTCCACCGGCCACATCCGATCATCCTTGAGGCCGGGGTCGCCGCAGGGATGCGGATGACGCACCGGTTCGTGCGAGCGAGCGGGCCGGAGCAGAGTCCACCATGCGGTGTCCGTGGGTTGCCCTGCCGATCGTGGCCATGGTCTTGTCGGCCCCGATGGCCCGACCCGCCCAAGCTGGTGAGACGCGGCGCACCGCTATCGTCCAGGCCATCGAGAAGGCCCGCGATTCGGTCGTCAACATCCACGGCCAGAAGCTCATCGCCAACACCGACGAAGAGGCCGGCGGCGAACTGCGGCGCGTCAACGGCATGGGCACCGGGGTGATCATCGATCCCCGCGGCTACATCGTCACCAACTACCACGTCGTCGAAGGGGTGAGGCGGATCGAGGTCACCCTCGCCTCCGGCCGGACGACGACGGCGACGCTCCTTTCGCACGACCCGCGGACCGACCTGGCCGTCATCAAGATCCCCGCTGAGGCAAGCCTCGCGGTGATCGACGTCGGGACGTCTGGCGATCTGATGATCGGCGAGACGGTGCTCGCCCTCGGCAACGCCTTCGGCTACGAGCACACCGTCACCCGCGGGATCGTCTCGGCCCTCCACCGCAGCGTCGAGGTGAGCCGCACGCAGCGTTACGACGACCTCATCCAGACCGACGCCAGCATCAACCCCGGCAACTCCGGCGGCCCCCTGCTCAACATCGACGGCGAGATGATCGGCATCAACGTCGCCGTTCGCGCCGGTGCCCAGGGGATCGGTTTCGCGATCCCGATCGACCGGGCGATGGTGATCGTCACGGAGCTGATCTCGTCGGAACGGATCGACAAGACCTGGCACGGCATCGTCGGCAAGCAGGGAAGCACACCGGGCCTCGTTGTCGAGACGGTTCACCGCGAGAGCCCGGCGGAATCGGCCGGCGTTCGGGCCGGCGACGTGATCACGCAGATCGCCGACGTCGCGGTGAGCTCGCAGCTCGACGTCGAGCGGGCGATGCTCGGGCACAAGGCGGGCGACAGCGTCCTCGTGAGCGTCAATCGGGGTGGTGAGGAGACGAAGATCGAGGTCCCGCTCGCCGCCGCCCGCCCTCAGGCGATGGGTCAGGGGGAGCGCTGCTGGCACGAGCTCGGCCTGAAAGTCGAGCCGATGGCCGCGGCCAAGGTGCAGCGGCTCCAATCGCGCTACCGGGGCGGCTTGCTGGTCACGTCGGTGCGCAGCGGTGGCCCCGCCGGCGATCAGGGGATCCGCGAGGGGGACATTCTCGTCGGGCTCCACGTCTGGGAGACGATCTCCCCCGACAACATCGTCTACGTCCTCGACAAGGCCCGCGAGGACAACCTCGGACAGCTGAAGTTCTACGTCCTCCGCGGCCGTGAAACGCTCTTCGGCCATCTCACCAGCGACACGATCCGGCGCTGACAATCTGGCAGGGAGCCTACAATCGAGGCTCCACTCCCCCGGATGCCGCTCCCTTGGAAGCGCCGTTTGTCGACTGGCTGCTCGCCCATCTCCCCCGCGATCCTCGACTCGAGGTGCCGCCGGGGGACGATGCCGCCGTGCTCCGGCCCCCTGCCGGCCGCCGCACGGTTGTGACGGTCGATCTGCTCACGGAAGGGGTCGACTTCCTCCTCGGCGGCGATACGACCCCCGAGCGCGTCGGCCACAAGGCGCTGGCGGTCAATCTCAGCGACCTAGCCGCGATGGGCGCTCGCCCCGAGGCAGCGGTCGTGGCCGTCGCGCTGCCGCGCTTGGGCGCCGCGGAGATCGGCGCGGGGCTCTACGCCGGCCTTGCCCCACTTGCGGCCCGGTTCGGGGTGACGATCGCCGGCGGCGACACAAACACCTGGGATGGCCCGCTCGTGATCAGCGTCACGGCGATCGGCAGCATTGCTCCCGGGGCGGCCTGGCGGCGCGATGGCGCCAGGCCAGGCGATCTCCTCGTCGTCACCGGGCCGTGCGGCGGCAGCCTCCTCGGCCGCCACCTCGATGTCGAGCCGCGCTGCCGCGAGGCCCTCGAGATCGCTGCCCGCTTCCCCGTCCACGCCGCGATCGACATCAGCGACGGGCTGTCGCTCGATCTGGCGCGGATGATGCACGCCAGTGCTACCCGCGGCATCGTCGACCTGTCCCGCGTGCCGATCCATCCCGACGCCGTCCGCCGCAGTCGGCTCGACGCCGATGGCATAAGCCCGCTCGACCATGCCCTCAGTGACGGCGAGGATTTCGAGTTGCTCCTCGCCCTACCCCCCGCCGCTGCCCTGGCGCTGGTCATCGATCCGCCGATCGGCGTCATGCCGGTGATCTTCGGGGAGGTGGCGGCCGGGGAGGGCCTTGTTGCCCGGAGTGCCGATGGCACCATCGAGCCGCTCGAGCCGAAAGGATGGCTCCATGACGGGACGTGATCCATCCCCCACTGCGGCCACGGTGATCGTGACGATCGCCGACGAAGCAGCGCTCGGCCCCCTCGCCAGAGCCCTTGCCGCCACGCTCCCGGCACACGCCTTCCTTGCCCTCGATGGTGACCTCGGCGCCGGTAAGACGACGTTCGTCAAGGCACTCGCTGCCGCGGCCGGCATCGACCCGGCCGAAGTCGTCAGCCCGACGTTCGGGCTGGTCCACGTCCATCCCCTCCCCGATGGTCACCCGGCCGAAAGGCTCGTCCATGCCGATCTCTACCGGCTCGCCGGCTGCAACGATCTGTTCGAGCTCGGCTGGGAGGAGCTGACCGCGGCACCGGGCTGGGTGGCCGCGGAATGGAGCAAGCGGATCAAGCCAGCGCTCCCTGCCGAACGGCTCGACATCCTTCTCGAGGTCGCAACGGAGACGGCCAGGCGGGCGTTGTTTACCGGCCGGGGCGCGGCCTTCGCGCCGCTCCTCGCGGCCCTCCGCGCGCTCCCCGGGGCCTCAGCGGGCTGACGGCCCGGTGCCGGAAAGCGCGGCGAGCTCAGCGCGGATCGGCCCGTTGAGCGTCTCCTCGAGGGCAGAGAGCGCCCGGGCGACGGGAACGCCGTCGAGGAGGCGGTGATCGGCCAGAAGCGTGACGGTCATCCGCCCGCGCTCATCGAGCGGAGTCCAGGTGAGGCTCGTGGTCAGGAAGGTGGGGTGCATGCGGTTGGCGGCCCCTTCGCCGGCCAGCGTCGAGAGGCTGAACGTCCCGACGCGGAGCGCCCGCTTCACCGAGGGAGCGTGGGCATTCCAGCGGAGGATGAGGCGGCGGAGCGGGCCAGGCACACCGACAAGCTCGAGCTGCCGGGCAAAGACCTCCTCGACCGGCGCCGTGGCATGGCGGTGGATCGCGGCCTGGAGCTCGGTGAGCGGACGGTTGTCGGGCTCCCGCAGCCGGGCCCACCACAGCGCCTCGGGGTCGAGGGCGACATCGGCCGGATCGGCGTGGGGCCCGTTTGGATCGCGCGGCCGGCTGATCGCCAGGGAAGCGACGCTCACCGGGCTTGTCGCCCAGCGGGGCCGGCGCCACGGCGTCAGGATTCGCCACGGCACATACCAGCTCCGCAGCGCCGGCCGGTCGCGGGCGACGATCGCGTAGGCCTTCATGAACACCGCCGACCACCCGATCCTCGGCAGCGCCGCCCGGCGGACGGCCTCGAGTTCGGAGAGCGCCATGATCCGATCGACCGGGAAGATCGGCACCCGGTTGGAGAGGCGGACGATGTCGCTGACGAGCCGGCGCTGCCCGTCGAGCCGTCGGGTGGTGATCCGCATCGTCGCATCGCTCATGCCACGTCCCTCCGCGCCGTCCGCTGCCGGGAAGGCGTCTGTCGGCCAACACCGCGGCTTCGTCGGAAGGGAAATAGCCGATCACCCCCTCCGGGGGCAAGTCGGTCGGACGCTTGCCCCCCCGATGGAAACGCCCTCAGACCGCTACACTCCCCTCCATCCCCCGGAGCCATTCCCATGCGCCTCTTCCCCGCTACGTCGCTGCTGTGCGTGATCGACGTCCAGGAGCGGCTCCTTGCCGTGATCCCTGAAGCCGAGCGGCTCGTGGCCCGCGTGGCCAGGCTGGCCGCAGCGGCAAAGATCCTCGGGGTTCGTCGGCTCCTCACCGAGCAATATCCCAAGGGGCTCGGGGCCACCGCCCCCCGGCTCCGCCTCCTCCTCCCGCCGGCCGAGGAGAAGCTGTCGTTCAGCTGTGCCGGCTGCCCCGGGTTCGATGCAGCGGCAGCAGCAGGGAGCGGCGTCAGCGCCGTCGTAATCTGCGGCCTCGAGACCCACGTCTGCGTCAGTCAGACCGTCCTCGATCTCCTCGCCACCGGGATGACGGTGTTCGTGGCCGTCGATGCCGTCAGCTCCCGGCACAGCATCGATCATGACGTTGCCCTCCGCCGCCTTGAGGGTGCCGGGGCGATCCTGACGACGACGGAGGCGATTCTCTTCGAGTGGTGCCGTTCAGCCGACCACCCGGCCTTCCGGGAGATCCGCACGCTCGTCCTCGAACGGGGCGGCGAAGACACGACGGGCCGGGCGTGAGCGTCGTCCTCGAGCGACGCTCAGGCGGCCTCACGATCTGGCCGGGGCGTCGCGGAGGTCGACCTTCTCTGGGTTCGTTTCTGGGTTCGTTTCTGGGTTCGTTCCATCGAGCGCCCGCAAGCGGGCGATCTTCGCCGCCGCCGAGGGCTCGCCCTCGAGTTCGCGCCCCGGGGCCGATCCAAACACGACGATCCTGCCGTCGGCGCCGACGAGTTCCCACACCCGGCGCGGGCCGTCCGCGGTGGAGATCGTCACCGCTCGACACTCGCTCATGCCGAGCTTCGTCCATTCCGGTCCGATGACATGCGCTAGCGCCGCTCCCTCCTCGACGGTCGGATCGCCCCACCGCGCCCCCTCGGGCCCCTGGGGGCTCGACTCGATCCCTGCCAGCCGTGGGTAGGCCGCCGCCGAATCGGCGGTGAAGTCGGCGCTGGGGAGGACCACCCCCTCGGCATCGACGGCGAGCAACCCCCCGGCCACACCGACCATAGCCGCCGGCTCGCGGCAGAGCACCTCGACGAGCGCCGCGGCCGGGTGGCGTAGTTCCACCTTCACGACCTGCCGCACCCAGGGGTGCATGTCGAAGGCACGGGCGAGGCGGTTGGCCAGTTCCGGGTCGTGAAGCGGCAGGCCATGGTCGAGGCTCGCATCCCGCAGCGCTTCGGCGCGGATGTCGGCCTTCACCCACGGCGCCTGTCCACGAAGTTCGATCGCGTCGGGGACGAGCACGACATCGTCGCTCCCCCCCACCTGCTCGGCCACCCGCGGCCAGACGAAGGCGGCCAGCCCCACGGCCGCGAGGACGACGCCGACCGCGCCGAGCCCCACGCGCCGCAGGAGAATCGCCTTCCAAATCGAGGGATCCTCCGGGGGAGGCTCCGGGGTCGTGACGCGGCGGCGGGGGTTGGGTGTCATTGGATCGCCTGCCGGCCGCTCACCAGAGCTCGATCTGGGGGGTGAGTTCGACGCCGAGCCGTTCCCGCACCCGGGCCCTGACCCGCTCGACGAGGAGGCGGACGTCGTCGCTGGTGCAGCCGGGCTGCGCGACGACGTAGTTCGACCGGGGACCGTGGATCGATGCCTCACCGACGCGGATCTCGCGGGCTCCGGCCTGGGTGACGAGTGCCTCGGCCGTCGAACCGTGGGGATCCTTGAACATCATCGCCACCGTTCGCACGCCGGCCGGTTGCTCAGTGCGATCAACGATCCAACGCTTCTGCATCCGTTTGGTGAGCAGGTCGGTGTCCTCGGCCTCGAGCTCGAGGCGGCAGCCGATGACGATCACGTCGTCGAGATTGCTCCACCGCGATCCGAAGGTGAGATCGGCCCCCCCCCGTTCCACGACCGAGCCGTCGGGAGTCATCACCGTCACCGACCGCACCGTGTCCCCGATGTCGCCGCCGCGGCCGCCGGCATTGCCGACCAGCGCCCCCCCGACCGTCCCCGGGATGCCGACGAGCGTCTCGAGCCCCGACAGGCCGGCCTGGACGGCTGCCGCCACGACATGGACGAGTTTGGCGCCGGCGCCGGCCAGCACCGCCGATCCCTGCACCTCGATCGTGCTGAACACCGGTGCCGAAAGGCGAACGACCATCCCCGCAAACCCCGCCGCCGGGACGAGGACATTCGAGCCGCCGCCGATGACCCGCAGCGGGATCGAGCGTTCCTGGCAGCGCTTCACCACCCGGCCGAGCGCCGCGACATCGACCGGCTCGCAAAACCAGGCTGCCGGGCCACCGACCCCCAGCCACGTGTGCGGGGCGAGCGGCTCGGCCTCGCCGACCGCCACATCGAGATCGTCAAACGGTGATCCCTCGTGCTTGCCACCCACGTCACCACCACCCACTTTTGCGCTCATCCCTCATCCCTCATCGGTGTCTGTCCGTCGCCGCCCGCCGTCATCGCAGCCGATGGACGACAGTGTCGTCTCCGGCCCGGCGCGAAGGAAGCGAGGCCCACGAATTGTGCCCCCCACGATCCGATTCCGTCCATGCCCGATCGAGGGCTCGCTAGGCAACGCGTTTCTTCCGGAAGCTCCCCTCGGCCGGATGGGCAAGTTCCAGCCAGGCATCGACGAGCACGGCCAGGGGGACCTGCGGCTCTCCGGGATCGCCTGGATCCCCAGGATCGGGGCCAGGAACGAGATTCGCACCGACCAGCAGCACGCAGTCGCGCGATCCGAGCCCGGAAAGGAGCCGGTCGATGCGGGCATACGCTGCCAGTTGTCGGCTCCCGGCTCCGGCATCGAGGACCCCCTCCGGAGCGACGAGGCAATCGTTGCACCACCGCGACACCCGCTCCGCAAACCGCCTTCCCCCACCCAGCGTCGCCAGCGCCCTCTCCTCGGCGAGGACGATCAGCTTCCCCGGCGTGAGCCGGCGGAGGCTCGTGAGGGTCGATGCCAGGGCATGGCCGCTGGTCGGTTGATCGACGAACACATGGACCTCCTGGCCGCGGCGAATCCGATCGAGCCGCCCCGGCACACC